>DIEY01000092.1 GCA_002418865.1 Bacteroidales bacterium UBA5762 | reverse complement strand
TAAACTTTGCCTTACGGCAAGACAGGTAAAAATGTCCTTTAGCCAGGACGTATATACGCTTCGCTAATCTATGCCGAGCCGAGGGATGAATGTTACGGGGTGGGGGGGCATTTATATACTTAGGAATTTCTATATGTTTCTCCGAGCAAGATGTGCAACACATTGATGTTGCTAAATATTTTATTATTAGCAACATAGGAGAATTTTGAATCAAAAAAACTAAAACGACACAAAATGTCGTAGTCGTTGATTATCTTTGTCGAAAAAAGTAAAAAATGGAAAAGTATAGCCGACAATTAACACTTGACGTTATTACTGAAATTTACGAGAAATCAAGAGATTATCAACTTGATAAATCATTCTATGAACGGTGCGGTGAGCCTCTGAAATACTTATGCAGCTACTTTAAAGTGAATGAAATACAAGCGGTGTTAATTGCGGTGGGTTTTGTTCTAACCTACAGGGAAACTCCCCTAACAATAAATTTTCTGGCCGAGCATTTTGGCTGCCCTTTAATGAAAATATTACAAATAGCCGATGAACTGGTTGATTTACACAACAAGGGGATACTTCAAAAAAAGAGAGTTACTTACTCTTTCGGCTACTCGTACCTTAACGATTACTATGTGGTAAACAATAAAATATGCCAGGCAGTTTTAGCCGGTCAGAGCATACCTGCAAAGAAAATTGAATTAGTACAGGGAGCATTGGAATTTCTCGAGTATCTCAGTAATTTGGAGGATTATTTCAGGCGTGAATTGAAAGAATCATACGAAATAGCCGAGGAATTCCAGGATTTGCTCGAAATTAACAGGGATTTACCCTTAGTAAAAATGACCAGAACCTTTAATTTAAATTTTGTCGATACATACATATACCTACTGTTGATTTGGGAATCCCTTACGAGCTATAAGTCGATTAACATCTGGTTTAAGTCGGAATGTATTTTGGAATCGTCGGTTGAGCGAATCCGATATCAGCAGGAATTCATATCAGGAAAAAACGCTTTATTGGTAGCAAACCTTGTTAAGACTTCAAATTCAACATTTGTTAATGATACCGAAATCTGCTTAACCGAAAAATCGTATAACCTGCTAAACGATATTGGAATTAACATTTTCCTTTTCAACAACGAAAGAAGTTCGTTAATAAAGTCCATTGACATCGCTCCTAATAAATTAATATTTAGCGATTTCGAAGAAAAGCAAATTAATAGCTTGCACCAGGTTTTACTGGATGTCAATTTTAAGCATATACAAATGCGACTTCAGGAAAAGGGCTACCCAAAAGGAATTACAGTACTGCTTTATGGTTTGCCCGGAACAGGTAAAACCGAAGCGGTGCTTCAGCTGGCAAGGGCTACAAACAGAGATGTGATAAAAGTTGATTTCAGTAAAATTAAATCGATGTGGTTTGGGGAGAGCGAAAAAAATGTCAAGGATATTTTTACCGAATACAAGTTGCTTGTCAGTAAGGCTCGGCTTATGCCCATCCTGTTGTTTAACGAGGCCGACGCGCTAATATCGAAACGAAGGGATATTTCGGATTCTAATGTTATTCAAACCGAAAATGCCATACAGAACTTGCTGCTGGAGGAACTGGAGAACTTTGAGGGCATCCTGTTTGCAACAACTAATCTAATTGTAAATATCGATAGCGCATTCGACCGCCGTTTCCTGTTTAAGCTGGAGCTAAGCAAGCCCGATAGGCTTGCACAGGCCAAAATTTGGAAGTTAAAGCTGCCCGAATTGACCGATAGGGAATGTGAAATACTATCTGAGCGATTTGATTTTACCGGCGGGGAAATTGATAATGTGGTTCGAAAGGCCAATGTTAATGAAATTATTAACGGAGAGCAGTGCATCTTTTCAGATATTATTGAATTTTGTAATACAGAACAGATTAGAAAAAGGAGCTTTGCTCCAGTTGGTTTCCTAAAATCTTAAGCTATGTCGAAACGCGAATCTATTGAACGTTATAATCTTATAATTAAGAGGCTTAGAAGGCATCCGTCCAGTTTTAAAGAAATTTACGATTATCTTGCATATGAGTCGGAGCTACAGGGCTACGACTACTGCATCACGCAGAGGACCTTTCAGCGCGATATTAACGATATCCGCTCGCTCTTCAACATCGATATTGTTTACGATTGGTCAAGAAAGGCCTATTGCATAGACAGCTACGAGCAACCAGAGCTGAATGAGCGAATGCTTGAGGCTTTCGATACCTTTAACGCATTAAATCTGTCCCAAAGGCTCTCGGAGTATATTCATTTCGAAAACCGTTTAGGAAAGGGTACCGAGAACCTGTATGGCCTTTTGAATGCCATTAAAAACAAGTATGAGGTTTCTTTCACATACCATAAATTTCAGAGCGAAACAGCTACCAACCGCAAGGTGAAACCTCTGGCGCTAAAGGAATTTAAAAATCGATGGTATCTTGTTGCAGAGGACAAAACCGACGAAAATATAAAGGTTTTTGGATTAGACCGCTTAGCAGAGCTAACAATTGAAAAGACGAAGTACACCCAACCCTCAGACTTTGATGTTAGGCAGTATTTTAAGCACTGCTTTGGCATCATTCGACCCGAAAACGAGGAACCGCTGGAGGTTATACTATCATTTGATTCCACGCAGGGTAAATACATAAAAACACTGCCACTGCATGAGTCGCAAAACATACTGGAAGATGGGGATAGGCTGGTGGTTAAGCTAACAGTGTATGTAACCGAAGACTTTGTAATGGAAATCCTCTCGCACGGCGATAAGGTAAAAGTAATCGAACCCCAAAGCCTGGTTGATGAGATAGCTGGTATTTACAGGAATAGCCTGAACAATTATTAAGGTAAAATCATTCAAATAAACTTTTAAAAAGTTACTAAGTGAACTTCAGTAAATTACATGAATGCATACCTTTTCTCAACTTGTCAGTTTTAACTGATATAGCAGAGCTTTCGGTTGACCTAAAAAAAATTTTAATTACCGCTTTGATGATTTATGAATTTTTCTTACATTTGTTTATAGGAATTAAATGTGGTGTTATAGCGTCAATACAACCAGAAAGGAATGAAGAGCGAGATAGAGTATGGTGTATAAAAGAGTTGGTACCAATAAAAGAAAATTTTTGTGCCAACTCTAGTAAATTTAAGGCTTCTCCTTTTTATAATTATTAGTTTACACTTATAAAGTCAAATACATTAAACTATTCTAAAACACAACTGGTTATGGACTATAATGAAAAGTTAGACATTATTCAGAATGAATGGGAAAAGGCTTCTCAAGAAGCAGGCCTTAAAAAATTCTGTCGAGATGGACTTATGTATAAGGGTGAAATATTTAGCCTTATATCTGACAAAGACGGCAAAAAGTATTTGTGTCGAAAGAAAGGGTCAGAGAATGATTTATGGCACAAATCCAAAAAAAGGATACTTTTTCTGATGAAGGATACAAATGATAATGATAATCAGGATTATAGAGAATGGGTGGGGAGACAGGATGGATCAATTATCACACATCGTTTTTTTAAAAATATTGCCTTATGGCTTTATGGTCTTTATACAACCGATGAGAATGGTGTATATAAACCATTTGAAGAAGCTATCATGCCAACTATATACTCTAAAGCATTTGATGACTTTCCTTTTGCAATAATAAACTGTAAAAAGGAGTCAGGTGAAGGAAAAATATCCAACCAAGCTTTATGGGAATATTGTAAACAGTATGGACATTTTCTAAAACGCCAAGTAGAAGCATTAGAACCAAACATAATTGTTTGCGGTGGAGGTAGTGGCATTGTTAGAAAAATTGTTCAAGAATTTATATATCCACACTAATTCAAAAAAGTTAACAGTTGGATTTATACAAATGATTCTAATAGCATCGTGTTGATAGATAGCTATCATCCTTCTATTTTCACTACTTCCTACGAATCAATATACAATGGTATGATGCAGGCTTATAGTGAGTATGTAAAAGGAGTGAATAAAACAACTTAATTTCATTTCTAATTATCTAAAGCCCCCCGCTCGGCGAAGTTGGCAACTTCGCCGAGTTTTTACTGCAATCTCCCGATTGCACAAAACCAAAACTGCCAATTCATTAGTACCTTAGATCTTCAAAAATTATATCGAATTAATTTGGCGAAAAAAGCATTAGGGCAATAGGCCACCAAGAACCTGAAGCATTACGGACATAAAATGGCACATTTGCAAACCCAGGCACACAAACAGATGCATCGGCTTGCAAAAGAGTTGTTTTTACCTAAACCCCAAAGAAAAATTGTAATACGACATGGTTTGTCTGATTTACTGGGTACTTTTATCAGAAGAAAATAAAGCAGAAAATTTTAAGATAGTTTTATGCAAAATAGTACAGGCCATGTAGAATTTGTAGAATTATCAAACCGCGTACAGCTGGGTAAAAAATTTGTACGGTATGATACGGAAATAAAAGAAACCCGTTACGATTTAAGGGAAGCCTTAACCCCATTTATCCCTGCAAATGCTATTGATGATGTGGTTGCAATTATTCAAAAGCATAACATAGTATTACGCATTGAAACTCCTCGCAAGGAATCGTTAGGTGTTTGCTTTTGGTCACATGTAATTTGCATAAATAACAATTTAGATAAGGATAGGTTTCTGAGTGTGTTCTTGCATGAATTCGCTCATATGCTAACATATTTTTATTTCCTTTATTTTGCGGTTCATGGCAAGGAATTCTATTACTGTTTTCAGGAGTTAGTTTTAAAGTTTATCGAAAAAAATATAATACCTAAAGACATGCTTATTCCTATTGTTGATCATACAGGCGATTATGAATTTTATAAAAAACACATTGGCTTTACATTTATACTTAAAACCTTCAGAATAGGTTGTCAAGTTAAATATGGTGACGAAATCATCATTAGGGGCAAGGGGCATCAAGGTCTTATTAACTGCACAAGATTGTCGGACAATACAGTAATTAAATTAGACGCAAACACCAAAGTTCTACCATTTTTAGATTTGACCTGGTAGTGCTTTTGTTTTACCCCCCGCTCGGCGAAGTCTCCTGACT
>DIEY01000102.1:9833-69288 GCA_002418865.1 Bacteroidales bacterium UBA5762 | reverse complement strand
ACATTTTATAAAAAATTCAAAAGAAAACATCAAGATAGTTGCATGTTAATTGAAACAGACTTATTTTAGCTGGCGAAAACCAAAATCGAAATACATGAGAATAATTTAATTATCAAAATAAATTCTACTAACCTATGTTTCGCAGAATCATTTACTTTTATATTGATGGCTTCAAGAGTATGACGGTAGGGAAAAAATTATGGACTATAATTTTTATTAAGTTATTTATCATGTTTGTGATATTCAGGATATTCTTTTTCAAGCCTTTTTTAAAGGAAAGGTATCCCGATGAAAAGAGTCGCATCAACTATGTTACAGAACAACTAACTCGTAAACCTTTATAACCAAAATCCTAAGTATATGATGCAAATTGATCCCTCATTAGTAGATTGGTCGCGATGGCAATTTGCCCTCACGGCTATGTTTCACTGGGTTTTTGTTCCTCTCACCTTAGGTCTATCAATTATGATGGCCATGATGGAGACTATGTACACCCGAACTGGCGATGAACACTGGAAAAAGATTACCAAGTTTTGGATGACTCTGTTCGGGATAAATTTTGCCATAGGCGTAGCTACAGGGATAATTCTGGAGTTCGAGTTTGGAACCAACTGGTCGAACTACTCCTGGTTTGTAGGCGATATATTTGGTGCGCCCTTAGCTATAGAAGGCATTATGGCCTTTTTTATGGAAGCCACATTTCTGGCTGTCATGTTCTTTGGTTGGAATAAAGTAAGCAAAGGAGCTCACCTAACTTCAACATGGTTGGTAGCTTTAGGTTCTAACCTATCATCTTTGTGGATATTGGTAGCCAATGCATGGATGCAAAATCCCACTGGAACCACCTTTAATCCCGACACAGCTCGTAATGAGATGTCGAATTTTTGGGAAGTTTTGTTTTCACCCACGGCAATCAACAAATTTCTACACACTACTGCTTCGGCTTACCTCCTTTCGGCAATATTCGTAATTGGTGTAAGCGCTTGGTTCCTTTTGAAAAACCGTGAAAAATTATTCGCCCGCCGAAGCATTGTTATTGCTTCTATCTTTGGATTATTCTTTGGTTTATATACCGTCATTACTGGTGATGCATCTGCCCGCCACATGGCTCAAGTTCAACCCATCAAATTTGCAGCCATGGAAAATCTTAACTACGGTAGAGAAAATGCCCCATACACAGCTTTTGGTTTTCTAAAGAATAATGCTGACGAAGAAATTTTGAAAGACACTAAGCTTAAAATTGAAATCCCAAACATGCTGTCGTTTATGGCTTATTTGAATCCTCACGCTTTTGTTCCTGGAATAGTGGATTTAGTGTATGGAAATAAAGAAAAAGATATCATGGGAGTAAACGAAAAGATTGAAAAAGGAAGATTAGCCATAGAAGCTTTTAGGGTATACAAAGAAGCCAAAAACGAAGGTGATGTAACAAAGGCCGATTTAGCTATGAATGTTTTGAATCAAAATTATAGCTATTTTGGTTATGGTTACTTTACCGAAGCTGCCCAAGCCATTCCTCCTGTCAAGCTTACCTTTTATTCCTTCAGATGGATGGTTTATCTTGGGTTTTTATTTATTATTCTCATGATTTACTTTTTATATCATGGAATTCGAGACACATTAGGAAAACATCGCTGGATGCTGGTTATTGCCATTATTGCCATTCCATTGGCTTATCTTGCCTCTCAAGCCGGATGGGTAGTAGCTGAAGTAGGCCGCCAACCATGGGTAATTCAAGATTTAATGCCAACTTTCGCAGCAGTTTCACATCTCGAAGTTTCAAGTGTAAAACTCACCTTTTGGCTGTTTGCCATTACATTCACTACACTTCTCATAGCAGAAGTACGTATTATGCTTGCTCAGATTAAAAAAGGACCTAACCATGGAGGGAAATAACCATGTTTGAAAATTTATCACTCTTAACATTACAACAATACTGGTATTTTATTGTATCATTGCTTGGCGCTCTGCTCATCTTCCTTACTTTTGTGCAAGGAGGCCAAACCCTTATTTATCGTCTCGGGAAAACTGAATTAGAACGCACGTTAATTGTTAACTCTATTGGCCGAAAATGGGAATTGACTTTTACTACCCTAGTTACATTTGGAGGCGCATTCTTCGCCTCATTTCCCTTATTTTATAGTACGAGTTTTGGAGGAGCCTACTGGGTATGGATGCTTATCCTTTTTGTGTTTGTTATTCAGGCAGTATCGTACGAATTCCGTAGCAAACCTAAAAATCTGCTCGGACAACGCACTTTCGACGTATTTTTGTTTTTAAACGGTTTTCTTGGCACCATTCTCTTAGGTGCAGCTATCGGAACTTTCTTCACGGGTAGCCAGTTTCAAATCAATAAACTCAACCTAACTCAACTTCCTCAATCGGGTTCTCCTATTATTTCACAATGGACTGGCCCTGCACATGGACTCGAGGCTGTTCTTAATCTTACCAATGTAGCCTTAGGCCTGTCCCTCTTCTTGCTTGCCCGTATCCTAGGCACTCTTTACATCATCAACACCGTTGAACACGATAAAATTAACCAAAGAGCCCGAAAAGATCTCATGATCTCCTCTCCCCTCTTTCTGGTATTCTTTTTATGGTTTTTAATAAGTATTCTAACAAAAAAAGGTTTTGCGGTTGACCCTGCCACTCAAATGGTTTATCTTGAACCTTACAAATATTTGCATAATTTCCTGCAAATGCCGATTGTATTAATTCTTTTCTTGCTCGGTGTTATCCTTGTTCTATGGGGAATTGGACTCACGCTGTTCAAAAAATCATCCCGCGGATTCTGGTTTACAGGTCCTGGAGCTATCTTCGCTGTCCTTGGAATTTTGCTCGTAGCAGGTTATAACAACACTGCATTTTACCCTGCTGTTAATTGGTCATTAGGCGAAGGAACAGATACTTTCAACACATTTATGCAAAGCTCCCTCACTATTCAAAACAGCTCAAGTAGCCATTATACCCTGACTGTCATGAGTTACGTATCTTTATTGGTACCCTTCGTGCTCGCCTATATCGTATGGGCATGGAGATCTATCAATAAAGTCAAGGTTAGTGAAAAAGAAGTCGAAGAAAATACACATTCTTATTAATGTAAAATCGGAAAAGTTATGATTACACAAATAATTTGGTTTATTACTTGGCCGGTATCTGTGGTGCTTGTTTATTATATCACAAAATGGGCTCTCCGTAAGTCGGGACTCTATCAGAATAAATCAAGCCAACAGAAGTAATACTATTTCAGCTCTTTAAGGAAACACCGGTATCGATCCCGGTGTTTTTTTGTTTGTGAGAGTGTGTTTTCATTTTCTTATGTAACTTTGACATCTCCAAACTTTATATTTATTCGAATCATGAAAATTTCAAGAATCTTCATTACCTCACTGATAATTTTCTTTATGCCATGGAACATGATGGCACAATCAGAAAATTCGGATACAGCTTCATTTCCCTATTGGATAGAAATGATGCAGGACGAGAGTATAAATTTCTATCAAGTTGTAAAAGCCTTTGATACCTATTGGAAAGACAGACCTATTACAAAGGGTTCGGGATATAAACCATTTAAACGGTGGGAATATTCCATGCGTAACGGAAGGATTTATCCGGATGGTACACGTAAACCTGCCTCATACAACTGGAATGCTTATTTCGATTATATCAAATCATACAGAGATTCGGTTTATGGTCATTGGGAATCTATTGGACCTGAGACTTATCCATCTTTAGGGTATAAAGGTTTAGGCAGAATTAATGCTGTAGCTTTTCATCCTAACAATCCAAATATTTTTTACATTGGTGCTCCTTCGGGAGGATTATGGCATACTTACGACGGAGGTAACACATGGGGTTCGAATACCGACAGTCTTCCCACACTCGGAGTTTCAGCCATTATAGTGGACTACTCCAATCCTAATACAATTTATATTGGTTCGGGTGATAGAGATGCCAGTGATGCAGTCGGATTAGGCGTTTTGCGCAGTACCAACGGAGGATCGACTTGGCAATTATGGAATAATGGAATGGGCGAAAAAACCGTTGGGCGCTTGATTCAGCATCCCACAAATCCATCAACATTATTGGCAGCAACTTCAGGTGGAATTTTCAAAACAACGGATGGAGGAGCCAATTGGGCTATCAAAAAAACAGGAAATTTCAAAGACATAGTCTTCAAACCCAACAATCCTGATATTATATATGCTTGTTCAGGGGCCAATTTTTTTCGATCGACCGATGGAGGCGAAAATTTTACACAAATCACCAATGGATTGAGTGGAGGACAACGCGCCGTAGTTGCGGTTACACCTGCCAACCCCGAATATGTTTATTTGTTGGTTTCGGATAATAGCAGTGGGTTCAAAGGTTTGTATCGTTCAATGGATGGTGGAAGTTCATTCATAACCATGAGCAGCAGCCCCAATATATTAGATTGGAGTTGTGATGGAAGCGGTTCTGGAGGTCAAGCTTGGTACGATTTGGAAATTGCCGCCGACCCTGTGAACCCCAATTTAATCTATGCAGGAGGTATAAATATCTGGAAATCATATAATGGTGGAGCAGAATGGCAAATCACGGCCCATTGGTATGGTGGATGCAATGTTCAAGCAGTTCACGCCGACCAACATGTGTTTGAATTCTCTCCTATTAATCATCATCTGTATGTGGGTAATGACGGTGGAATTTATTCTACGGCCAATCAAGGACAAACTTGGACAGATTATACAAGTGGCTTGGTAATTAGCCAAATTTATAAAATCGGTCAAGACGTGAGCGATACTTCGCATTTAATCATAGGAATGCAAGACAATGGTACTTCTACTTTAATTAATAATATATGGGCCGATACAAGAGGAGGCGATGGTATGGAATGCATTATAGATTATCAGGAGTCTGCTTATTCGTATGCTTCCTTATACTATGGCGACATTGCTCGTTTTTACAATAACAGCGGAGGTTACACCATTGCGGCTAAAGGAAAGTTTGGAATTACCGAAGATGGCGATTGGGTTACTCCTTATACCTTGCATGTTGCCGATCCTGATAGAATGTTCATCGGTTACAAGAACATCTGGCGTGGTCAATCTATTCGTACTACTCCACAATGGACTAAAATATCCGATAATCTCGGCGGTAACAACAATAATAATATTCGTGTAGTTGAGCAATCACCAGCAAATCCTGATATTTTATATTTTGCCCGTTGGGACAATAAACTCTTCCGTACCGACAATGCAAATGTAGGACAACCTTCATGGATAAATCTTACACCTTTGTTACCCGTTTCAGGACAAACTCCCTCTGCTTTGAGGCCTCATCCTACAAATCCCAATATTGTTTATATGGCCTTAGGTGGAAATATCTATAAATCGGAGAATCGTGGACAAAACTGGACCGACATTAGTGGAAGCTTGCCCAATGTGGAATATTCTTCCATTGCCTTCTATAAAAGAGCTCATCAAGGACTTTATGTTGCTTCAGATATAGGGGTATTTTACAAGGATTCAACCCTGAATGACTGGATACAATTTAGCCGTGGCTTGCCAGTGGATGCTTCCATACGAGAAATTGAAATAGCCTATAATAATCAAAATAACGAATATGATCGCATTAGAGCAGGGACTTACGGTCGAGGTGCATGGTCATCGAGTGTTTATCGTACTTCACCTTCGGCTTCTTTCTCATCAGATGTTACCATAGTACCCGTTACAGGTCAAGTACACTTCAAAGATCTTTCGAGTGGTATCCCAAGTTCATGGCAATGGATTTTCGAGGGAGGCCAACCTTCGACTTCCAACTTACAAAATCCAACCATTACTTATAATAATCCAGGTTCTTTCAGCGTAAAACTCATTATCAGTAATTCACTTGGCACAGATTCTATAGAAATTCAACATTATATTACCGTTAGTTACACCATATTACCCCAACCAGGATTTTATGCCGATAATCCTATTCCATGTTCAGGGCAAATAGTTCACCTATATGATACTACCTTGTACGGACCCATTGCTTGGAATTGGCAATTCGAACCCAATACTATAGCCTTCCATGATGGAACCTTCTACAACTCTCAAAATCCCGTCGTTCAGTTTAATGATAATACCGATTACACCATAACCCTTACTGCTACTAACCCCAATGGTACTTCTTCCGTTACAAAGCAAAACTACATTCATTCAGGAGGTTATCCTATACCTTTTTATGATGATTTCGAAACTTCGGGTTATGCTGATCGATTATGGACAATAGAAAACCCCGATATGGGCATTACATGGGATACAGCTCAGGTTGAAGGCCTCAACGGCTTATCTTCTGCTGCCCGAATGCAGTTTTTCTATTACTATCTGATGAATCAGCGCGATCGCCTGATTAGTCCTCCTTTAAATTTCTCGAACGAAAACAAAGTAATTCTTTCATTCGAACATGCTTATGCCCAAAGATTTAACCAAATTGATTCCTTAATTATTTTAGTAAGCGACGATTGCGGAACCAGTTGGAGCAGAGTTTTCGCTATGGGTCCTGACGGCAATGGCATTTTCGAAACTGCCCCTAAAACTGATTTAGAATTCATTCCTACTTCGGCCGACGACTGGTGTGGAGTGGGCTGGGGAGCTGATTGCATCCAACTCGACCTCAGCGCTTGGGCTGGAAAAGCCAATTGCCGTATCGCCTTCGAAGCCTTCAACAAATTGGGAAATAACCTCTACATCGATAATGTGGTTGTAAGCCGCTCAGGCGTGGGAATAACTCAACTCCATAACAAAACTGTTACCGTTAGTCCCAACCCTTCGGATGGAATCTTCTACATTACTACCCCCTATCTTAATCAACAAAAAGCTGAAGTCTATTCAATAGATGGACGATTGCTGTTTTCCAAGGACTTTAACAGCAACAATCTGATAATTAACCTTTCTTCATATCCAGCAGGCATTTATACTTTAAAAATTACAGCCAATCAACAAAACTATCAGATCAAATTAATCAAGAAATAAATTTTAAAGGCGTTCCATACTTTTTCAGTGCAAGCCATCTTTTTTCGGTTTTTCATACTTCTAATCAAATCAAAGAAGTGAAATTTATTGTCTTAAAATTCCTTTTTATTATGATTTCTATCTTGTTTAATTTTTCAAAACAAGACGCCAAATATCAGAATAGGCAAAACTAAATGAATATGAAAAAATTAGGTTTTCTTATTTTGATAATATATTTATTGATTGCGCTCATTCCGTCTCGAGGTTTAGCACAAGGTTGGCGAAAAGATGAAATGGAAATAAAAGTTTTAGTAAAAACCTTAGAAGATTTGGAACTCATTCATCGTTCAGGATGGAGTTATGATCAACCTTCATCCCTTCCGGGCATAGCAAGACTTTATCTTATTCCAGACGAACTTGAGAGACTAAAGCAAACAGGGTTGGAGTATTCCATAAGCATTCCTGATATGGAAAAATATTATCAAGACCTTTACAAAGGAGCAGTGCCTCCCGGATATTACACTTATGAACAGTTGATTGCCATTGAAGATAGCCTTGCCACAGTATTCCCAGCTATTTGCAAAAAAATCGTTATTGGCACGAGTGTACAAAATCGTCAACTGGCAGTCTTAAAAATCAGTGATAATGTGGAAGAGGACGAGGACGAGCCTGAATTATTTTTCGAAGCAGGCATACATGGAGATGAAGTGGGAGGCCCCGAAAACCTTATCAGGTTTGCCCGAGACTTATGTAAAGGCTATGGTTCGAATATACAAATTACTAATCTGGTAGATACTCGTGAATTTTTCATTTTGGTGATGACCAATCCCGACGGACGCGTTCAGATGAGCCGTTACAATGCCAATCTGGTTGATATTAACCGAGATGGAGGATACATGTGGGACAGTAAGGGCAATAGCCCTGCTGCTTTTTCTCAAGTAGAAACAAAAGCTATCAGAAATTTTGCCTCAGAAAATCATTTCGTTGTTTTTACAGATTACCATAGTGGAACTGAGTTTATTAGTTATCCATGGAGCTACAGGCCTCAAGAGGCTCCCGATCAACCCCACCTCCATCAACTTGCTCAAGTTTACGCCACTAATTCCGGATATACAAATATTCCTTACGCTTCAGGTTACAATGGAATGTATCCTATCAACGGAAGTACAAAAGACTTCAACTATGGTATGTGGGGAAGCATTGCTTGGTCGATAGAAATTTCAAACAATAAGCAGCCGCCTGCTTCTCAAATTTATTCATATTACCTAAAAAATAAGGGTGCTATGCTTGCTATTTCAGAACAATGTAGCAAAGGTATATATGGTTTGGTTACCGACTCCATTACGGGAAACCCTGTGGCGGCAATAATTCGAATCGGTGGAAGTGTTCCTCTTTATAACGACCCTCTTGTTGGAGACTATCATAAATATGTTGTACCTGGAATTTATAATATTGAAGTTTCGGCTAATGGATATAAGACAAAAACTATGTCAGGCATTCAAGTATTGCCCGATAGTTCAGTGCGGGTTGATATCGCACTAAGTCTACAACAAGGCCATTATGCATATCAGGTCAAGGCTTGCCGTATTCCCGGGAATAATTTCTATGATGAAGGACATACCTGGGCAGCACTCGGAGAACCGGATGGAATAAACTATTCCCTTGGAAAGAACGGCTGGATAATCTTGGATATGTACGATACGATTTATAACGGTAATGGAAATGATCTATTAGTGATAGAAGGGGACTCAAGCCCTGAATCTTATAGTGTTTATGCTGCAACAACTCAAGATGGACCATGGAAATTGATGGGCAGTGCTAATGGAACACACGAATTTAATCTGGGCAACGCCAATCTGAACAAAGCAAGATATTTAAAAATTATCGATGGTGGCAGTGGTTCTTATTTTGGCGAAGATGCTGGTTTCGACCTCGATGGAATAAAAGTACTTTACTTCCCAGTTACTGCCGATTTTACAGTATCCAACACCATGCCATGCACTAACAATGGCATCGATTTCATAGATAATTCAACGGGCAATCCAACCATCTGGCAGTGGTCCTTCCAAGGTGGAAATCCTTCTTCCTCCAACTTACAAAACCCAACAGGAATCGTTTATTCAAATCCAGGAACTTATGACGTAACCCTCACTGTAAGTGATGGCATTACTTCTTCTACTCTCACAAAAACAGCCTATATCCATGTTTTTGGCATCCCATCATCTCCAATGACTCCTTTGGGAGATAGTTTATTTTGCCAGGGTCTCTTACAAAGTGATTACATCACTGCTGGAGCACCTAATGCCATCTCTTATGAATGGGAGTTAACTCCAACAGAAGCAGGCATTATCACTGGTAATTGGACTACAGCTACCGTAAACTGGAACCCCAGTTTCAATGGCCAAGCACTGATAAAAGCAAGGGAAATAAGCCCTTGCGATACTGGTCAATGGTCGCTGCCTAGAGTAGTAGTTGTGATGGAAAGCCCCAAAGTCGATCTCGGAAACGATACCATTGTAGCAGCTTCAACTTCTCTCGTGCTTGATGCAGGCAATCCAGGATGCTCCTATTTATGGAGCACAAACGAAACCACCCAAACCATTATTGCTGATACAAACGGCATTGGAGCTGGAATTCATGAATATTGGGTTAGGGTAACTTCACCAAATCTTTGCTCGAGCTCCGATACTATTCTTATCAACTTTAGTATCGATTTAAATGTGCCTCATTTATCAATTTCTTCAATTAAAGTATATCCCAATCCAACAACTCAGGGTTTTTGGTTAGAATTGAACGAAGAAATTAATATATCGGATATATTTTTGATAAATTCTAAAGGAGAGAAATGGGAATTATCTGTCAATACCCTTCAGAGTGACAGTTTATTTTATATTTCTATTGAAACCCTTACTGCAGGAATTTATTTTTTAAGAATTGAAACCCTACAACAAGCCTTAACGATACCAATTATTAAACGATAAAAGATGCTTAAGCGGCACCCTGAAGGTTCATGGTTGGTGCTTGGAGAATGGTGATTTTCAATGTTGTTTATTGTCTGTCGTCACTGTATGTTGTCGGTTGATAATCTGTGTAAATCTGCGTTTTTAAATCTGCGGAAATCAGCGAGAAAAGATTAAATAGTTCTCGCAGATGTACGCAGATTTCGACGCAGATATTCGCAGAAAAAAATCAGCGTTAATCAGCATGAGAAAATATTCCCGTAATCTGCACGAAAAAATATTTCACGCAGAAATAGCATGTTAACCAAACGGAACATTCAATCTATTTCAGGACATGGCACATGACACCAACCGCCAACTTTATCCATTAGCAATGAAAAGATTTGTTCATTAATGATGAAAAGATTATTTTTCCATAAACAAATATCACCCTCTATGATAAAAAAATCCGATTTGGAATAAGTGCTGTCCCTTCAACGGGAGAGAGTAGTGCAGGACCAAAGTTATCTGAGAACGCTGTTGCAGAAGTTGACCCTTTCGAAGGATTTTGCATTGATCATCATGGGGATTCGCCGATGTGGAAAAAGTACCCTTCTGGGAACTTTTCCCATTTTCCTACAAAAAATTTTGCGGATATAAGTCGTTGCCGGCTGGCAAGGAGTCGTTATTGGAATATGAGAAAACGGGAGGATTCCCACAATTTATGGCTACCGGTAACCAGGAGATTCTGCAGGAACTGATAAACGATATTCTCTATCGGGACATTGTTGTAAGGTACAACATCCGTGACAACGAAGCGCTGAAACGTCTTCTTATGCTGATGGTGTCCAATATGGGAAATCTGATATCGGCCAACAAGCTGAAGCAGGCGGCAGGGATTAAAAGCTCTACGACGGTGTTGGAATATTTGTCTTTTCTTGAACTGGCTTATCTGATTTATCTGCTCCCGAAATTCACCTATTCTTATAAGGCACAGATGGTGAATCCCCGCAAGGTGTATTTCATCGACAATGGTTTGCATGCGGCCATCGATCCGTCGTTTACAAAAAATTTGGGGCAAAAGTTCGAAAATCTGGTATGTTGGGAGTTGCGGCGCCTTACCGACGAGCTTTATTATTACAACGAAAACGGTGCGGAATGCGATTTCGTGGTGTACAGCAAAAATCAGCCCCGCCTGCTTATCCAGGCATGCAGGGAGCTGCACCACGAGAACAGAGAGCGGGAACAAAAGGGGTTGCTCGATGCCGTGAATTTTTTCGGGATAAAAAAAGGGTGGATCATTACGCTGGACCAAACGGACAAAATAGCGACAGGGGATAAAACCATAGAAGTGGTGCCCTTGCATGCGTTAGATGTCGAGCAGCTATAGAACGTTTTAATCGAGAGGGTAGGGGATTGCTCCCCCACCCTCTCACACCACCCAGCATGCTCTCGCACCAGACGGTTTCTCCTAATCGTTTAATGCTTCGTAGTTTAATGATAAACTGTATCAACCAAGTTCATTGAACCAGGCTGATCTCATGGCTTCATGGGCTTGAAGAGTGACTGATTTACTGTTCTATGCCTCTAAATCTCTGGACTGGATTAGTGATAAAAAACACTAATTTTACAAGATAAAAGAACAAGGAATTTAGAAGAAAATTTCGATTCTTAAAGAAGCGAAAATGAACGTTGTTGTGGAAACCTGTCGTAGACGCAGTATATATGCAACAACCTATTACAAATGGAAAGAGAAGTATAATGAAGGCGAAGAGACGGCTCTTTTGCCGGGGGTTATGCCAAACGGAAAAGAAAAGATATAAAAAGTTGCATTTTTAACTTGAATTCAATTAAATAATGAAACTATGGAAAATAAAAAAAACATTAAAACATTTGTCCTTGCCACGGTCTCTGACCGCAGAACACTTTTGCCCAGACTTATTGTCGGATTAATTTTCCTTTCCGAAGGTATCCAGAAATTTTTGTTTCCTGAATTGGTTGGGACAGGAAGGTTTGAAAAAATTGGCTTTTCCGACCCTGCATTCTGGGCTTATTTTGCCGGTACTTTCGAAATCATTTGCGGCTCATTAATTTTGCTTGGTTTACTTACCAGAATTGCAGCAATTCCTTTGTTTATTATCATGATGACTGCCTTTATCACCACCAAATGGCCTTTATTAATGGATAAAGGTTTTTGGGTTCTGGCACACGAATACCGTACAGACTTTGCTATGACACTATTACTTATTTATCTTTTTATTTATGGGTCAGGGAAATGGTCAATTGATATGAAAATTAATAAATCTTTTAAAAAATGAATTATGAAAGTTTTTGATAAAAACAATCCGTTTTCTTCAAAAAGTTCTGATAACAATCGAAGAGCAATTCTAAAAAAGGAAAAGCTCTGGGTACTATAGCTGTTAACGCAGGCACACGGGTTTAATTTCTTCCTGCAATGAAGAAAGCGAAGAAGAAATAACCCCATTAGAATACCTTATGCGTGAACATGGCGTACTGAAACGTATTTTACTGATAAACAATGCATGTAAACTACACCTGTTAACTAATGAACCTTTCGATTTAGCTTTCCTGAATAATTCAGCATAAATTATCAGGACTTTTATTGAAGACTACCACCAAAAACTGAAAGAAGATTATTTGTTTCCCCGGTTTGAAAAGGTTAACCTGTTAACGGAACTGGTACAGGTATTACACTCACAACACAATGCCGGACGTATCTTAACCGACCAGATTATACAGTTTGGGAAAAAATGAATTCTCTCGCTGATGCAAACGAAGGTCAGAAGTTGATAAAACTGCTTGGAGATTTTAACGGAATGTGCCGCCCGCATGAATCACGTGAAGATACGGTATTGTTCCCTGCCATTCGAAAAATCGTTTCAAAGAACGAATATTTTGCCCTGGGTGAAGACTTTGAACATAAAGAACATAAGCTTTTTGGCCAAGACGGTTTCGATACAATGGTAGAAAGAGTAGCTGCTATTGAAAAACAACTGGGAATCTATGATTTGTCCCAATTCACACCTAAACCTTAAATACCAATCGCAAATATCATTGAATTTTATGCTTAAAATCGAAAAAGTAGGGGATTGCTCCCCCACCCTCTCACACCACCCAGCATGCTCTCGCATCGGGCGGTTTCTCCTAATCGTTTAATGCTTCGTAGTTTAATGATAAACTGTATCAACCAAGTTCATTGAACCAGGCTGATCTCATGGCTTCATGGGCTTGGGGAGTGTCTGATTTACTGTAAGTAGTACTGTATGCCCGACATACAGAAAAAGCCGCTAACTATATAGTTAACGGCTTATGAATGAATGAAGTTAAGTTTTATCTAACGACCAATTTCCTTGTAAAGGAATTCCCATTCACGTTGAAGCGAATGAAATAAATGCCCGTCTTAAGTGATGAAATATTAAGCTGAAGGGTCTGAATTCCCTGAGCAACATTTCCATAAACCTGGCTTGTAAGTTTTTGTCCTGAAAGTGTAAAGATGTCGTAGCTTACTCTTGCAGATTTATCGAGGGTTAAAGAGAAATAAACCTGATTTTCGGCAGGAGTAGGATAAGCCTCTGACATTGAAACATTTAACATGTTTAGTTGAGGAATACCCACACCAGGATTATTGCTGGAGAAGACAAAATCGGCATCAGTGTAAAAGAAATCGGGTATATATTTAAACTGAACCTGGAAATCCATAGAAGTTGGGTCGCTTAAACCTTCAATTACGATGGGGATAGTATATTTACCATCATCTGTAAACACATAACGCGAAAGGCATGCAAAGAAGGCTGCATTATAAACGTCGGAGAAATAGGTAACATTGTTGGGTTTATCGAGATAAGTACTCCCGCTAAGAGTTCCTGTGATTTTGTTATTTATTAAGTCAAATCCACGGCAAAAAACATTAGGAAGGTTATTATTGTCAGAAAAAGTGGGGTCTGTATCGAGCCATGTAACAAAAACCTTGGTTCCATCCATAGTGCTGGCTATCTGGATACGATTATCTTCGGAGTTATCGCCCCAATTACCGCGGAATTGTTGTGGATAACCCATTTTTTGAGCATACCATCTTTCACCTCCATCCACAGAATAAATGTCGAAAGCGGCAAAAGAACCTTCTTCTACAACTATAGTATAATCAGTATTACCAGTCACACCAACAATTACTCCGATATGAGGGTTACCAAATTTATCGACCACAATATCGCAGTCAAATGCAGTTGTATAGCCAATTTCTTCCCTCGAAGGCAGAGGAGGTTCAAACAAAACCGCCATCATGCTATCGCTTAATAAACCATACACAATTTCGCTAATGCCTTCAGGACCATCGAGCTGAACTTCGATAGGACCCTCCCAGGTTTGACCAGCATCGGTCGATTTAAATAGAATGGGGTAATAATTCAGCATTCCTGGCGTGGTCAAATTTTCATTGTTGGCTATAGCAACAATCCATGCAGTTTGTCCATCGGGGCTGAAAGCAACTCTTTCATTAGCTGGCCGGTTGTTGCTTTCAGTGTATAACTCGACTGTTTGAATCTCATAGTTAACATCTTTAGCCACATCATCCCATAGCCCACGGTAAACAATGATATTTCCTTGATAAACCACACTTCCTGAAGTCCAGTCCTGATCCATATCGGTAACCAGAACAACTCCATCTTTACTGATATCCATGCCATCGGGGATATAAGTATAAGGAGGAGGATTATAAGCATAAAGATGCTTGGTGGTATCACTATTATCCATTAAATTGGATCTTCCATAGCTCATGCCACCCCAAGTGGTAACAGTGTTTGAAAGATTAGGAGCAAAAAACACAGTATAAGCATTGTTTAGGTCAGTATTTCCTTCAGGGTTATAAATAACGCCTTGTGGATAACGTGCAGCATCCAAAAAATAGGTGCCCCCCGAAATAGTGGAGTTGTAAATTTCGATGTTACTCACCCAATCGCTTGGTGTGGCAGCTCCATTTATGCCTCTATCCATGGCAAGGTAACCCGAAAGACCCGGAGGAGTCCCTCCAGGACCCATGCGATGAATATTAATTACGGCATTCAGATTGTCGTCGGCAAAAACCATAGTTTTCTGCCCTCCTGCATACCCATAAGAAAAAGCATTGGCTGAAGTGCCAATGGGGATAACCGATACAATTCCCTTCTCCCCTTTTTTATACTCAGCAGGAAGAATTGTAGCTGCAGATACGGGAGTTTGTTGAACAGGCTCTATAGCAATCATTGGCTGCTCTGGAGCCTTAGCCTGTGGTAAGTTTGAACGTAATTTAGCAGTACTCTGGGCATTTAACCCTATGCCTGCAATCAAAATAACGAGCGTGATGTAAAACTTTCTCATAGCATTAAATTTAATGAGGTAAAGATACATCATTTTTATAAAATACCATGCAAATATTTTCTATTTTATCCATTAAATTGAGCATTAAAGTAGAAATAAAATAATCATCTATTTGATTTACAGTAATAATAAATTAGCTCCAATTATAGAAAAGTCGGGAAAATTCCTTTCACATCAATCAAAATAATAACTGCCTAAAACTATAAAGGCCGTTACTGAAAGAAACGGCCTTTATGATTGAATCCATTCTTCACTGTTTTTATTTCACAACCATCTTCATGGTCTTGCTTGCATTGCCGCAACGTACAGTGTAAAAATATATACCCGACTGTAAATTGCTCGTGTTGATCTCTATGATATGCTTCCCTGCATTTACCTTCCCTTTGTTTATCTCCATCACTCTCTGACCTGTTATATTGCTAAGGCTTAAACTTAAATCGTTCGCCTGACTTACTTCTACCATTACCCTGGTCATCCCTTCTGCTGGATTCGGAAAATTCTGCTCTACCTTGAAGGATTGACTAACTCCTTCCTTTATTCCTACATACTCATTGATCGTCATATAGGTAATGTAATTCGTAGTAGGCGAATCTTCATCCCCCCTAACAGATAATCCTGGCTCATCATCTCTCTGATATAATAAAGCAGGGCATCCTCCATCAAAGGTAGGACTGATTACTGGGAAAACACACTCATCAAAAATGTGAAATATATTCGCTACCAAATCCGTGAAATCACTCCACGTAGCTCCCCTATCATACGAAACCCTCGTCCATAAATGACGGTAATCCTGTGAATCTGTATGATAACCTTCAGTTACACTCGCAAATACAGCATACAATATGTCATTGTCATTGTCATATATGATCTGGGGCATTGACGTCGGACCTATATAATACAAGGCATAACTCCCACTGCTGTTATATATCAAATCTAATGTGCCATTCCCATCTACATCCTGCATCCATCCTATTAAATCCCCATGAGCATACAAGCTGTCTGGATGCAATGCAAGAGTATCTCCTCCTAACCATCTCGGCTTGTCAGAATTCCAATACGCTACTCCATCTACCCATGGAAACCAATATGAACTGGCTCCATCAGCATAAGCACGGTTCACTCCAAAGGCTAAGTGTATCTTCCCATATTTATCGATCACCCCATGAGCCGAACCATCAGGACAGTAAAATTTCTCTGTAGCCATGGTAGTTGAATAGAAAGGATAGGGATGTTCCCATACCACTATCTTTTCCCATGTGTCTCCATTGTCAGCAGAATGCATGAGGATTAGGTCAACGCTACTCTCGGAAATTACAAAAGCAATATCGTTTTCATAAGGTATGAGCCAAGAATAAGTATCGCCACTAAATCCTAAATAATATTCAGAAGTTAGTCCATCAAGTAGCTGCCAGTCCCCAAAGGTAACCCCTCCATCTTCAGATTTGCAGTAAAGAAGTGCCCCATCCATGTTTTCGTAAATGGTACCTCCATTGGCAACGGGTGCTGTAAGAGCAATTACATGAACCGTATTGTGATCTTCTCCTGTGGTTATCATCCTTGGCCACAACATCCCACTCGCTCCACTCGGTGCATTGAGAAATGTCTGTGTCCAACTGCCAGTGCCTTTGTTTTCACGCTTCGAAACTACTAATGGCAAAGTACCACTCTGGTGAGAAATCACTATCTCTCCATTTGGACCACAAGGTGCATACGAAGGCCATCCAGCCCTTACACTTTCAATACGTAAAGTGGGATCAGGCCCCCATGCACTACCATCGTAATAATTGTAACCTGTTCCACGATCAGGATAAGCCGTTGGATTCTTCCCTATCGTCCATACTCCAGCCTTAGTACCATCAGGATAAACATACAATCTACCGTAAGGTGTGCTGGAATTAGAAGGAAGATCATAAATGGTCGTTCCCATATCCGATTCAATCGCATCGGTAATTGGATTTACATAAGGACTCACCACATTCACAGGGCTTATCCCCTCTGTGGTGGCTTTCTCCATCTTTACGGCTACATTGTTGCCGTTAAACTTTACTCGGGTAGTCTGAGCCATTAATCCACTCACTACCAGCATTCCGATTAAAATAAATGTAAACTTTCTCATAAAACTTTGCTAATTAAGTTGATTAAAATTAAAACACTACAAAAATAAAACATTTTCTGATTAATTAACACAAGGTCTAATAGGAATAAAATAAAGAAAATCGAAGCTATTCATCGAAATTTATTGTAATTCAATGTATAGAATCTTATTTTTAGATATCATCGGAAAGTTTGGAGGGTAAGAAAGAAAGATTTTCGTCGAAAAGTTTGCGCATAGTCCAATGTTCCTTTGCTTTAATGCCTCCAACTGCTTTGAGTAAAGATTGCATTTTAGGATTAAAATCGCCAACCCAGCTCAGTTCTAATTCTTTATACCATGGTTTCTTCTTGAATGCCTCATTCAAATGCCATATCAATCCAGCTTCTACACCATAGCGTTGAACCTTAGGAGTGATTCCGAAGATTAGCATTCGAGCTCTATCCATCTTATGGGTTTTAACTCTATAAACCAACCTTAATTTATTCACCAAATGCAGTTTACCATTAAATGGTTTTATAATTTGGTTCAAATCGGGGAAAACTACGAAAAAACCGCAAGGTTCATTTCGATAATACGCAAACCATATCAAATCTTCATCAATAATGACGCGGCTTTCCTCAAAAGTTCTAATTAGAGTTTCAATTTCAATAGGAGCAAAGTTTTCGTGCCATTGCCAAGCTTCATCATAAATTTTCTTAAAATCATTAACATATTCAATTAATTTTTTTGTTTCGAGATGTCGAAACGTAAACTCTGGTTTTTGAAGGATCCAATCAGCAATTTTCCAAAATCGCTCGGGGAAAGGATCATGTATCTGAAGATGTTTAGTTATCTGGCAATAATAGCGCTTAAAACCATAATTTTCGAAAAGTTGGCGATAATAGGGAGGATTATAATTCATACCATATCCGGGATGGGTGAATCCTTCGACGAGCAAGCCCCAGAACGAATCATTTTCACCGAAATTTATCGGACCATCCATAGCTTTCATACCTCTTTCCTCGAGCCAATGCCTGCAAGTATCGAACAATAAATCTGCAGCCTTCTGCTCATCTATGCATTCGAAAAAACCCATCCCCCCGACGGGATACTCCGAAGAATAAGCCTTTTTATAATTGATGAAGGCTGCAACCCTGCCTATCAACTCGTCTCCTTCTTTTAACACCCACCGAGCGGCTTCTCCATGTGTAAAAAAAATATTCCTCTGAGGGTCAAAAATATCTTCTATAACTTGATCGAGAGGGCAAACCCACACAGGATCATCTTTATAGATGTTTCTAGCTACATCCAGAAACATACGTGATGTTAGCTTATCCGAAACTCGAATTAATTCCATAAAACTTAATTTAAGCAAAAATAGTGGTTTTGCTCCTTTTTCCCCTATATGGTTAAAAATTCAAAAATTTTAACAGCATAAAAATTCTTCGTAAACCTCTTCTGAATATTAAAAATTCTTATCTGTCCATTCTAATTGACAATTGATGACTTATCAATAGATAAATAAAAATGAAATGCTCAATGGCTGGTTTCTTATTAATTTTGCACACATCAATGTAATTGTCTTGAAAAAGATTCATTTACTAATCGTAAAATCCTACTTAGGGCCTTTGGTTTTGACTTTTTTCATTGCCCTCTTTGTCCTTTTGATGCAGTTTTTATGGAAATATGTTGACGATTTGGTAGGGAAGGGGCTCGAATGGTACAATATTGCCAATTTAATGGTTTATGCTTCGACAACCTTTGTTCCACTGGCTCTGCCATTGGCTATTCTGCTTTCTTCTATCATGACCTTTGGAAACCTTGGTGAGCATTATGAGCTGGTAGCCATGAAATCGGCAGGTATAAGTTTAGGAAAAGCCATGCGCCCCCTCATCATATTATCCTTACTCATTAGCATTGGCGCATTCCTGTTCAGCAATATGGTTCTTCCAGTGGCCAATCTTAAATTCAAATCCTTGCTTTATGATATCCGTAAACAAAAGCTAGCCTTAAATATTCAACCAGGAATATTTTACAATGGCATAGACAATTATACCATCAGAGTAAGCCATAAAAACGACGAAACCAATACCGTTTACGATGTTTTTATTTACGACCATACCGACCAATTAGGGAACATGAAACTGACTACGGCTCGCGAAGGTCAGATGCAGCTTACCCCCGATGAAAAATTCCTTATTTTTACCCTAAAAGATGGTTATAACTATGAGGAACTTTTCAATGAAAAAAATTATCGCAATCGTCGTCAATTTCAAATCACACAATTTGAAGAAAATAGACAAAAATTTGATATGACAGGTTTTGGTCTTCAAAGGACAGATGAGGAGTTATTTAGAAAGAATTATCAGATGATGAACATTAATCAATTGAACTATGCTATAGATTCAATGGAAAAAGAATACAGAGCAAGAGTAAATGAAGTTGCGCATTCCATCTTTACGCGTTACACTATTTTACAAAATGCAGATACTATAAATAAAGCTTCTGTGGGTAGTTTCTCTTTAGATAAGCTCGATCAAACCCAAAGAGAAAAAATATTCACTCTTGCGCTGCAAAATACTAGAAATTTGAAGGAATATTTATCCGTTACTCAAAATGACCAAAGAATAAAAAATACGCTCATCAACCGACATAAAGTAGTTTGGCATCAAAAATTTACGCTCTCTATTGCATGTTTGGTGTTTTTCTTTATAGGAGCACCCTTAGGAGCTATCGTTAGAAAAGGGGGGCTTGGACTTCCTGTAGTTATGTCGGCTTTCATTTTCATCATTTTTCATATTATATCCATCACATCAGAGAAGTATGCCATTACGGGTAGTGCTATGGTGGCTCCAGCAGTTTGGACTTCAACACTTGTGATGCTGCCATTAGGGATATGGCTAAGTTGGAAAGCCATCTCCGATAGTCCTATTCTCGATATGGATACCTACAACCGATTTTTCAATCATTTCATTCCTAAGAAATGGAGATTTTCTGTTTCAGGTCAAAATTAAACTGGACCATTTATTATCCTATCCCTTAGAAGAAAACATGAACATACTTTTTTTATGCAATAAGCCGCCCTACCCTGCTCGCGAAGGAGGCCCTATAGCAATGAACATGCTTATAGACGGACTCTTAGAACAGGGCCACCAAGTAAAAGTTCTCACTATTAGTTCTTATAAATATCCTTTTCGTCCTGAACTGATTCCCGACGATTATATGGCAGCCACATGCATAGAAGCTGTTGAAGTAGATCTGCAAATTCATCCCATTAAAGCATTTCTGAATTTATTTTCTAAAAAGTCTTATCATGTAGAACGTTTTATTTCTAAGACTTTTCGACGCCGACTCATCAATATTCTTCAAGAACAAGAATTCGACATTGTACAAATAGAAACAATTTTTTTATGCCCTTATATACCTGATATTAGAAAACACTCGAGAGCACACATCGTATTACGATCGCACAATATTGAGCATCTTATTTGGAAGCGATTATGGGGAAATACTGGAGCAGGTTTAAAAAAAGCCTATTTAAAACACCTTTGGACAACTTTGATGAGATATGAACTTGGTATTCTCGACAAAGTGGATGGAATAGCTGCTATAACACGTAAGGACGCCGAATTTTTGAGATCGTTTACACAAGTCCCCATTGTCGACATTTCTTATGGCATAGATAGCTCACATTACCCTGAACCCACTTTCGACAATTGCGAAATTCCATCGTTGTTTCATATCGGCAGCATGGATTGGATGCCCAATCAAGAAGGAATAAAATGGTTTCTTTCAGAAGCATGGCCAAAGGTGTATGAAAATTTTCCTTTTTTGAAATTTTATCTTGCCGGCCGAAACATGCCCGAATGGCTGTTGAATGGTTTTTGGCCAAATGTTGTAGTTATAGGAGAGGTAGAAGATGCCCGAGAATTTATGCTTTCGAAATGGATAATGGTAGTTCCTTTATTAGCCGGCAGCGGTATTCGAGTGAAAATTATCGAAGCTATGGCAAATGCTCGACCTATTATTGCTTCTCCTATTGCAGCCGAAGGCATCGAATATACTGAAGGCGAAAATATTCTTTTAGCTTCTACACCTGATGAATATCTCGAGGCTATAAGAAAATGCATAGAAAATCCAGAATATGCCATTCAATTAGGCAGAAATGCCCGCCAACTCGTGTTGAAAGAACATGACAGACGAAAACTCATCACCGAACTCATCCATTTTTACTATAGTCTAATTAATCATCAGCAATCTCAATCCTGAATTACGTATTTTTTGTTTCAAACTACGACTCGTAACTTTGCATGGATGAAAGAATGAATAAAGGATGAAATTATTGGTGATACTTTCGCGCATTCCCTATCCCTTGGAAAAAGGCGATAAACTCAGGGCTTATCACCAAATTCGCTGCCTCTCCAAATATCACAAAATTACCCTTATCGCACTTACCGATAAAAAGATTCATCCTCAGGCAAAAATACAACTCAGTCAATTCTGTCAAGAAGTCTATTTCCTTAAATTAAATAAATTAGGGATATTCCTTAATATTATTAAAGCTTTTTTCAATGGTCTGCCACTTCAAGTGGGATATTTCTACAACAAAAAAATAAGAAAGAAAATTAATTCAATTATCCATGAGCTGAAACCAGAACATATTTACTGTCAATTGATTCGGACTGCAGAATATACTCGTCACATAGATATACCTAAAACTATCGACTTTCAGGATACTTTTTCGATTGGAATGAAACGACGTTACGAAAAATCCAATAGCCTTTTCAAACCATTCTTGTATTTGGAATATAAACGGCTGGTAAAATACGAACAAACAGCATTCGAGCTGTTTGACAGTCATACCCTGATTTCCTATCCCGATAGAGATTTTTTCCCTCATCCATTGAAAAATAAGATTTTTATCATTAAAAATGGTGTTGATTTTAAATATTTTACGTCCGAATCCCGGATCAAAAAGTATGAAGTAATTTTTACAGGAAACATGGCTTATCCGCCAAATATAGATGCAGCTACTTTCCTGGCTGCCGAAATCATGCCTCTTGTACGAAAACGTTTTCCTCAAGCCTATTTAGTCTTGGCTGGAGCAACACCTCATTTAAAAGTCAAAAGATTATCCGATAATCATACCATTGTTACAGGCTGGGTAGATGATATACGTCAGTGGTACGACAGTTCGAAAGTATTTATTGCTCCTATGCGCTTAGGTACAGGCTTACAAAATAAACTTCTCGAAGCTATGGCCATGCATCTTCCTTGTATTACTTCTTCATTGGCTAACGAAGCCTTGCATGCTATACCCAATGAAGAAATCCTTATAGGCAACTCGGCCCAAGAATATGCTAATCATATTATAGAATTGCTTGAAAACCCCGTGCTTTATCATAAATTATCCCTAAATGGACATCGCTTCGTCACCGAAAATTATAGTTGGGAAAAGGCTACGAAAAAACTTGATGCCATCTTAACAAATCAATTGAATAAAGAACTCGATTGATTTTTGGTACTTTACCCAATGTTTTGAATCATTCCAATCATTCCAAAAAAATGGAAACCTCCAAAAATCTAATATTGTAAAGATAATAACTAATAAACCCGATTTAGATTTTACTTTTTTTGACGATCATATTGCTTTTTAAAATCCTCCCATGACATCTTAAGATAATGGTTTTCAGCGAAATAAATTAGAATGGGCATTATTTCTTCGGGTTTTAAGTATCCAGCAAAAGAAGTTAATTTCTGATTGTTTTCATCCAAAATAACATAGGAAGGGTAATACATACGTCCCTGCAGCAGTGAGATGGCTATTTGATGAGCCGACCTTTGTGTATTAGGCCTGGTGTTGATATAAATTTTGCCATTGTATCTTACCGAGTCAACTCTTTCGGCATTCAATTTTGCACAATAGAAATGTTCGTTCATATAAGAGGCTACCATAGCTTCCGAAAATGTAGTAGCATCCATTCTTTTACACCAACCACACCAATCGGTATATACATCAATAAACACCTTTTTCTTGATGTCTTCCTCATTCTTTGCAATAGCCCCTTCGAATGTCAGCCATTGAACAGCCAATTTCTCATCAGGCTGAAAAACCACAAATGACATTAAAATGACTGCAAGAAAAATTACCCCTAACTTTGCACTTCTCATTAAACGACTATTTTTTTGTACATTGCAAAAATAAACTATACAAAAGAAGTTTTGGTAATATTATCCAAAATCTCAATTTGAAAAATGCAATAAAGAACGAATGTCTATAGAATTAAACGAATAATTATGCCTGAACTTACTTATGAATTTGTAAAATCGCTACCAAAAGCCGAATTGCATTGTCATCTCGATGGATCGCTAAGAATAGGCACTATTATAGAACTAGCGCGTCAACAAAATGTTGAATTACCTGCTTGGGATGAAGAAAATTTGAAAAAAGTTCTGGTTCCACCTCTTACTTGTGAAAGTCTCGAAGAATACTTAAAACCTTTCGATATTACTGTATCGGTACTTCAAACCAGAGAGGCACTTGAAAGAGCCACTTATGAGTTAGCCGAAGATTGTGCAGCAGAGAATATCAGGTATCTTGAGATTCGATTTGCTCCGATATTGCATACCCAAAAAGGCCTATCTTTGGTAGATGTTGTTCAGGCGGTATTAAAAGGGAAAAAACGTGCCGAACGCGATTTCAATATAATCATAGGAATTATCATTTGTTCCATTCGGCATAATAATCCCGAAGAATCGCTTAAGGCTGCCGAACTAACAGTGGCTTTCAAGAATAAAGGCATTGTAGGTTTCGACCTTGCAGGAGCTGAGGATGGCTTCCCAGCTAAACATTTCAAAGAAGCTTTTTCGCTGATCATCAATAATAATATCAATGCTACGGTTCATGCGGGTGAAGCTTATGGCCCCGAATCGATTCATCAAGCTCTTCACATGGTTAGTGCCAATAGAATTGGACATGGTACACGGCTGCGCGAAAGTGGAGATTTGATGAACTATATGAATGACCACCGTATTCCCATAGAAATGTGCATTACATCTAACGTCCAGACTAAAGCAGTCGACAGCTTACTCAATCACCCTATACGCTTTTATTACGATTATGGCCTGAGAGTTACACTGAATACCGATAATCGTTTAATTTCAGATACTACACTTACTAAAGAATATATGATAGCTATCGAAAATTTTGGATTTACCGATAAAGATATTATTGTACTAATTATCAATGGATTTAAATCGGCTTTCCTCAATCATTCCGAAAAAGTTCAACTTATTCATCAAGTACTGGATGAAATGTCGGAATTAGGTATGCCTATCAAACGAGAATATTTATAAGTCAGGCTATAAAACGCCATATTTCATTCGAATTAAAATTATAGCTAAAACGCTGCTTGCGAAATATCGATTTTAAGAATGAAAAAAGAGCATTTTCAACCTTATGCTGCCTTGTTCTTGGGAATAATTACTCAACTTACGCAGATAGCATGGCTAAGGAGTGTATTTGCTCTTTTTGATGGCAACGAGATTTTTTCTGGAATTTGCCTAGCCATCTGGATGTTGTTTACAGGATTGGGAACGAGATTTTATAGGAAAAATCTCTTTCAAAAGCATAAACTAATACCAGTTGTTGCCTTTATCATTCAGGGATTTTTCCCGCTTATGATGGAGGTGTTGGCCATTTCTTTACGCAACCATGTTTTCATAGCCGGCCTTATGCCCCCATTACACTGGTCAACCACTTTTATTTTGGTTTGGTTTGCTCCTTTTTGCCTTTTATCGGGCATGTTATATGCCTGGCTGGTTGAGAAAAGTGAAGGTTCAAAAATTTATGGAATGGAATCTATTGGTGGAATGCTGGCAGGTATTGTATCGCTTGTCTTATTGCTTGCATTTCCACAGAAAGAAATTAGTTTGTATTTATTGATTCTACTCGGTTTTGTTAATACTGCTCTTTGGTTGAATATTCAATACAAGGTAAAAATCATCTACACTTTACTCTTAGCTTTGGTTATCATTATTTTATTTATAAGGATAGATTTACCCGAAAAAGCCAACCGAAAACTCTTTGAGGGTCAACAAATGCTTTCGATGCTCGAGACTCCTATTGGTCGTCTTCATCTTACTTCCTATTATGGAGATACAAATATTTATGTAAACGGACAGCCATACTGTAGTTCCTATAGTGGTCCAGAATGTACAGAGAATCTGCATTTTGCCATGCTTCAGCGACCCAAGTCGAGCTCGCTTTTAGTGATAGGAGAAATTGTCCCGCGACTGCTGCAGGAAACGAGTTTATGGAATTTCGATAAAATAGAAGCCATTGAACCCAATCCCTTCGTTTGGCCGTGGATAGAACAATTTTTACAACAACAAGCTATCCCAAACTTTCAGCTTAGAAAGGGAGATGCCATTCATCAAGCGAAAATGTTGAACCAAAAATTCGACGTTATTATTCTCAATAACAGCGACCCTCTCAATCTTTCATCCAATAGACTCATAAGTTACGAATATTTTGGATTATTGAAAGAAAAATTGAATACCACAGGTTTGATTTGCTGTGGACTTTCATCGGCAGTAAATTATCCCCAAAGCCAAATGCTTGAAGTATATTCTTGCATCTATCGAACATTATCGCAAAACTTCAGATACATTCTTCTCATTGCTGGTACTCGAACGTGGTTTCTTGCATCAGATTCTTCTCTTAACCAAGATTGGCAAGATTTAATGGAAAACGCTGCGATAAAATCCGAATATGTCAATACCAATTATTTCGAACCCTCTGAACTTGCTAGCAAAGCTCAAGATATTTTAACACGAATAGACCACAAGTCGCCCATAAATGCGGCTTTTCAGCCTAAGGCTTTTGCATTTCAATCTCTTTATTGGCTTAATTTGAATTCGGCCAGACCCTTATGGATTCTGCTGGGAATTTTAGTTCTAATTATTCTCATATTATGGCGGCAATCGTCTCAGGGAATATTAGTGTTTCTGGGTGGTTTCATGGCCTCCACTGGTCAGGTATTAATTTTGTTACTCACCCAAATCGTATTAGGTAATCTTTATATTCTTACGGGGTTGATTTTTGGAATTTTCATGGGAGGTTTGGCTCTGGGCTCTTTCTCAAAATCATTCACACATATAAAACCTCCATGGGTTCTTTTTTTGATGGCAATTGCACTTTGCCTTCCTTCTCTCATTTTCAGCTTCTCCGATCCATGGCAAATACCTAATGTTCTGGCTTATTTCATCCTTTTGGGAGATGTATTAATTATCGCATTTTTGATGGGTACAACCTATAGAATCAGCCTTTCAAGTTCACAAGAAGGCGCACCCTTGCTTGCAGCCAGCTACTACGCCGCCGACCTCGCAGGTGCTACTCTGGGTATGTTAATCCCTCCTCTTTTTCTTATCCCACTTTTTGGCATCCCTGTCACAACCATTTTGATTGCACTCCTCTGTATCATAACTTCTTTTCTTATTTATAAAAAATAAACACCTCATTGAAAAAATTAAATTCATTCTTCTATTAAGATTAAACCTTAGCTTATTTTCCCAAACCTCAACTGCACAATGAGCTCTGCTTAAATTCCAACTCCAAATTTCAAAATCACTTTCATCATTCATATTAAAACATTTAACAGATTTTATCTGTGTACATTATCTCTTATCAAAGAAAAATTTTCGACTGGTAACTGCATAATGGCAAACTGAAACCTCTATCTAAGAAAATTGAATTTGAGATGGATTAACTTTGTAGAAGGAAAGTGAAAATCATCTTATAAAATGACAAGAAGAGATTTTTTGCAGCATTCGATATGTGGCACTTGTGGGATTGCACTAATGGGTAAGAGTTTAGGAGCTTTTGCCACGCCTTTTTCGGTCATTGGCGATGAGGGTCATGAAGCCATGTATTATTTGAGTACACCCCGAGGAGTTAAATGTAAACTTTGTCCGCATGCATGTACAATTGAGCCTGGCAAGCGAGGCGATTGTAGGGTAAGGGAAAATCGTAATGGACGTTTAATTACGCTTGCATGGTCTAACCCCTGTTCTATTCATGTGGATCCCATAGAAAAAAAACCACTATATCATTTTTTACCAGCAACCCAGGCGTATTCATTGGCCATAGCGGGATGTAACTTCACTTGCTTGAACTGCCAGAATTGGGAAATTTCGCAAACCAGCCCCGACAAAACACATAATTATTTACTTACACCCGAAGAAGTTGTAAAACAAGCCCGCGCACAAAAATGTGTGTCTATTGCTTACACTTATTCCGAGCCTATCAGTTATTACGAATACACACTTGAAACTTCACGTCTTGCACGAAAAGCAGGGATAAAAAATCTTCTTATCTCCAATGGCTACATTAATCCCGCTCCTCTTGATGAACTTTGTAATTACATAGATGCAGCCAATATCGACCTCAAAGCTTTCGACGACGATACTTATACCATGCTTACCAATGGTACGTTGCAGCCCGTACTCGACACCTTGATAAAACTCAAACAAAAAGGTGTATGGCTCGAAATCACCAATCTTGTGGTTCCTCAATGGACAGACGATGAAAAAATGATAGATAAAATGTGCCTCTGGTTAGCTTCTAACGGGTTTAAAGATACACCCTTACATTTCAGCCGATTCTATCCTCAATACAAACTCAACCGTTTGCCTCCTACACCAGTAAGCATACTTGAAAGAGCCCAAAAGATTGCCCAAAATCATGGCTTGCAGTATGTTTACATTGGTAATGTTCCTGGTGCCGAGCAAAGTAAAACTTTCTGCCCAAAATGTAAAACCTGTTTAGTAGAAAGAATTGGTTTCAGTGTAAAAACAATGGCGATAAAAAATGGCCGCTGTCCTCATTGTGGAGCTACCATCCCGGGCAGATGGACGGCTTAGGTTTGTGAAAATCTATTATATAAATTCTTTAAAATTCTGAAAACCAAATATAAAACCATTTGAATTTACCTGTATTTATATGTTGAGTTCCAATATTATGTGGTTAGACCAATATCAACGCCAAGGAAGCAAAGAAAACAAGCACAAAGTTCAAGAAAAAAGATCATGACAGAAAACGAAATTGCTAATAAAGTAATAGATATTGCAATGGAAGCTCATAAAGAGCTTTAACCTGGATGGCTGGAGAGCGCTTACAAAAAATGTAACTATTACAAAATTGAGAAATCCGGTCTAAGTTAGCCGCCAAAATCGTCGTAAGCGATATTTTCTGGGGGCACACCATAATCGTCGAGCATCCTGAGGACAGCGGCATTCATTGGAGGAGGACCACACAAATAATATTCGATCTCTTCGGGTTCAGGGTGAAATTTTAAATAATTATCCATAATTACTTGATGGATAAAACCCGTGTAACCTGTCCAATTATCTTCAGGTTTAGGTTCCGACAAAGCAACATAGAACTTAAAGTTAGGAAATTGCTGTTCAATTTTTTTAAAATCTTCTATATAAAAAAGTTCACGTAAAGAGCGACCGCCATACCAAAAAGTAGCCTTTCTCGTAGTTTGTTTGGTAAGAAACTGGTCGAAGATATGCGAGCGCATGGGGGCCATGCCAGCACCACCACCAATAAACATCATTTCGCGGTTAGTATCTTTTATATGAAATTCTCCATAAGGGCCACTCACAGCTACCTTATCCCCAGGTTTTCTTGAAAATATATAAGACGAACAAATTCCAGGATTTACCTTCATGAAACCACCAGTTTTCCTGTCGAAAGGCGGAGTGGCAATACGAACATTCAGCATGATGATATTGCCTTCGGCAGGATGATTAGCCATACTATAGGCTCTAAATATGGGTTCGGTATTTTTCATTTTCAAACTCCACAAATTCAGTCTATCCCACTCGTCGCGATATTCTTCTTCAACAAAAATATCTTTGCTAAAATCGACTTCACAAGGAGGAACATCTATCTGAACATATCCTCCCGATTTGAATTTCAAAAATTCGCCTTCGGGGAGCTTTAAGATGAATTCTTTGATGAAAGTAGCCACATTACGATTCGACACTACTGTGCATTCCCATTTCTTTATACCAAATACTTCAGGTGGAATGCGTATTTCCATATTTTCACGCACTTTCACCTGACAGCCCAATCGCCAATTATCCAAGATTTGTTTACGATTGAAAAAGCCAACTTCGGTAGGTAAAATGCTACCACCTCCCTTTAACACCTGACACTTGCACATACCACAAGTTCCTTGACCACCACAGGCCGAAGGAAGAAAAAGTTTCTCTGAAGCAAGTGTAGATAATAAGGTAGAGCCGCTGGAAACTTCTATCTCCTTTTCATCGTTGATGCGAATCTTTACAGGACCAGAAGGTGAGAGTTTGGTCTTGGCAAAGAGGAGAATAGCCACTAATAATAGTACTACTGCTAAAAAAATAATTGAACTAATAATAAGTAAGCTCGACATAAGAATATTTTAAATTGTTATACCCATAAAACTCATAAAAGCAATAGCCATCAGGCCTGTAAGTATGAATGAGATGCCTAAGCCGCGTAAAGGTGCAGGAATATTGGAATAAGTTATCTTTTCGCGAATTGCGGCCATAGATGCTATGGCAAGAAACCATCCCAAACCAGAACCAGCGGCAAAAACCGTAGCCTCGGTAATGGAATGGTAATCTCTTTCCTGCATAAATAAAGATGCCCCCAATATAGCGCAGTTCACCGCAATTAATGGCAAAAATATTCCTAGTGCATTATAAAGTGAAGGCGAAAATTTTTCGACTACCATTTCAACCAGCTGTACAATGGCAGCTATCACCGCAATAAACATAATGAAACTAAGATAGCTCAAATCAATTTTAGCCATTTCGGGACCTAACCAAACCAGGGCTCCAGGCTTAAGTAAATAATTCTCTAAAAGCCAATTGACTGGCACAGTAATAATTAAGACGAAAGTTACCGCTATCCCAAGTCCTACTGCAGTTTTTACCGATTTTGAAACCGCCAAAAAAGAACACATGCCCAAAAAGAAGGCAAAAATCATGTTCTCTATAAAAATGGACTTAACGAATATATTCAATAAATTTTCCATGTTTTCAGATGTTTTTAAAATCCAATAGTAACAGCTTAACTTTTATCGATAAGATCTCTATTAATGCTTCTTTGAATCCAAATAATGATTCCTATGGTAATTAAGGCCATTGGCGGAAGAATCATCAATCCATTGTCTTGGTATCCATTTTCATACATAATTCGAGGTACTACTTGCATTCCAAATATTTTTCCCGAGCCAAAGAATTCTCGGAGAAAGGATACTGCAACAAGAATAAGTCCATATCCCGCTCCATTGCCCAAACCATCGAGAAAAGAACGCCAAGGTTTTTCGGCCATGGCGAAGGCTTCCAATCTTCCCATTACAATACAATTGGTAATTATCAATCCGACAAAAACCGAAAGTTTTTTACTTACATCATAAACAAAGGCTTTTAGAATTTGATCGACGATGATTACTAAAGTAGCCACTACAACCAACTGAACTATAATACGAATTCTTTGGGGGATAGTATTTCGGATGGAAGAAATTATCAAATTGGAAAAAGCCGTAACTACGGTTACCGAAAGTGCCATAACCAGGGCAGGTTTCATTTGTACAGTAACTGCCAGAGCCGAGCATATTCCAAGAATCTGAACCGTAATAGGGTTGTTTAGATTAAGCGGCCCGCTAAGCAACTTTATGTTTCTGGATGAAAAAAGTGGTTCTTTCATAGTATTGGTCGATTTAATTTTTTTATATTTTCTTTCTATAGTTAATATAAGGAAGGTAAGCTTTCAGCCCTTCGAATATCATTTTATCGACTCCTCTGCTGGTAATAGTTCCTCCCGAGATGCCATCTACACCATGAACATCATCAGGTTTGGCCCCTCCTTTTAACACTCTAATCGATCTATAATTACCCTGCTCATCAAAAATCTGTTTGCCGAAAAATTGAGCTTGAAACGTTTCTGTTGCGATTTCAGCACCAAGGCCGGGTGTTTCTCCTTTATGATCGAACATAACTCCTAAAACGGTGTTGAAATCATTTTTCAGAGCCACATATCCCCAAACTGGCCCCCACAAACCTTGACCGCGCAGGGGAAAAATATAACTGCTATCGCCATTGTCGAGGCAAGCTATATAAACCGGATATAAACGTGCTGAAGTATCTGTTTTCTTAACTTCTTTCGCCAGATCAATGCTGAAAGCATCTACGTCGACAGGTTTCATCTGCGCATTCAAAGTAAAGGTCTTCACTATATATTTTTTGTAAAGTGCTTCCGCATTTTTGGGAGTTGCCACTACATTGATCGATTTTAATATATTTTGCATCTTCTCAATACGAATATTATTATCCTGATAAGGTTTGAGACCAACGGCTATCAATGTAAGTGCAACTGCTACAATAGCCACTATTATAGTTGAATAGATAAAAATATATCGGTTACTAAACATAGATTTTAATATTAAGCATTTACATTTTGAACAGTTCGTTTCGTTCTCTTGCGGATATTAGCCTCAACCACATAATGGTCGATAAGTGGAGCGAAAACATTCATCAGTAAAATAGAAAGCATAGTGCCTTCAGGATAAGCAGGGTTTAGAACCCTTATAGTAATAGCAAAGGCTCCCACTAGAAATCCATAAATGTATTTTCCTGTGTCAGTTTGCGCAGCCGTAACAGGATCTGTTGCCATAAATACGATACCAAATAGAAAACTTCCCATCATAATTTGCGTAAGAGGTGAAATTTCCATGTAGGGATTTGCCCCAATCATATTAAACAGAAAACCTATTCCTAATCCTCCTATTAATGCAGAAAGCATGATTTTCCAGCTTCCGATTCCAGTAATAATTAATATGGCAGCTCCAATTAAAATGGCGAGTTTCGAAGTTTCGCCAATTGAGCCAGGAATAAAACCATAAAAAAGATCGTTTAAAGAAGGAATCTTGTCTAAGCTGAAAGAAGCTGCTTGAGATAGAGGTGTTGCACCCGAGAAACCCTCAATGGCTGCATGATGGTTTAATCCGGCAACCCATGCCTTTTCTCCAGTAATTTGTGCCGGATAAGCAAAAAATATGAAAGCTCTGGCAACCAAGGCTGGATTAAAGACATTCATTCCTGTTCCCCCAAAAGCTTCTTTGGCTATGATAACTGCAAAAGCAGTAGCTACTGCTACCATCCATAAGGGAATATTAACTGGCATAATCATAGGGATGAGCAGACCTGTTACAAGAAATCCCTCATTTACTTCATGACCTCGAATTTGTGCAAATACAAACTCTATGGCCAAGCCCACAACATAAGAAACAACAATTATCGGCAAAACTTTTAAAAATCCAAACCAAAAAGTTGCCCAAAACCCTGCTTCTATGCCTCTGGAAAGATAATACTGATAACCCGTATTCCACATCCCAAACAATAAAGCGGGTATCAGTGCCACAATTACCGTCGACATGGTCCGTTTCATATCCAAAGCATCTCGAATATGTGAGCCTTGGGTAGTAACCCTATTGGGCACAAATAAAAAGGTTTCAAAGGCTTCGAATGTAGATTGAAGCTTCTCAAACTTGCCACCTTTTTGAAACCGGGGCTTAATTTTATCAAGATAGTTTCTAAGTGATTTCATATCATTGAATAATAATCTACTATTTAACTCATTTCCTTTTGCATCATATCCAGCCCTTTACGCAAGATTGCCTGTACCTCGATCTTTGAAGCGCAAACAAATTCACATAAGGCAAAATCCTCTTCGGCCACTTCATAAATGCCTAATTGCTCCATTTTGTCAATATTTTGAGCAAGAATGGCTTTTATAAGATACACCGGATAAATATCCATAGGTAATACTTTCTCGTACTGGCCCGAGAGCACAAAAGGTCTTTCTCCTCCATGCAAATTTGTATCAGGATCAAATTTTTTATTAGGAAACATTCTCGAAATGAAAGCACGGCTTGCACTAAGCTTATTCAAACCCGGTGACATCCATCCTAAAAACTCGTAATAATCGCCTTCCTTTATCACTGTAACTTGCGAATCATAATAACCCAAAAATCCATTCCTTCCAATATTTGAACCTGTAAGCACATTCCCAGAAATAATCCTGTAATTTCCTTCTTTTAACTGACTGTCAAGCAATTCATCCAGAACAGCACCCGAAATAGTCTTATAATATTTTGGATTTTTTATCCCACCTCCTGTCAGAGCTATCATTTTTTGAGGATTATAGCGACCTTCAAGAAACAACCGTCCAATGGTTAAAACATCCTGAGGACGCAAATACCAAACAACTTCTCCTTTGTTTACGGGATCGATGTGATGGATTTGAATGCCTGGATTACCGCTGGGATGTGGCCCCTCGAAATAATTGATCTGAACGCCTTTACTGGAAAGAAATACTTTCGAAACTCCTTCACCAGTGCGAACATTCAAATGAATTTTCCCTTTAGTAAGTTTTGATAAAGCATCGAGTCCGGTTTGAAATTCCTCTCCATGACCATGAACAATCAAATCGTAATCGGGGGCTAAAGGTGCCGAATCGAAACAAGAAATATGTATTGCTTTAGGTTCTTTTTCGGGATCAGCAATAACCGCATAAGGTCGCTGTCGAATACCTGGCCACACTCCACTGCGCAATAAAATATCCTTTATTTCTTCTGCCGAGAGTTTAGATGGATGTTTGGTTTCGAAAACCTCAAAATCATCCTGCTGGGCTTTCTTAATCCTTATCTCAAGAAGCATACGTTTTGGCCCTCTCATGATTTCAGAAATCGTTCCTGCTACAGGCGACGTAAAAGCAATTTTCTCATGATGCTTATCGACAAATAAAATACTACCCGCTTTCACTTGATCGCCTTCCTTTACGGCCAAACGAGGAAGAATACCCGAAAAGTCAACTGGTTTTACCGCATAAGCAGCAGGCTTATATTCCCCTACCACCTTTTCGGCTTCCCCAATTAGCTTCAAATCTAGCCCCTTTTTTATCTTATATATATTTGCCATAATTCAATTGATTGTATTTGAATTAGTTTGCTTAAACATTTATTTAACGAACTATCTATATAAAAGCGTTGCAAACATAAAATGATTTTCAACCTTTTCATCATTTTCAGGTATTTTAATACAATTTTTTTCTAATGCATAAACAACTCATGAAGCTGTTAATTGTTTAACAAAACTAAAAATTTTTTCTCCTCAATTTGTTAAATTTTGTCTGAGTAACTTTTTTCAATCAAAAATCTTTATTTACCCATAATGTTCAAACACAAATTGAAAATGAAAAACCGTAACAGCCCAATAAAAAGCTCTAAAACGTATCAAATGAAATGAAGAATTGGATTTATTCAAAAGGCTTGCTTATCTTCGCATCATTAAAACTTAGCCTATGAATAAGGTTTCTCATTTAATACTTTTACTTTTCATTATCAGTTCTGCTTTGGCACAGGATAATATTTCATTTTACAGTCAGAGAGTCTTACGAACGCAAAATAAAATTTATAATCCCAACATAAAAACAGTTTTACTCTATCCTTCGGGTTTTCCATTAGAAATGCCTGTTATACCGCTTAATAGTGATAAAACACTTTATTTGCAGTTTGATGATTTAGAAGAAGGTATCAAAGCTTATCAATATACTTTTATACATTGTAATGCCAGCTGGGAACCATCTGAGCTAAGAATGAACGAATATATGGACGGTTTTAACTCTGACGAAATTCGTGATTATAAATTCTCGTTCAACACTACTACATCCTATGTACACTATTCATTGACCTTTCCCAACGATAGAATTCGTCTTAGCAAATCGGGTAATTATATTCTTGTGGTGTATCTCGAAACGCCCTCACAACCTCAGTTTACCATGCGTTTCATGATTTACGAGCCAAGAGTAATTATACAGAATGTAAAAATTGGAAGAGCCCATTTGCCAGCCTATATGAACACAAAACAAGAAGTAGATTTTGCCATTCGGCCAGTAAAATACCAAATGGCTGTACCCGATAGAGATCTTACTGTAATTATTCTTCAAAATTGGCGATGGGATAATGCATTAACAATAAAACAACCGCGTAACATTACAGCTGAATGGTTGGATTACGATTATGAAGAAGAGAATCTGTTTGATGCTGGTAATCAATACCGCTCAGTAGATATAAAGAGTCTTCGCTATCGTTCGGAATACATAGCTGATATTATTTACCTTGCCGATGGCTACCATGTGATGATGCGACCCGATCCTATCAAATCCAACAAGCCATTTGTAAACGATCCCGACCTCAATGGACGAATGTATATCAAAACGGAAGACATGGAATATAGCGAAACTGAAGCCGATTATGCCATGGTTCATTTTTCACTTCCCCTCAATTATCCCTTGGCCAATGGAAGCATTTTTATTTTAGGTGGTCTAACTGGGAACACACTTCAACCCGAAGCTAAGATGACTTATAATTATGAAAGTATGCGCTATGAAGGCCAGTTGTTGCTCAAACAAGGATATTACAATTATCTCTATGTAGTGGCCAATAACGATTCGGATGTAGGCGATACCTCATTCATCGAAGGAAATTTTTGGGAAACCGACAACGAATACACCATACTCGTATATCATCGCGAACCAGGTGAAATTTACGATAAGCTCATAGGACTCTATCAATCTGGAAATGAAATAAGCACGAAACAATAGTGAAAATTAGAGATTTTACGAATATTTATTTTTGTCGTTTGTTTAAAGTATAGAAATGAAAAAATCGGGAAACGAGGTAATAATTATTGGAGCAGGGAATGTAGGAACGCATCTGGCTCGCCAGCTCGATCAACAGAATTATACCATCAGGGGTATATGCAGCCGTTCTATTCAATCGGCACGTCAACTGGCAAAATATTATGTATGCGAATCATGGGCTAATCCTGCCATAATACCTAATGATGCACAATATTACTTTATTTGTGTAAATGACGAGGCTATTGCAAGCGTGGCCGAAGCAATGCCTTCAACCAATGGCTTGGTGATGCACACATCCGGATCCACTCCTCTCGATGTGCTTTCTCGCTTCCCTAACCGCGGTGTATTTTATCCCATTCAAACCTTTACCAAAACACACGAAACCGATTTCTCTTTAGTGCCTATTTGTATTGAAGCTTCCAACAAAAAAAGCTTGAATACCCTTAAAAATTTAGCGCTTCAATTTTCTAACAACATCATAGAAGCAGATTCTATAAAAAGAAAATATATTCATCTATCTGCCATATTTGCAAGCAACTTTACTAATTATATGTATGTAATAGCTTATGATATTTTAACAAAACAACAGTTGCCTTTTTCTATTCTTCTACCGCTTATTTTAGAATCTTTTGAAAAAGTAACCTTAATGGAACCCTGGCAAGCTCAAACAGGACCGGCAGTAAGGGGTGACTCTTTTATCATTCAAGAACATTTAAAAATGCTTTCCAATAATCCAGATTACCAGGAGATTTATCGCCTCCTATCAGAACAAATTATGAAACATAAAAAATAAACAAAAATCATAACCGTGAATTATAAAGAATTGCTTCATCAAATCAATACTTTCATGTTCGATTATGATGGAGTCTTAACCACAGGTGAAATTTTCATCTTGCCCAATGGAGAGGTTTTAAGAGGTGGACATGTTAGAGATGGGTATGCCATTCAACACGCCATCAAAAATGGCTACCGTATCGTAATTATTAGTGGTGCAAAAAGCGATTCTATGGTGCATAGGCTGAATGCCCTAAAAGTGAAAGATTATTTTTTGGGTATAGCTGACAAACTTTCCGTCTTTCAAGAATACATTCACCAACATCAAATAGAACCACAGGAAGTTTTATATATGGGCGATGATATTCCCGACCTCACTGTCATGCAACAGGTGGGCTTACCCTGTTGTCCTTCGGATGCAGCCGAAGAAATTAAAGCAATCTCTCTATATATTTCACATAGAAAAGGAGGGGAAGGCTGTGTAAGAGACGTACTGGAGCAAGTGATGAAGTTGCAAGGAAAATGGATGAATGGAGACGCATTTTACTGGTAAGCCTTAATTTTTTATGAATCAAGCTTTTCTCACGAAAATCAAAACCGAAATTGTTACTTATGCAAGGCTAATCAGATGGGTAAACTTAGCCATGGTCCTTGTCATAGTTTTTAGCCTTCGTTATGGATTATTTTTACCTCTTTATTCAGCAGCCAAAATTAGCTCTCCACTCAGCCACACTGTTTTTTTTCTCGTATTATTATCCATAGTGCTGATTACAGCTGCTGGATATGTAGTAAACGATATTTATGACCAAAAAATCGATCGTCTAAACAAACCCGAAAAGCTAATTATCGGACAGGCATTGTCTGTATCAAGAGCATGGATGCTTTATTTTGCTTTCAATATTTTAGGCTTGGCAGCAGGTATTGTTGCCGCCTTGAAAATCGAGCAACCTATACTTATCTGGATTTTCGTCTTGACTTTTGGCTTATTATGGTATTATTCGGCCTATTTAAAACGAAAACTTTTCTGGGGAAATTTTCTGGTTGCAATTCTCTCGTCTTTAGTCATTATTACCCCGTGGCTTTTCGAAATCTATGCCCTTATGCATAATTCCGATAAATGGATAGCCTTTTTTCGTTTTTATCCTACTATGAATTATATCGTATTGTCTTTGAGCCTGTTTGCCTTTATAAGTACACTCATAAGAGAAATTATCAAGGATGCAGAAGATATTCAAGGCGATGGAGCTTATCAATATCAAACTTTACCTATTGTTTTAGGATGGAAAACCAGTAAAACAATTGTTCAGGCGCTCATTGTGCTAATGATGATCTTATTGGCAGTTGCTCAATATTGGCTACGTTCGCGACATTACGACTTTGCTTTCTACTGGTATTTCATCATACAATTTCTATCGGTTCATCTTCTATCGACACTCCCAGCCGAAATCCATAAAAACCAGCTGAAGCGTTGTTCAACTATTGCCAAAATTCTAATGCTGATAGGAATTCTTGGAATCTATACCTTAACGCCTTTTTTGATTCCAAAAGCATAACCTTACGAAAATCAATATCCCAATCTATTCCCTACAAATGTCACAAATATTCAGCCAAGCCCTCATTAGTAAATTCATTAAGTTTTTGATCGTAGGATTTTCGGGATTGATTGTGGATTATGGCATCACTGCTTTTTCGAAGGAAATATTGAAAATTCAACGTTTTATTGCCAATGCAATGGGATTTGTGTGCGCTGCAACCTCTAATTATTATTTAAACCGTATCTGGACATTTTCGAGCACTAACCCTCAAATATTGAAAGAATTCAGTTATTTCTTCATTATTTCCTTGATAGGTTTAGGCATCAATAGCTTGATTCTTTGGCTCGTTTTAAAAAATTTCAAAATCAATTTTTATTTAGCTAAAATATTTGCTATTGCTGGAGCTACATTATGGAATTTCTTTGCCAATGCTTACATTACTTTTCAGGTTTGAAGCCCTGAAAATGGACATATCCGTCACTATATACAGCAACAATGGTCATAAAAATTAATCCTATCGAGTAGATGTTTAAAAATTTCTTATCTTTGTCGTTCAATATGCAATAACAGTTAATAAGAATCTTATTTTAGGTAAGTAATGAGAGTAGAGCTTAAGAATAGAATCGAAACCTTTATTATTTTTGCAACAAATTTGAAAAAGAGGAAAAGTATTATCATATACTCATTTATAATTTATGACAGGTAACCAGGAATTAGCAAAAAAAGTAGCTGAAAATCTGCTTCAAATCAAGGCGGTTAAATTAAATATAAATCAGCCTTTTACTTGGGCTTCAGGCTTAAAATCTCCTATTTATTGTGATAACCGTATTGCTCTTTCTTATCCCAAAATAAGGACTTTTATCCGTCAAGAAATGGTTAAACTGATTAGCGACGAATTCGGTTCACCCGATGTAATTGCAGGTGTGGCTACAAGTGGAATACCGTATGGCATTCTTGTGGCTCAAGATTTGGGACTACCATTCGTTTACGTTAGGCAGGCAGAAAAAAATCATGGATTGGGCAATTTAATCGAAGGCATAGTAGAAGATGGGCAATCGGTGATTGTAATCGAAGATTTAGTCTCGACAGGCGGCAGTAGTTTGAAAGCAGTTGAAGCCTTGCGCAAGGCAGGTTGTACGATTAAAGGAATGGTGGCTATCTTCTCTTATAATTTTGAAACAGCTAATGAAGCTTTCAAAGAAGCCAAGATCAGATTACTCACTCTTACCGATTACGACACACTCATCGAGCAGGCCTTAGTAAATAATTACATTTCTCAAAAAGACATAGAATCACTCATAGCTTGGCGGCAACAACCCGAAAAATGGGGGGTTAAATGAATCTAAAAAGCAATCAAATAGAAATAAAACGTAGTCCTGAATTTATATATACTTACCTCACTGACTTAAATCGCTTACAACATGCTTTGCCACAACAAGTCATCAATTTTCGGGTAGAAGGAGATGCATGCTCTTTTACCATTCAAGGAATGGCAGATATTTCTCTGCTCATCAGTGTGAAACAACCAAACTCCAAAGTGGTTTACAGCAATGCTAATGACAAACCTTTCCCTTTTAGCCTGTTTGTAGATATTTTACCTGCGAATGAAAACAGTTCAATGGTTTCGGTTGGCTTCGAAGCCAAAACCAATCCCTTTTTAACAGGAATCTTGAAAAACCCAATGGAAAATTTCGTGAATCTAATGGTTCAAAAGCTTAACGAAATCTAAGTTATAATTCACTTTCCAATTTATTATTGGGCAAATAAACCACTTCTTTATAACCGCAACGATGCTCTTGGACTCCTTCCTGAAGAATGAGTTGCCCAAATGGATCGACACCGGTAATCATCCCTTGTATCTTTTTCCCTTTTAATAAATAATTGGCTTTTACCCCTTTTTGATATAATCTCAAAAGATATTTTTCACGTGCCTGGTCATATCTATCTCTATTGGAATGTATTTCGATAATATGGTTTGCAATAGAGACACCTATTTCAAACGGATTTCTAATTTGATGATCCAACAAAAACATGGAAGTAGGGTTAGGAACCTCATCAGGAAAATCCTCTTGGTTGACGTTAAGGCCAATGCCAATGATGCTCGACGAGAGCTCATTGCCAGTGATATAATTTTCTATCAGTAAGCCCGCTATTTTTAAATGATACACATAAATATCATTAGGCCATTTTATCTTTATTTCCATTTTTAGCTCATTCTCAAGAAATTCAGCCATTACCGATGAAACCATACAATTAATGATAAACTGCTCATTAGCAGGAATCTGAGAATGAATTAAATACAAACTTGCCAGCAAATTTTGGCCTGGACTGCTAAACCAATGATTCGAACCATATCCACGGCCTTGTTCTTGGTAATCGGCTACAATAAGAGTCGGATCCATTATTTGATTTTCTGATAGCAATCGTGCGGCATAATTATTGGTAGAATCAATTGAAGAAAGATGAATGACCTTTAAATCCATAAAGTTTATCTTTATCAAGCAAAAATAAAGCTCTTTAAAAAATCAGTAATTTTGCAAACTATTTTCACACAAAGGGATGTAAATGGCAAAAAGAAAAAGGTTAGCTGACGACCAAACGATTTTGCAAGCCATTATTGAGGCGATGCATGAAAAAAAGGCAGTTGACATTTTAACCATTAATTTTTCGGAAATAAAAAACACAATCTGCGATTATTTTGTTATATGTAGTGGCATGAACAAACCTCAAGTAGAAGCCATTTCTGATTCAGTATATGGCAAGCTTCGAAAAACTTACAGTTTGCATCCCCAAGCAATAGAAGGGATTCAAAATGCCGAGTGGATTCTTTTGGATTATGGAAGTATAGTAGTTCACATTTTTATGGAGTATACCCGGAAGTTTTACCGTTTGGAAGATTTATGGGCTGACGCCAAGCTTAATTATTACGATAACCTTGTATAAGCAATATGGATAATAATAATAATAATAATAATTTCTCAGAAAACAATCCAATTAATAAAGGCAAACCAGCCGGCAATGGAAAACGCAAATTCAACTACAATTGGATTTATTTGCTATTGTTTGCCTTATTTTTTGTGTTGTGGTTTATGAATTCCTCAGAAACTCCAAAGGATATTACTTGGGGGAAACTGAGGCAACTCGTGATAGAACAAAAAGTCGACAAAATTATCATCGTTAATAAGGAAAATGCCGAAATATACCTAAAAGCCGACAGTTTAGCGTCGAATGAAAAGGGCGGAAAGAAGACCCAATCGAAAGGAGCAGATTTTATCATTAATGTTGGCAGTGTCGAAACTTTCGAAAAAAACCTGATGGAAGCTCAGTCGAACATTCCCGAAGACCAGCGGATTTATCCTCAATATGAAACTCGAAAGAATTGGGGATTAGACATAGTGGGATATCTCATACCTTTTTTATTGCTTTTAGCACTTTGGTTTTTTTTAATGAGGATGATGAGCAAGGGGGGTGGAGGACCTGGAGGGCAAATATTCAATATTGGCAAATCTAAGGCCCAACTTTTCGATAAAGATACGCATGTAAATGTTACTTTCGATGATGTAGCCGGGTTAGAAGGTGCTAAGCTCGAGATTATGGAAGTTGTCGATTTTCTGAAAAACCCGAAAAAATACACCGAATTAGGTGGAAAGATTCCTAAGGGTGTATTGTTGGTAGGCCCACCGGGAACTGGAAAGACATTATTGGCAAAAGCAGTTGCTGGAGAAGCTCGTGTACCTTTCTTTTCACTTTCGGGTTCCGATTTTGTTGAGATGTTTGTTGGCGTAGGGGCTTCGCGTGTCCGCGACTTATTTAAACAGGCTAAGGAAAAAGCCCCTTGTATTGTATTTATTGATGAAATTGATGCCGTAGGTAGGGCAAGAGGACGCAGTCCTATTACAGGAGCCAACGATGAAAGAGAAAACACACTGAATCAGCTCCTTACCGAAATGGATGGTTTCGCTTCTAATACTGGTGTCATTATATTAGCTGCTACTAACAGGGCCGATATACTCGATAGAGCCTTATTGCGTGCCGGACGTTTCGACCGTCAGATTCAAATTGAACTACCCGATTTGAAGGAAAGGGAAGACATTTTCAAGGTTCACTTAAAACCCATCAAAATTGAAGAGAGTGTAAACCCGGCGTTCTTAGCACGCCAAACTCCAGGATTTTCGGGTGCCGACATCGCCAACGTTTGTAATGAGGCAGCATTGATTGCCGCACGAAAAAACAAAAAAAAGGTAGACCGCCAAGATTTTCTTGACGCTATTGACCGAATAATTGGCGGATTAGAAAAACGCAATAAAATTATCACGCCCGAAGAAAAAAGAGTGATTGCTTATCACGAGGCTGGCCATGCAGCAGTTAGCTGGTTGCTCAAATATGCTCATCCATTGGTGAAGGTAACTATAGTTCCCCGTGGTAAAGCCTTGGGTGCAGCTTGGTATTTGCCCGAAGAAAGACAAATTACTACCTTCGAACAAATGTTCGATGAAATTACTGCAACATTGGGCGGCAGAGCCTCAGAAAAAATCAATTTTGGCGAAATAAGTACAGGCGCACTAAATGACCTCGAAAGAGTTACCAAACAAGCTTTCAATATGGTGGCTTATTTCGGCCTGAACGAACGCCTTGGAAACATCTCTTATTATGATTCCACGGGTCAACAAGAATTTGCTTTCGTAAAACCTTATAGCGAAGAAACTGCCAGAATCATTGACGAAGAAATAAAAAAACTCATAGATACGGCTTATCAACGAGCATTGAAAATTTTACAAGAGAACAAGGATAAAGTAGACAAATTAGCCACTCGTCTTTTAGAAAGAGAAGTTATTTTCAGAGAAGATGTGGAAGAAATTTTCGGTCCTCGGCTCGAAGAAAGTATAGAAATCTCTTCTGAACCCGAAAAATTAGCAAAGAAGGAAAAAGAACCTCAACTTTCGGAAAACCCTGTGGAAGCCAATAAGCCGGAACACATAATACCTTCAAACACAACAAATCCAGATCCAGAACCAAACGCTGACACGAGTTCTATCAACCATAAAGATTGATCCATTCATGGACGAAAGCACTCCCAAGGAAAAACTCCTGAAAATCATCAGAAATGCGTTAATCAGTAAGCGGGACAATCCCTTTCATGACCTCGATCTGGATTCTCCAATCTATCCATCTCTCGATGAATCTCCTGATATCTATTTTGTTCGTCAATTCATCGAGATAGGAGGAAAATTCGTCTATTGTGCCAACTACAATGAAATGATATTCAATTTAACCTCACTATTAGTCAACGAGAATTTATTTCCAGTTTATACTCCCGAGGAGGAAATACGTTATCTGCTTATGCAAAACGGCATAGATATAATCCATAACAAAGATGATTTCTATGAAATGAAAACTGGCATCACCTTTTGTGAATATCTTATAGCTCGGACGGGTTCGATAGTGTTCTCATCGAGACAAAACTCAGGCAGAAGAATGTTGACCGTACCCGAAATACATATCGTCATTGCCTACATGTCACAAATTGTAGTTGAAATAAAAGAGGCTCTTGAAAAAATGAGACTTAAATATGAAGGAAAATTCCCCTCATTCATTAGTTTTGTTACTGGCCCAAGTCGTACAGCTGATATAGAAAAAACCCTCATCAAGGGGGCACATGGTCCGGCTCAGCTTTATCTGTTTCTTATAGAAGAAGAAGTTTAAACAAAATAATTTTTATTACATTCGCTCAATAAACCAAAACAATCATCAGATGGAAGAAAACGAATTTGCTTTAGTTTACACAGCCGGTCAAAATTATCAGGCACTTTTGGTTAAAGGTCTTTTGGAAGAAAATGGAATAGAAGCCACTGTAATTAACAAAAAGGATTCCGAACTCATTATTGGCTTTGCCGAGGTTTATGTAAGAAAAGAAGATAAAGAAAGAGCATTACAAATTATAGCAGCACGTGAATCGTAGAATCTTACTTTTGAGATCGGCTACTGGAGTTGTGTATGTAGCTTTAGTGGTTTTGTCTATTTTTTTAGGCCCTAAGTGGTTTGCAGTATTATTCTTCGTTTTTTCACTCTTATCTCTAATGGAATATCTTCGCTTGGCATTATCTCCCAAGGAAAAATTACTTCATTGGTTAGCCATTATATTGGGTATTGGTCTTTATTGGCTTTTTACTTTCCTAACCTTCAATTCCCATTCACTAAAACATAGTCTCATTATATGGCTATTTCTGATGATTCCAGTCTTATTTTCAGTTTCTCTTTTTATTAAGAGTATCCGCGTACTATCGAGTATGGCTCTTACTTTTTTAGGTATCTTTTACATTATTATTCCGTTTGCTCTGTTGAATTTTATAGGCAGTTCAACATTCAGCGTTATAAATCGGCCTCGAATGCTATTACTAAGTTTTTTTATATTTGTTTGGACCAATGACACTTTTGCTTATTTAATAGGCGTTAATTTCGGGCATCATCGTCTTTTCGAAAGGATAAGTCCAGCCAAATCATGGGAAGGAGCATTAGGCGGAATCTTATTTACTATCATGATGGGTTTCCTATTTTCTTATCTATATAAAGAACTCACTATTTTACAATGGATAGGAATGGCATTTATCACTTCTATTTTTGGAATCTTTGGCGACTTATCGGAAAGCCTTATCAAACGAAATTTTGGCATAAAAGATAGTGGTGAGGCTTTGCCAGGGCATGGAGGCTTCCTCGATCGTTTCGATTCTATCTTATTTGCCTCACCCGCCATTTTTTGTTATCTTGTACTCACTGAATTGATTATATTGTAATTTTGCAATCCAAACTATAAACTATCAAAAAGAAATAATGCCAAGAATTCATCCCGAAGCATTGAAGGTAATTCCGATTATAACTTTAATATTACTGATTATTTCAGGGATACTTACATATATTTTTCGAAATAGTTTTGAGGGGATTCTTGTCATCTGGGGAGTGACTATTATTCTTATTCTTCTGTTAACCCTATTTTTCAGGTATCCTCAGCGACCTCATCTCCAAAATTCAAGAGAAGTTTATAGTTCAGCCGATGGTGAAGTAGTTGCAATAGAAGAAGTTAATGAAAAAGAATATATTTCTGGCCAATGCATTCAGCTATCTGTTTTTATGTCGATTACCAATGTCCACATCAATTGGAGCCCAGTAATTGGTCAAGTGATTTATGAAAAATATCATCCTGGGAAATTTTTCCCCGCATGGATGCCAAAATCATCTAAAATGAATGAACACAATACTTTCGCGCTTAAAACTCCAACAAATCATGTGATTATAGTACGTCAGATAGCCGGCGCAGTAGCTCGACGTATTGCCGTATACAAACACGTTGGAGATATGGTAGAAGCTGGCGACCAGTTGGGTTTTATTCGATTTGGTTCACGTGTAGATATGTTTCTTCCTTTAGGTTCTGAAATAAAAGTAAAACTCGGCGACAAAGTCAAAGGGAGCCAAACTCTTATGGCCATCTTGCCATCAGAATGAAGTTCTCTCTATCTTTCTATAATGATCTATCCTTCTATTTTACAGTAAAAATCTTTCATAAATTACTACCTCATTCCAGCTGTTTTTTAGAGATTTAATCTTAACGTATATTTGAAGAAAATGTCAGCATTAATACAAAATCTTTAACATCATGCTTCCTTCTGCTGTTTTTCCAGGCTCATTCGATCCTATCACAATAGGTCATCACGACATTATTATTCGTGGACTCAATTTATTCGAAACCATCATTATTGCCATAGGATCAAATACAGATAAAAAATCTTTTTTCAATATAGATGCAAGATTTCGAATGATCAGTCAGCTTTATGAGAAACAGCCCAGAATACAGGTTGAGATTTATGATGGCCTTACTGTTGATTTTTGCCGATCTAAAGGCGTTCGATTTCTACTGCGAGGTTTACGTACTTCGGCCGATTTCGAATTCGAACGCGTAATTGCACATGCCAATCGAAAACTTTATCCCGATTTAGAAACTGTATTCTTACTTACTGCACCTGAACATTCATTTATCAGCTCGTCACTCTTAAAAGAAATACTTTCATACGGAGGTGATGTAAGCTCTTTTCTTCCACCCGACTTAAATTTAGCCGCCTTTATCCCTCATCCCTGAATCTTAAGGTCTCATTTCCTAAAATCCTAATTAAACCTTGAAAATTCTAACAAAAATCATTTTATTTTCTACGATTTTGGCTTTCCATAATGCTGTACTATTTGGCGGAAAGGTAGTCGTTTCAGGAGATTTTAAAAATGCTATTGGCGAACAGGTGTATGTTTTTGCCTATGCTGACTTTTTAAGCCTAAAAGAGACTTCGCTTGCAAAAACCATCATTGACCAAAATGGACATTTCGAACTGACATTTGATATCAATACACTACAGCCTATTATTGTAGATATTGCATTCTATCGACAATTCATATATGTTGAACCCTTTAATACTTATCATATTCAATCAGAAAAGTTCCAAGTCATCCAAAATGGAAACCCATACATTCCTGAATCATTCATCGATGCAAAAGTAACTTCTAGAAGCCTTTCCGATTCTCTATTTCGACAATTAGAAATTCACATTAGCCATTTTCTCGATACGGCCGGTGTAAAAATATACAGCCAACATCGCTCAGATTTAGTGGAAAACTTCAGGCAAAATATTTGGAAAAATTTACCCGAAAATCTTACTGAAAATTATAAAAACGCTATTGCATTCAGGCTGGCATGTTTATATCCTAATGCTCAACTGCCAGATGGTTATTCTTCTTTGAATGAAATTGCAATTGATTATAACAATTATGAATATTTTAGATGGCTCGAAGATTATCTACAGAAACAACTTTTTAAAGAAAATTCTTTGAACCTTCAGTCGGTAATTACACGAAATTTGATGTTAGCATTAAATAAATCGGACTCTTTTCATTCATTGCAGGATACCCTATCAGAGATTCTTTCTGTTAGAAATGAAGCCGCAAATGAATTATACACCTTAGTAGCCTTAAAGATTCTTTATGCTACGCCAATGTTTTCCAATACAAAAATTATTGCGGATTTGCAACAGATTCGTGATTCTTCTTCAATAGAAATACACAAGCTTATAGCGCAAAATTTACTTAACAAATTCACAGGATTGAAACCCGGGAGTTTGGTGCCAGATGTTGTTGTAAAGATTTACAAAGGAGATAGCATTCGAATGAGGGAATATTGTCAGAAGCCCTTATATATTGTTTTTGCGCGCAAAGAATGCAGAACCTGTCTGTCGAATCTCGAGATGCTAAGGCCATTATTTCCGAATTTCAAAGATCAGGTAAATTTTTTAGCTGTTTTCACCAGCCATGATACGCTTGCGGATGCTCGAATCGTAGAACAGATGAAATATCCTTGGCCAAGCATAATAGCAGGAAGGAACTATGAGCTTTTACATGCTTTCGAGGCTTATTCATTACCTCTGGAAATGTTAGTATCGCCTGGCTGTCGCATAGCTGCTTATCCAGCTTACCAAGTCAACGAAGGCCTTGAGGCTATTTTGAGGAAGATGACATTTCAGTCTCAGCAGACTCAGCCCCTTGAGAAATCTCATCACTGAAAAAACTAAAATTTACTCTTCCATAATTCTTTTTTCTCATGAAAAATGGATGTTGAGAGAAATTGATTTCTTTGGGATGTTCAATAATAAGCCATCCGCCTGGATACAAAAAATGATGTTGAAAAATCAGATCGGGTATTGAAATAGTACGGGGAAGGCCATAAGGCGGATCGGCAAAAATAATGTCGAAATGTTGCAAAGGCTTTTGAAGATAGGAAAACACGTCTGCATTGACTACAAACAAATTATCGAAACCCATCTCTTGGGATGCTTCATACATCCAGTCGATACAGCGAGGATTATTATCCACAGCTATCACTTCGGCGCTTCCTCTCGAAATAAATTCAAAGGAAATGCTACCCGTACCAGCAAATAAATCGAGTACATGCAATCCCTCCATTTCCCATGCATTTTCGATAACATTGAATAATCCTACTTTTGCCATGTCGGTAGTAGGCCTTACCTCAAGATTTATTGGAGGATGAAGTATTTTAGCTTTCCGTTTTCCTCTTATAATTCGCATTGTAAAGTGTGGATAATCGTCAAGAAATAATGAGAAGGAATTTGGTCAAAAACATAAGTATAAACCACATTATTGTCTCTACTTGCAAAATTAACATTTCTTAAGTAATTGGTAAGGATGAGATGAAGTGGAGAACCTGCATCGATTTCGCCCATCAGGCAAATTGAAATGATTTCTGGATTTAAGCTAAGCTGTTCTAAACTAAATAGAACGAAATAGATAAAATCTTCTTGTGTAGAGTACGAGAAGGAATTATAGAATATCAATTTGCTCTGTACTAAATAAGCCAACTCGAAATAAAAACGATGGGGATAAATAAAGACGAGTTCAGGAGATGAATAGATTCTACTTTGCGCAATTATCAGTTCGATGAAACTCGATGAGGCATGATGAATGGAGGCCGAAGGAAAGAGCAATGAAATTTGTTTTTCCCATTCATTGGATAAAGCAAATACATTCCATGCATCCATAGAAGGGAGATAATCGCTTTTTTGTATATAATTCTGAGGAATTTGAGTGTTAAAACTCAAATAATCGTTCAGTGAATTTTTATCATACAATGCTTCAGGCACGAGGGTAGCATAGCGATTTTCGATCCATACATTAGAACGTCCCATTGGCTTGCTAAGCCATGGATGATTCATTACAAAAACCGAAAAGAGATTTAAAATTTGTTCATCTTTAAGAATTCTACTTTCATTGTGCGGAATAATGAATTCAAAACTTCCTAATTCGATGATCCGCAGAGGTTGTCCCTGTCCTACTACATAAGAAAATCCATCCCCCGATAGAAGGATGGATAAGTTATAATCGTTTAGGTGATTGGAATCGAAACTATTATCGCTAAGTTGATAAAGAGTTTTAATGGTTTGGTTCACATTAGAAAAAGTTTATTAAGCCATATCCTAAGCTTACTCCCAGTTTCCGTCGATTGAAACTTCCGTCATTGAACCCACTTTCAAGCCTGGAAATTTATTTAACGCCACCAAAGAGGCATCCAAGTTCCGAATGAGCTGTTCATCAAGGCCTTTGAGGATATCCACATTCAAAGCTGAAGCCATAAAAACCGGTACCTTCAGTCCACCTTTATCAATAAAACCAGCTTCCAGTTTAATTTTCACTTCAGGATTGAATGGATTGACGGCAAGGTCTTCGATTCTAAAGTTTTCCCGCTTTCCAAATAAGGAATCATAAACCAAGGCATAGCCTATAGTATCGGTTATAGAACGAGTAAAAGTGGTATCAGTGGGATCGGGAATCATACGCACTACTGGAATTTTGGCGGTTCTGGCGAAGGCAAACAAGGTGTCAAAACTTCCACAATATTTCTTATTTGCATTCTTATACATTTTTTCAATCTCACGTATGTCCTTTAGTTTTTCTATAATAACTCCGTAACGGTAATTCTTATCTCTTTCGAACCGAAGAGGGGTCATTATACTGTCGTAAATTAAATAGGCTAAAACTATGATGACTACTCCGAGAGAAATTCTTAAGACATTCTTCATAGGATTATGGTATTTATAGTCTGCAAAAATAAAAGTTTTTCTTATAAAAATATTTCCTAAAATAACGATTGGAGAATTATTTTATTGAGATGAATCTTTCTAAATTTCTTAATTTTTATATCATTCTGATTAACACCTTTAGAATAAGAATGAGATACTGCTTTATAGATAAAGAATATTAAGATGAGACTCTCAAATTCAAAATGTTTATCAGTGCAATAGAGTTAACAATATATTGAACTAAGAACATTTCAGGGTTCAATAGGTATGCATTTCTTTCATTAAAGGGGAATTTGTTAAATGAAAAGCTGTTGATAAGGCTTAGCCATTCATCGAGGCCAGAAATTCTTCGTTAGACTGAGTAAACTTCATTCTATCTTGTAAGAACTCCATGGCTTCTTGAGAAGTCATGTCGGCAAGATGGTTGCGAAGTATCCAAACTCTTTGAAGAACTTCTTTAGGCAAGAGTAAGTCGTCGCGACGAGTAGAGGAAGCGACGATATCAATAGCTGGGAAGATGCGTTTATTGGAGAGTTTACGGTCGAGCTGCAGTTCCATATTTCCGGTGCCCTTGAATTCTTCGAAGATTACTTCGTCCATTTTGGAACCCGTATCTATAAGTGCTGTACTCACTATAGTGAGTGAACCACCATTTTCGATTTGTCGAGCAGCACCGAAGAAGCGTTTAGGTTTTTGTAAGGCATTGGCTTCGACTCCACCAGAAAGTACTTTCCCCGAGGCAGGTGAAACCGTGTTATAGGCTCTTGCCAAACGAGTAATCGAATCGAGCAGTATAACAACATCATGTCCACATTCTACCAAGCATTTTGCCTTTTCGAGCACAATACCCGAGATTCTAACGTGACGTTCGGCAGGTTCATCAAAAGTGGAGCTGATTACTTCTGCTTTAACACTTCTTTGCATATCGGTAACCTCTTCGGGGCGTTCGTCGATTAAGAGCACAATGAGGTAAACATCGGGATGATTAAAGGCTATGGCATTGGCTATTTCTTTCAAAATCATTGTTTTACCAGTTTTTGGCTGAGCTACAATCAACCCTCTTTGTCCCATGCCTATAGGTGCAAATAAATCGATGATTCTAGAAGTAAGCGTAGCATCAGGATGATCTGTTAGCTTGAATTTTTTAAAAGGAAACAGAGGGGTTAAAAAATCGAAGGGGACGCGGTCGCGGATTTTTTCAGGTTGCAAACCATTGATCAGCTCGACTTTTACCAAAGGGAAAAACTTCTCATTGTCTCTGGGAGGCCTAATCATTCCTCTTATAGTATCCCCCGTTTTTAATCCAAGCATCTTAATTTGATTGGGAGCTACATAAATATCGTCGGGCGAAGGAAGATAATTATAATCGGAAGACCGTAAAAATCCATGTCCTTCGGGCATCATTTCTAACACACCTTCACTACTAACGATTCCTTCCATGTTAAATGGATAGAAATCATCACGTTTCCGTTCGTATTTTTCGAAAGGTGGACGTTGATATCGCAGGTTTATTTCCCTTTGTGCACGCTCTCTGGCTATGATCTCTTTATAATCCAGTTTATCTGTTAAAGAAGGTTCAATAGTGGATTCTGATTCAACACGTTCTTCAGTAACAACATTCTCTTCTTTTCCATTCTCATCTACATCATCAACAGTAGGATTAACCTCATCATGGAAGTCATTCCCATTTTCTTCTTCAAACACTTGAAGCTTTTCCGGGAGAAAATCGGCATTTAATTGTTCGGCTCTTTTCATTGACATGGTAATAACATGGGGTTTACGAGGTGGTTCCTTATCAAGTAGATGAGTAAGTGTGTTTTGTGATTCTTTGGGCTCTTCAGTTTGTTCATCAGAAGATGACGAAGGAGTGGGTGGGCTATTTTCCGCCTTTTTAGAAGGTCTTCCTCTTGGTTTACTCTGTTGAGGTCGTTTATTACTTTTTGCCGGAGTTGCATTCGAATTAGAGGGGGATGAATTCGAATCCGGATTTTTAGGAGGCCTGCCACGTCGAGGTCGGTTTTGCTCATTCGCAAGCGTCTCTTGTGTAGGATTGGCAGCCTGATGATCGATAATCTTATAAATTAAATCCATCTTCGATAATTTATCGATGTCATCAATATGCAATGAATGAGCAATTTCTCTTAATTCGGGCAAAAACTTTTCCTTGAGCTCTTGAAGATTATACATATTAAAAGTGTTGAAAATAAATAGCCAAAGAGTTTTTTAGTAATATGGTTAACACCAACTTTTCTTCTTCAGATTGTTAAAAAAGACTTGTATAAGAAATTAATTATTTGTAACCTGCACTGCTTCAATCGAATAATTCTTTGTCTCCAATTCAAGGACAACTCATATATGAAATTTTACCGAAATATGCAGGAGGTAATTTTGAATGCTGCAAAGGTAAGAAGATTTTATGAACTATGCTATAATTAATCAATTTTAACCAAAAATTTCTTTACAATAACCCCATATTAACTCTTCAAGAAAAGAGCAAATTGATTTCGTAGAGGTTATAAGCTTACTTACGATGAAAATTCTATAAATTTGAACCTTCATTTTAAATTTGCAAAAACCTGAGGCTATGATTCAAAGAATTCAAACTATTTATCTTCTGCTGGCGGTTGTGGCCACACCTGTATTACTTTTCTTTTTTCCGTTGGCGGCGTATTACAGTGATACAGCTACTTTGAAATTATATTTATCCCACATCCAGAATCTTGTTCCTTCTCTTCCTTTACCTTTAACATTGAATCCTTTTCTTCAATATGCAGGAATAATCATTTCAATCATCGCCGGAGTCATTTGTATTTATACGATTTCGTCTTTCAAGAATCGCATAAAACAAGTAAGATTGGTTAGGATTACCTTATTCCTTATTATTCTTGTAATTGCTTGGCAGTTCTTCATTACCGATTTAATAAGGAAAAACCTTAGCACAATCCCCGATTATGAAATAGGCATTTATATGCCCATCATCTCTTTAATTTTTCTATTATTGGCTCAGCGCGCTATTCTGAAAGACGAAAGAAAGATAAGAGCAGCGGACAGGCTTCGCTGAAATATGAATTAAAATGAATTCCATGATTGAATGTTAAAATTCTAAATTCCTCAATCCACCATAAAGGAACATCTATTGAGTAAAATTAATTTTTACTAAAATTAGGAAGAGATATTGCAAATGACTTTATAGCTACGAGATTTAACAACATCTTACTAAGCTAAGCGGTTTTTTAATGTTTTGTTTCGAAAAGTTAAATTCTTACGGTCGATCGATCTGTTTCTATAATTTCCATGTTCATAACTTCCCCTTTATCCAAGGAAAATCTAAGTAAAGTGATGACTTTATGTATTCCCTCAAGACCGGCAGCACCAGGATTAAGAAACAATAAATTATTCGAACTATCGTGCATCACTTTCAAGATATGAGAGTGACCACCAATCAGCAAGTTAGGCCTTTCCGAAAGAATAAGTTTACGGCATGTGCCTGAATATTTTCTCGGGCTTCCAGCTTGATGTATCATTAAAACTTTCATATCCTCAATCTCAAATGAAAGATATTGGGGGCATTGAGAACGAAGAGGCCAACCATCAATATTTCCGTAAACTGCTCTTAAAGGCTTCATTCTTCGAAGCTGATCATACACCACTATATTGCCAATATCGCCGGCATGCCATATTTCATCGACATCATTGAGAGCTCTAATTACAAATGGCAGTAACACTCCATGTGTATCGGAAAGTAAACCTATTTGCTTCATTTTGTACCAATTTTTTTATTGAGAAAACTTTATTCTTCTATTTCGGGAAATGATATAAGCGGAAGATTTGCTTTATATAATTCCTTACGCGAGATCACCGGTTTAAACCAGCGTGAGAAGAAACTTTCCTTGAAAAAATGAAAAGCTATGATATCGGGTTGTATGTTTTGAATAGAAAGATGAAGGCCATCATGGGGCTGCTCGCAATCAACGATTTGGAATGAAGCCTGATTACCTACTAAATCGCGCCACTGGGCGAGGGTAGCCTCATCAGGACGGTCCTTAGGATTGTAGCATAAAACAAGATAATAAATTTTAGTATGAAATGGTTTGAAAAACTCTTTGATTTTATTGAATTCGGCTTGTTGAAAATGAGCCGGGTCGATGGCATAGATTGCTTTATTCAATCCTTTGTAACCGCTACCGACAGGAATGGCCAAAACGGGTTTTTGAGAATGTTTCATAAGGAATTCAGCCGTACCACCCGAAAAATGGTCTTTATGTCCCAAACCCACAGCTCCTAAAATAATGATGTCGGCTTGAAAATCACTGGCAGCGGTTAATATGGCAACATCGGGCGTGCCGGATTCTATCCGAGTATCTAAAGAAATTTCCTCTCCCCATTGATTTTTCAGTTGTGTAACCAATTCTTGCATTTTTTCTTCTGCTTCATTTCGAATCTCCCTGATAAATTCAACATCAAAAACAGTAGGAGTAACAACAGAATCTGGAGAATATCCCTCTGGCATGATAAATTGATCGAAAACCGCATGAAACAATAAAATTTTGGCTCCCGTGGCCTTTGCCATCGAAAAGGCATAAGAGGCAGTAACAAAAGTATGATCGGAAAAATCAACAGGGACTAGAATACGTTTCATATTTCAGAGGTATTTTCTTATGATTAAATAGCTCCTACAAATATAAAACAAAAAGAACAAATTTTATAAATTTCAATAGAAGATTATATAGCAACACTTTTATAAAAAATCTTGATTTTTTACAAATAGATTTTCAATTAAACGATATATAAATAAACCAAGAAAGTTTTTTATTTATTAGCTTTCCCGATCTGTAAAATCTAAATACATTACATAATCTCAGCCAAAAACCTCAGGAGCGATGAAAAAATCTTAGGTTTACAATAATTTTTGTATTTCATAAATAACCAATATAAGCATATTTCAAATATTTTAATTTCTATGCAACGAACCGAAAAGATAAATGCATCAGAACCGCATTAATAAAATCATCAATTTTTTCATTTTCGAATACTGAAAAGCATAGAAGATAAAGAATGTTAGAAAATTAGATGTATTTTTTCTCGTTAAACCCGAGATTCAGAGCTTCGGGCCACTACGGATAAAAAAGTTTCTGCAATTGATCTATTGAATGAAAGAGATAATATACAAAATGATGCTGACGGCCCAAGAAATCGCATTTTTAACTATACAACAACGTAAAACGCCTGAATAGAAGCATTCAAAAGTTTTATTAGACTTTTCATAACCTAAATGTGAGAATCAATTTTTGCAGTGAAGAGAAAATTTGTGTTGCAGCAATGGGATAAGTAAATTTGCATAGCAATAAGTTTATCCCAATTTTTATTTTAAATAATTGTAACACAATAAATAAGCATGATAACCAATAATTTTGCAGAACGTCATTTAGGACCATCACCCATAGATGTTGAAAAAATGCTACAACACATTGGGGTTTCCACATTAGATGAATTAATCGATCAGACCATTCCTTCGGGAATTCGACTAAAAGACCCTCTTCATATCGACCAAGGAATGAACGAATATGAAGTATTTCAGCACTTAAAGACTTTAGGACAAAAAAATAAACTTTTTAGAAGTTTTATTGGCATGGGGTATTACAACACCATTTTACCAGGTGTAATTCAGCGGAATATTCTCGAAAATCCGGGATGGTACACTTCCTATACACCCTATCAAGCGGAGATATCACAAGGACGTTTGGAAGCCTTGCTCAATTTTCAAACCATGGTAGTCGATTTAACGGGTTTACCTATCAGCAACAGCTCATTGCTCGATGAAGCCACTGCAGCTGCAGAGGCAATGATAATGGCATTCAACTGCCGTTCGCGTACAAAAATTAAAACGAATGCTAACAAGTTTTTTGTTTCGCAAAACCTCTTCCCTCAAACTATTGCTCTTTTGCAAACTAGGTCAGCACCATTAGGGATAGAACTGATGATTGGAAATCACGATGAGATTCAGATAGATGATGGTTTTTTTGGTGGAATTGTACAATATCCTGATGGATTTGGACAAATTAATAATTACAGAACTTTTACAGAGAAGATGCATTCGATGGAAGCATTAGTAGTAGTTGCAGCCGATATTCTTTCGTTGGTTCTGCTTACGCCACCAGGAGAATGGGGAGCCGATATAGTAGTTGGTTCGACTCAGCGATTTGGAATTCCCATGAGTTATGGTGGGCCGCATGCTGCATTTTTAGCATCTAAGGAAGAGTTTAAACGTTCGATACCTGGTAGAATTATTGGCATTTCGGTCGATGCACAGGGACATCCAGGCCTACGTATGGCTTTGCAAACCCGCGAACAACATATCAAAAGAGAAAAAGCCACTTCAAACATTTGCACAGCCCAAGCTCTGCTCGCCATCATGGCAGGTATGTACGCCGTATATCACGGTCCAAAAGGCTTGCATAAAATTGCACGACATATCAATATACTTACTGGGGTTTTGGCCAGTGAAGCTTCCAAATATGGATATATCCAACTCAATTCGGCCTTCTTCGACACAATTCGTCTCAGCCTTCCAGAACAAGTAAATATCGAAACCATTAAAAACCTCGCCTTAGAGCGCCAATTCAATTTGCGTTATATCGACCATAAAACCCTCGGCATAAGCCTCGACGAAACCACTTCCCTGAAAGAGATCAATCAATTGCTCGAAATTCTTGCCAAAGCTGCAAATCAAACTTTTCATGAATTTATATGTAATCCGGCAGAATGTGAAAATATAACCACTTTCCCTTCAGAATCTGTCCGCCAAAGTGCATATCTCACTCATCCTGTTTTCAATTCTTATCATTCTGAAACCTCCATGATGAGATATTTAAAAAAACTCGAGAACAGAGATTTAGCCCTCAATCGAACGATGATTCCGTTAGGAAGCTGCACTATGAAACTCACTGCCGGTGTCGAAATGTTTCCTTTAAGCTGGCCAGAATTTAATAGTTTACATCCTTTTGTACCCGCCGATCAAGCCGAAGGTTATCATTTGATGAACAATGAATTGGAATCGCTTCTAAAGGAAATTACTGGGTTTTCTGCCTTTACTTTTCAGCCAAATTCAGGAGCAAACGGAGAATATACCGGATTGATGATTATTCGTAAATATCACGAAAGCAGAGGCGAGGGGCATCGTAATGTTTGCCTTATTCCATCGTCGGCTCATGGAACCAATCCTGCCTCGGCTCACTTTGCAGGAATGGAAGTGGTAGTTGTTAAATGCGACGAAAATGGAAATGTAGATATAACTGATCTGCGTGAAAAAGCTACTCAATATAAAGATCATTTAGCGGCTCTTATGATCACATATCCATCTACGCATGGGGTTTTCGAAGAAGGAATTCTCGAAATTGTGCATATTATTCATCAGAACGGAGGTCAGGTTTATATGGATGGGGCCAACATGAATGCACAGGTAGGATTGACGAGTCCTGGGCGCATTGGAGCCGATGTTTGCCATTTGAATCTTCACAAGACTTTTGCAATTCCACATGGAGGAGGTGGGCCAGGAGTTGGTCCGGTAGGAGTAGCCAAGCATTTGGTACCTTTCCTGCCTCAACATCCTGTAGTAAAAACTGGAGGCCAGCATGGAATATCAGCTGTAGCAGCTGCACCTTATGGAAGTGCCCTCGTTCTTACTATATCTTATGCTTACATGAAACTTTTAGGAAGAGACGGTCTTACCAATGCCAGTAAATATGCTATTCTCAATGCCAATTATTTAAAGGCTCGACTCGAAAACCATTATAAAATCCTCTATACGGGCAAGAATGGTCGTGTAGCCCACGAAATGATACTCGACTGTAATAAATTTCAGCTCTCGGCCAATGTGTCGGTTATTGATATTGCCAAGCGTTTAATCGATTATGGTTTCCATGCTCCAACGGTTGCTTTCCCTGTACATGGTACCTTAATGGTAGAGCCTACCGAGAGCGAACCTCTCGAAGAACTCGACCGAATCGTCGATGCCTTAATTGGGATTAGAGAAGAAATTGCCAGCATAGAGAACCTTCAGGTCGACCGCCAGAACAACCTTTTAAAAAATGCTCCTCATACTGCTGCCATGGTCGTAAACTCACAATGGAATTATCCTTATTCACGCGAAAAGGCGGCTTTCCCATTATCCGGAATGGAAACTGACAAATATTTCCCTCCCGTAGGCCGCATCGACGATGCTTATGGTGATAGAAACCTCGTGTGCACCTGTCAGACTTTCGATTTTTAGTTAAAAAATAGTGCTAATAATGAGGCTTCAACTTCGCCATAAACTTTGGTGAGTTGAAGCCTCCTCACATTTTTCTAAATACAGGAAAAATTACTATCATTCAAGAATGAAGTATAATAACCCTGTCTGATAAATGCGACTGACAACGCCATTTGCACTTATATCTTTAAAAATATCTTCTTCTTATACAACCAATACAATAGAAGCCAACAAGTCACTGCATACGCCAATTGGATGATGACCGGCTGCCATATTTCATTGAAAAAGGCTGCCAATCCTCCAAAAAGAAAATCGGAAGTGTATCCCAAATAAAGCACTCTTTGAGCCAGATATATCGTAATAGAATTCATCCCAATGACCACCAATGGAAAAGCCCATTTTTTATACCCCATCATATCGATAAAGAAATAGAAAACTGCAAATAATAAAAGACTAATACCAGCCGTCCAACAGACAAATGAACTCGACCAAAGGTTTTTGTTGATGGGGAAGAAATTGTCCCAGATTTTACCAATAATTAATAGAGCTACACCCCCAACGATCATGAAAATAACTTTTTGATTAAGTTTTTTCACGAAAGTTTCTGAACGTACGAAAGAGCCAGTGAGCATGCCGAGTAAAGCTGTGGAAATAGCTGGAACTGTGCCTAAAATTCCTTCGGGGTCGTGAATACCCAGATAAAGCTCGCCTGGACATAGTAATCGATCAATATATCCTGTAAGGCTTCCTTCCATTGAATAAGGATCGGAAGAGCCTAAATCGGGCGCAGGGAAAAAGGCTAAAAGCCCCCAATACAACAATAACAGAAAAATAGTCCAAAACGTCCTGAATTTATATCCTGTATTCATATAAATAAGCGCAGCAAACATCCATGCAAGTCCAATACGACCCAATACACTTGCATAACGCATATTGGCAAAATCGAACCGAATGGCATTGTTGTAAATAATTCCCAATACGACTAAAATAAGACCTCGACGGATGACATGCCGATACATGCCTCGCTTGTTGCTTCCCCTTTTAGCCAGCGAAAAAGGAAAAGAAATGCCCGAGATGAAAAGAAAAAGGGGGAAGATCATATCGTAAAAATGAAAACCATGCCATGGCACATGCTCCATCTGCTCGGCCCACCA
>DIEY01000102.1:0-9731 GCA_002418865.1 Bacteroidales bacterium UBA5762 | reverse complement strand
CCATAAATGTGAATAGTTTATTCCAACTCAAAATTCTTAATTATTATGGATTATTCAACAAAATTTCTCAATAGCAATTCAAACTTTTATTAACTCATTTAACCTCAACCTGCTAAAAGTAAAGACCATTTCGCCTAAATTTTTTTAAAATAGAAAATAAATTTTATATTATATTGGTCTTCTTAATGTTACATAATTCTAAAACCAATGAACAGGTTTAGGAAATTTTTGCTGTTTTTAACCCCCCAGAATAATGAATAAATCAAGCAAACTGAAATATTCTTCTTTCAAAAGTTACCTAAAGCAAATATAAATAGAGGAAATACGAATCATTGATATTGCATTACATCAATTCTCATAATAGTCATTGATCCTTCAAATTTTAAGTAGGCCATTTATTCTATTTCAACGAAAAATATTAGGTTTGCCATTACAAACTCTTGTCGAATAATTACCCATGCGCAAGTATTTCCCAATTTTAATAATCTTTTTGCTTCTCTGGTCTTATGGGATGGCTCAAGTAAAACATTCAGTTCCCCTTACTCTTTCAGAAGAGCCGAAAAACCTGTCTACACTTTATTTACATCCACCCAGCGAGCTATTGCGTATAGATGAAAGTTCAAAATCGACTTTGCCTCAGATTATCGGAAAAGTCTATGATACCACTTTCGATGTAATGAAACTGGCTCGGTATGATGAAGTTGAAGAAGGGAGAATTTACAATTTGAGAATCCAAATAAACGAAGCAGAGGGTCTTATTTTATACTTCTCTGCTTTCTTTTTACCGCAAGATGGCTTTTTGTCTATTACAGGTAAAGAAATCGATAATTCTTATACATTTTCATACTTCAATAACCCCCAAGGTGGTAGCTATAGCATTCCAATGACACATGGTGAATATGTAACTCTCAGGGTATTTATTCCTTATGCCTATAGTGCTGAGCCTCATATAATTTTATCGGGGATTGGAATTATTCCGAAGGCAGAAAAAGGATATGGCGGTTCGGGAAGCTGCGAAGTAAATGTAAATTGTAACGAAGGCTTGCAATGGACTAACCAAAAGGATGCTATTGTGAGGATTCTGGTGAGAAATGTAAACTCTATTTACTGGTGTACGGGGACCTTGATCAATAATGCCCGCAAGGATAAAACGCCTTATATTTTAACGGCGAATCATTGCGGCAGAGGAGCCACAAAAGAAAATCTGAATCAATGGCAATTTTTCTTTAACTATGAAGCTAGTGATTGTTCACAACCTGCAGCTGAACCGGAGCTGAAGCTTTCTGTAGGAGGGACAAAAAAAGCGGCTTCTGATATAAGCACTACGAATTTGGGAAGTGATTTTTACTTATTGACCCTCAATGAGGGAATACCAGAAAATGTGAATGCCTTTTTTTCTGGTTGGTCGCGTTTAGATCAACCTTCAGCTTCGGGAGTTTGCATTCATCATCCACAAGGCGACATTAAAAAGATATCGACCTTTACTACACCTACTATATCATCAAGCTGGGAAAATATGAGTAACTCGCATTGGAAGGTCAGCTGGTCCGCCACCGAAAATGGACACGGAGTAACCGAAGGAGGCTCGTCGGGATGCCCTCTTTTCAATAGTAATGGACTATTAATGGGTACTTTAACCGGAGGCCAATCTTCTTGTGACTCCTCTAATCTGAATCAACCCGATTATTTCGGAAAATTCTTTGCACACTGGGATTTAAATGGCCAAGCCGATACTCTAAAGCTTCAACCCTTCCTCGATCCCGACCAGATTGGAATGACTACCCTCGAAGGTATGACCTTGGGAATAGAACAAACTATAGATATTCTAAATTTGTCTGTCTTTCCCAATCCTGCTAGTCAAAATATCAGCTTGCAACTTCCAACAAACTTTTCTAAGTCGAAAATAAAGGTTGAAATTTTTCATGCGTCAGGTCAAAAGGTGTTGGAAACTGCATTGAATGGAACTTCTGCCGTTTCTATTCAAATTAGTCATCTACGCTCGGGTGTCTATTTTATTCGTATTAGTTCGGAAGAAAAAAACGCGATTAGCAAGTTTATTAAATATTAGCCTTTACAATCATTCACTTATATATTTCTACCAAAACATTTTTTGATAATGGAAATTGCAGTTTGCCAGCTAAGTGCTACACCTCTAAGAGCAGAGCCTTCGCATAAAGCCGAAATGATTTCGCAGTTGCTCTTTGGCGAAACGGTTGAAATACTCGAAAAACGTCCACCATGGTATTTAGTGAAAAGTAAAGTTGATCTATACGAAGGTTGGGTTGATGCACAACAATTGGAAATTTTGCCCCAAATCCCACAACTTGAGGAAGATAAACTGTTTATATGCCCTAAAATGTTTACTTGGCTTATCCATTGCCTAAACGGTGAAAAACAACTCATCACTTTTGGAACAATGCTTACCGAAGAAAATGGCAAGCTAAAAGTAGGTAATTCTGAATACTATAAACATGATGATTTGATGCCTTTGCACAGAAAGACAACGAAAGACGAGATTATAAAATCGGCAAAATTATGGTTGAATACCCCCTATTTATGGGGTGGAAGAACGCCATTAGGAGTAGATTGTTCAGGCTTCGTACAATTGGTTTTTCGATGCAATGGAAAGAATTTACCTCGAGATGCCTGGCAACAAGCAGAAATGGGTAATCATGTAGATTTCGTTTCTGAAGCCATGCCTGGCGACTTGGCCTTTTTCGCTCATGACGAAGGAAAAATTTCTCATGTAGGAATTCTCATCGATAACCATCAAATTATTCATGCCTCTGGTAAAGTTAGAATAGACGCTTTCGATCATCAAGGAATATTTAACCTATCATTCAAAACTTATACTCATCAATTGAGATTGATAAAACGACTTTTATAAAAATTTTTTAAGCTTATTTGTTGAGCATCACCAACTTCCCCCTTTCGAGAAACTACTCAATTCATATTCTTTATTCCATCGAAATAAACAAGATCAATCATTTTGCAATTAAACCCGTAATTTGGAATAGAATCTATCTGAAACGAAAGTAATTTATCGGTCTTTCAAAATTTTCTTCATATTTCGGTTGATAATGATTTTGATAGATTCTACTGTGAAAAATATTTCAAAATTGGATTAGATTTTAAAAAATTCGTATCTTGCGAAACTTTATTTTGTAAAAAAATTACATAGCATCAAATCATTTGAATAAAATATTATGACTGATGAATTATAAAAGAATAAAAGCTTTCCCCAAAATGTTTACAATAATTTTGGTGATGAAAGTAGGGGTTGCATTTTCGTCGAATTCTTCGGCCAATATATTTATGCCCCCAGTAGATTCTAATAAGATTGTGTTGAAAGACACTTTGCATTGTGTTGATTCACTTGAAGATACCGATTCAGAAGAAATTGATGATTTGATTGAGAGTAATTGGATTGTGCATCAAATTTTTGCCTATAAAGATGTAAAAGAAATTCCTCTCAATTTAGGCATTCAGCTAATCGATTCTTTGCATTCATTTGTTTTACCTGTAGAAGGCAGAGTATGGAATGGATTTGGGCCCAGAGGAGGACGAATGCATAAAGGAGTGGATATCAGTTTAAAGCATGGAGATCCGGTAAGAGCGGCTTTCGATGGTGTGGTGAGGCATGCTGCACGAAATAAACATGGTTTTGGTAATATAGTAGTTATAAGGCATTTTAATGGTTTAGAAACTTATTATGCTCACCTTTCTAAGATTAATGTAAAACCAGGTGATCAGATAAGGGCAGGTGATACAATTGGTTTGGGAGGAAGTACAGGACGAAGCCGTGGCCCACATTTGCATTTCGAGGTACGGTATTTCGACAAAGCTTTCGATCCTGAAAAAATAATTTGTTTCGAAACAGGAGAACTAAAAACAAATTCCATTTATTTAGACGAGGAATTTCTGACTACTCGTACACGACTTACCGCTAAATCACAGCCTCAGAGTGAATTAATAGGTTCTACAGAAATTTTTTATACCGTGAAGAAAGGAGATACCCTAAGCAAAATTGCACGAAAGTATGGAGTAACTATCGGAAATATTTGTAAACTCAATAATATTCATCCTAAGAAAATCATTCGACCAGGCCAAGTACTCCGAGTGAATTAAAAATCTTCTGCTTCATTCCAAAAATCCCACGAAAGATCGGCTTGATACTTGAACATTTGTAATCCATTGACGGTTTTTGCACCTCTTTGCTGAGCAATTGCCATAAATCTGGTAACAAGAGGATTATATATCAAATCATATATTAAATGCTCAGGACTTATCCCTTCGAAAGGAATGGGAAGCATTTCCTCTGTATGCGGAAACATTCCAACGGGTGTACAGTTGATCAATAATGGATATTCATTTATCAATGAGGGTGTTAAATCAGAATAAGACACCATTTCATTATTGCTGATATTTTTTTGTCGCGAAACAATTAAATAAGAGATACGTAACATTCTCAAGACATAAGAAACTGCTTTGGCAGCGCCTCCAGAACCAAATATCAAAGCTTTATTATGATGGCTTTCCAAATGTGGTAATAAAGAACGAAGAAATGCAGGAGCATCTGTATTATGCCCAAGCATCTCGATGTTATTTCCTTTACGCAAAATTCTTATTGCGTTTACAGCCTGAATTTGATTTGCTTGGGCAGTTAATTTGTCCAGAAATGGCATGATGGCTTCTTTATAGGGAATGGTGATATTTAAACCACACAAATCGGGATAATCAAGGGGAAGATGTTTAAAAGACTCTAAATTACTTAAAGGGAAGAGGCGATACTCGCAATCACCGATTCCTAAATTCCCGAACTTTTCGTTAAAATAGACGGGAGAATAAGAGTGTTCCAAAGGATAGCCAATCAATCCATAAAGCCGCATAAGTCTATTTTTACAAAACTTGTAAAACTGCCAACAAGAAGGACTCCTTACTTTTTATGCTTCAATTATTAAAAGAAGTAAACTCGTTATTTTCAGGCAAAGATTTATTGGTTTCATCATACAAAGTGTTGACAAAAGAAAGAAAATCCGTATCATTTTTCAAAACCTGAAATTTCTTAAAAAGAATGTCTATGATGGAAGGTTGCTTGGGGAAGACCCTTTTTATATATTCTATGGCAGTTTGCACGGATTTTTGTTGAATGAGATATTCAATGCAATAATATAAGATATCGATATTTTCAGGATTATTATTGCAAGCCTCATTAAGAACTGAAATGGCAGCGTTTATATCTTTTGAAGCAGTATAAGCCGTAACAAGATCGAACCAATTGTCGAGGTTTAGGGGCCATTCGTCGGCAACCTTTCTGTATGAAATAATGGCTTTATCGTATTTCTTCATAGCCATATAAATATCGCCTTCAAGTTGAATGGCTTCGAGAAATTCCTCGAATAAAGAATAGGCTTTTTGAGTATGTACCAAGGCTTGTTTATAATTCCCTTGCAAAAAGTATAGACAAGCCATACCATACCATGCCCAGTGATACTCACTATTATGCTTGATAACTAAATTAAAATAGTATTGAGCATCGTCGTATTTTTTCAGCTTTAAATAACAGTCCCCAATTCTGCAATATACTTCAGGATTCTCAGTTTGCATGGCTTCCTTAAAAGCTTCTATGGCCTTATGATACATGCCTGCATGAACAAAAGTATTACCCTTATCGATATAAGCTTCAAAAAACATGGGTTCAAGGGCAATGACAAAATCAAAAGCCTCAATGCTTTTTTCGTACAGCCCGAGTTGATCATATAATATTCCTAATTGATGCCAACCTTCGGCACTATAGGGATTTTTTGAAAGAAATTTTTGGAAAAACTTAATCCCTTCTTCAAATTCTTCCGATTTTTCGTAACAAGAAACCAACTCCTCCATAACATAGTCTTCTTCTGGATCATATTCGAGTACCTTTTTAAACTGTCGAATGGCTTCATTATATTGGTAAATATCAGCATACTCAAATCCCAAATCAGCCCGAATATAGGATTCGTCGATATATTTTAAGGCTTTCTTATATTCATCAATAGCATCCTGATGTTTCTGTAATTTGCTATAAATGGAACCCCGTAAATAGTGAATATCGCCTCTCATTTCAGGAAAAGTTTGTAGCAAGCCTGAAAGAATCTTTAAGGCTTCTTCTTCCTGTCGCGTAAAATCTAATAATTGCGCTTTCTTAAAATCAAAAATTCTATTATAAGGATATTGATGCTGAGCAGCCTCTATGGCTATTTTTGCCTTGTCTACCTCAGTTTCATCAAGATAATAATCGATAATGTCCTCAAAATCTTCTGAGTCGAAAAAATATTCTGCCCCTCTATCAATCATAGCCTCAAATCGACTCAAAAGCCCTTGCAAATCATTGTCTTCTTCAAAATCGTCTTTCATACCTTTATATATACTTTGGAACTCTATTAATCTTATAACTGTTTTTACAACTAATATAAATTAAAAGCTCATTATTTGAATTATGCCTCCTTACTATAGTTAAAATGCCTCTACTCTTGTTTTCCAACATTAAAACCTTTTGGTTAGCCGAATGATCCGTTGCAAAATTAAACCATTTTGGACTTATCTAATTATTCAAATTACATGATTCTCCATTACTACTTTTACATTGTGTGCCATCAATGCCTAAATGGTGTAGACTATTCTCGAGCTGATTCTACATAAATTTTTTGCATTTTTTAAATAAATATTTGAACTAAAGATAATTATGATTAGACTTAAAAGAAAGGATCTTCAAATCGATAGGGTTTAATTTTTCAAAACTAAATAAGGCTTTTGATCACTGTATCATCATAGCTGAGCCAACTTACTTCAAGAATAAGCAAATAAATTATTGATAAACAATAAAATACTTATCATTCCTATTCATCCCATTCGGTACGTATAAAGAATTTTATACATTTGCGTACATAAATACTACTATGTCTTCTAATAGGAAAATCAAATGAGTAAAGTTGTAACGCTTTCAGAGGGAGCCTCTTTAGCTATACACGCCATGATAATTATTGGACGATCAAGTGGAACCATAAATGCACAACTAATGGCACAACAAATGCAATCCTCCCGAAATCATTTAGCTAAAGTAATGCAGCGACTCGTAAAAGAAGGTTTTGTAAAATCTACCCGAGGACCTTCAGGAGGCTTTGTGCTGAATAAACCCGCTAATGAGATTTCTTTGCTCGATATTTACGAAAGCATAGAAGGGCCATTAGAACTTTCGGAATGTCCATTGGGGAAAAAAATTTGCCCTATTGGCAGCTGCCTGATGGAGGGAATCATACACCAAGCAACTTCCTTAATCAAAGACTATTTTATGCAAAGAAAGCTTTCTGATTTTATTAGCCATTCAAATATCCTATCAGAATAATTTTTTTGAAAAATTTGAATATTGAATAAATTCTGTATATTTGCGCATTCAAATACCAAATTACAAGTAAACGGAATGGTTTACATAAAAAACAGATTAATAGGCATTAAATAGAAGCTCTCTTAAAACACCATTAGGTTTACTTTACGTGAAGAATAGGGAAATGATGATATAATTAACTTAATAACAACTAAATAACAAGAAAATGGGAAACAAATTATTTGCTACTGCCGAAATCATGCAGTTTACACAAAAGGTCGAGTATTCCAAAGAAGGAATTGTGAGTAAAGTAGTGATAGACAAGCCATCGGGTACGATTACATTGTTTGCTTTTGATAGTGGACAACGCCTAAGCGAACATTCTGCCCCTTATGATGCATTAGTTCAGGTTTTAGAGGGAGAAGCCGAAATCATTATAGATAGAAAGCCATTTCTACTAAAGGAAGGGGATTCTATTATTATGCCTGCTGGAATACCACATGCAGTGAATGCCCCCGATAGATTTAAAATGCTGCTTACAATGATCAGAGGCTAATGAATTCGTAGAGATATGATGGAAATTTTTCGTTTAAAAACTCAATCTTACTAAATCTTAAAAATAGAGACTATGCCTTTTTTAAATTATTTGCATTTAGATGAATCGGGAGCCGCTCAGCAGATGAGCGCCAAACCCGAGATGTTTTGTTTTCAATGTCAGGAAACTACCAAAGGCGTTGGATGTACCGTAAAGGGGATTTGTGGTAAAACATCACAAGTAGCCAATCTTCAAGATCTTTTGATGTTTGTATTAAAAGGGATTGCGATTTACAGTTCGGCTTTGCGCAAGTATGGCCAAAAAGAACTTCCTAATCGTTTTTTGGTAGAAGGCATGTTTGTCACAATTACCAATGCCAACTTTGATGCAGATGCTATTCGCCAGCGCATCACAAAAGGTTTGCAAATTCGTGATGAATTAAAAGTCAGAGCCAACAAATTGGGATTACGGCCAAAATTTGCCGATCACGATGCAGCCAATTGGTTTGCTGAAGAAGATAAATATGAGATGATTTCCAAACAGGTTGGCATTTTGACTACAGAAGACCCTGATATTCGTTCTTTGCGCGAATTGCTCGTGTATGGTTTAAAAGGGATGTCGGCATACACCGAACATGCCATGAATCTTGGGTTCGAAGATGAAGCCTTATTCACTTTTCTCGAAGAAGGTTTACTATCTACGTTGGATGAAGGACTTGGAGCCAATGAGCTTACTTCTCTTGTTTTAGAATGTGGAAGGCATGGTGTAATGGCTATGTCGCTGCTCGACAAGGCAAATACTACAAGATACGGAAATCCGGAGATTACGAAAGTAAACATTGGTGTGGGCAAAAATCCAGGCATTCTCATAAGTGGACATGATTTGAAAGACATAGAAGAATTGCTTGCTCAGACAGAAGGCACAGGAGTAGATATTTACACTCACAGCGAAATGCTGCCGGCGCATTATTATCCAGCTTTTAAAAAATACAAACACTTTGTAGGTAATTATGGAGGTTCATGGTGGAAACAAAATGAAGAATTCGAAACTTTCAATGGCCCCATATTATTTACTACCAACTGTATTGTACCACCCCGTTCCACTTCAACTTATGCCGATAGAGTATATACTACAGGAGCAGCAGGGCATCCTGGATTCAAACATATTCCTGATAGGGTAGATGGAAAACCTAAAGATTTCAGTGATATTATAATACATGCAAAAAAATGTAAACCACCAATTGAAATAGAGCATGGGGAAATTATAGGTGGTTTTGCCCATGAGCAGGTTTTTGCGCTTTCCGATAAAGTAGTGGAAGCTGTAAAATCGGGTGCTATTAGAAAATTCTTTGTTATGGCTGGATGTGATGGAAGGCTAAAAAGCAGAGAATATTACACTGAATTTGCCCAGAAACTTCCAAAGGATACAGTAATACTCACCGCTGGATGTGCCAAATATCGTTATAACAAACTACCTCTTGGCGATATTAATGGCATTCCACGAGTGCTTGATGCCGGACAATGTAACGATTCGTACAGTTTGGTTATGATTGCCCTCAAGTTGAAGGAAATTTTCGGACTGGAAGACCTCAATCAATTGCCTATAGCATATAATATTGCATGGTATGAGCAAAAAGCAGTGATTGTGTTACTTGCTTTGCTTTCGCTTGGTGTCAAGAATATCCATCTTGGGCCTACATTGCCTGCATTTTTATCTCCAAATGTAGCCAAAGTTTTAGTAGATAATTTTGGGATAAGCTCAATAGGGACGGTTGATGAAGATTTGAAGCTATTTTTGAGCTGAGTTTGAAAGGGTGAATGTTTGTGAGCGCCGGGC
>DIEY01000064.1 GCA_002418865.1 Bacteroidales bacterium UBA5762 | reverse complement strand
CCCATAATGTAGTAATTTAGTTTTTACAAAATTACTACATTTAATGTGTAATTACAAATTAGACTTTATATATGATCTATTGAGGTGTTCGAATGTTACCATAGAATTCGGTGATAAATTTCGAATCATAATTTGCTTTATGAGAGGTTGATGATGAAGAGGCCTCAAATGGTTGATGTTTTATTTAAAGTTTTCTGTCGAAGTTTTAGCCACTGACGCCTTGCATTACCCTATTTTTTTACTATCCTTTTTAGGAATTATTTTCTTTTGGCTTGCTGTTGTTGCTGACGGGCCATTTCTTCGAGTCGTTTTTGGAAGTTCGATTTCTTAACTGGTTTATTTTTATTGGCAAGCAATCGTGCTCTGAGTTTCTCTTCATTGAGGGCTTTTCGGAAAATAAACATTTGACCAAAAGTTATGAGCTGGGCAAGAAGCAGATAATAACTTAATCCTGCCGAATAATTATTGAAAATACCTAAAAACATAATAGGCATCAAGTACATCATGAGTTTCATACCTGGGATTTGCTGCTGCCCGGTATTCATCATATCATTGTTGATTTTTGTGTAGAAAAGAGTAGCCACGGTCATGAGCAAGGTAAAGAGGCTGACATGATCTCCGTAGAAAGGAATTTTAAAAGGTAAGTCGAGTATAGAATCGTAGCTTGAAAGATCATGAGCCCATAGGAAAGGTTGTTGCCTCAATTCGATAGATGAAGGGAAGAACCTGAACATTGCGATAAGAATAGGAAATTGCAAGAGCATGGGTAAGCATCCTGACAAGGGATTTACACCTGCTCTTTTGTATAAGTCCATGGTGGCCTGCTGTTTTTTTATCGCATCTTCCTTGCGTGGATATTTTTTGTTTATTTCTTCTATTTCAGGTCTCAAAACGCGCATTTTTGCGGTTGAACGATATGAAACGAAGGTAATAGGGAATAGAACAATCTTCAATAAAATGGTGAGAATAAGAATGATAATGCCATAATTCAGGCCATAATTGCTCAGCCAGTTGAATATTGGAATAACCGCATATACATTCACAGGCCACATTAGGAAAAATCCCCAACCTAAAGGAATCTGACGCTCAAGACGCATGTTATACGCATGTAGAATTTTATATTGATTGGGGCCAAAGTAGATTTGCATGGGATAATCTACTTTGTCAGTGAAATTGAATTCCAAAGGTATTTGGGCCGTCATGGATTCATTGTAACGAGGCTCGATCGCTCTTTCGGGATCAATATACGTAGAAATCTCAGCTCCATTTGGGAAAGTATTTTGAGCAATAAGAGTGGAGATAAAAAATTTCGATTTGAATGATACCCATTTTAAACTGGTAGTAATAATCTTCTTGTCGTCTTTTGCTTCATTCAGATTTTTTACCTCCTTATCTGTAGAATAGCAGTAATATACGGTAGATTGTTTTCTTTCTTCATCCTGATTTTTTTCCTGACGGAACCAATCTATGTTCCAATTGAGATTGAAGAGGGAGGCTGTGCGGTCGAATACTTTTTCCATATTGACCATGCTGATGTTGTAACCCAGCATATATTCATTCCCTTTCAGGGTATATTTGTATTCGATATAAGAATTGGAGGGAGTGAGTGAGTCGGGCGAGTCGGCATAAAGTCTTAGTGCAAAAGATAGGGTAGAATCTCCGCTCACTTTATAATGGTATTGATTTTCTTTGCCTGGTTCTGGCTTGAAATAGAGTACAGCCGTGTTAATTTGCCTTCTGCCTGCAAAAAAATTCAAACCAAAATCCGATCGAAGGCTGTCGAAAAGAATAAGAGGTAATGAATCGAAAGTTTTAAAATTTTTAAGTTCAACTTTGAAAGGTTGGGCTCCTAAATTAGAAATCTTAATTTTAACTAAATCATTTTCAATAGTATAATACTTGGTTTCATCGATAACTGAGCCTGCAAAATGCCCCACTCGCTCACGCGCTATACGAATTAACGAATCACTCTGCTGTGCAGATATATTGGCTGGCATAGAAACAGGTAAAACATTCTTGATTTCTTCTTTTTGTTTTTCGAGCGCCTGGTTTAAAGAATCCTTTCTCATTTGAACCATTACCAAAGAATCCTGTATGCGTTTTTGCTTTTCAATATCTTCTTTCGATGGACTCATCCATACGCTCCAAGCTATGAAAATAGCAAAAATTAGTACTAAACCAATGATAGTGTTTTTATCCATTTAATTATAAAATACTTGCGTGTAGTGGGTATCGTGGGCAGTGCCCGCTTAAAGTTTGCAAAGATAAAGGAATTTTATTTAATAGTACGTCTCCATATTAATCTTGTATTAACTATATGGGCTTCACTTTAACGAATGTACTTGCTTCTTCTTTTTTGAATACATCTTATCTAAGTCCCAAAAACAAGCAAATGATGATAAACTTTTGTTCATTGGGGTAAAGTTTCACCACCTTGTTGATGTAAAGAGCATCTGAATGGATGCTTAATTAATTTTGAAAGATTAAAAACAAAAAATTATGCAACAAGATTACCATTCGAATGCGGTGACAAATATACATATTCTCCGCCAGATTAAAGAAAGTTCTTTCTTTGACAAATTTTCAATTAGCCCAAACCTTTCATACTTCTCTTGCTACCATCAGCAATTAGAAAAACAGGGAAACGTATGAAGATATAAGCACACGTTCTCATCAGATCGTATATGCTTTAAATGAACTGGAAGAAAGTTTGGTTGTCTCCAACAGGATGGAATTTACGAATCGACTAATTAAATCCAAGAAAAGAGAACTCTGCCAGAAACCCTCCAAGCTGGAAGTCTTCAAGGCCAATCATATTGAACACAGGCTTACCCAACCCAATTTATGACAAATCAAGGTAAATCACAAAATTAGCCCTGACCTTTAGGTCAGGGTATTAGGAAAGATAGCACAAAGTTACCCTGACCTTTAGGTCAGGGTAAGACAAAGAAAAAGGATGGGCTTAAGCCCTGAAAACATAAGAACCGCAG
>DIEY01000015.1 GCA_002418865.1 Bacteroidales bacterium UBA5762 | reverse complement strand
CATAATCCTTTATTCTACTCATATTGTAAGCACTCGAGTAAATACCCCTTGATTTATTCCTAATTAACTTTTGCGTTTGTACTCTCGTTTCAGAGATTGCAAACTTCAATGGCGTTCACCCAATCAAAGAAAAATTTTTTAGGTTTTACGACGACCGCATTTCTGTTAATTGAATCGTAATAAAATGGGATTGGCTCTATTTCCATAATGTGTTGTTGTCGCTTTAAGATGTTGTTTCAGGATAGAAAAAGAGACGTTCAGGAAAATGACAATTCTTCAAGGTATTTATTGACTTGTGAGATGGAAGAGAATTTCATATCAGCACGTGATGAGTCCTTTTTAGTTGATTCTGTCGGTTTGCGTTGGGTGAATTTTACTGCATTCAACATAGCATCCAGTTCGGGAGAGAGATTGATTAACTCTGCATCCATACTTGTATTTGCAATAAATAAATTATAGAACTCATCCATAAAGCTTCGGGTTGCAAAGCTTACATTCCTGAAATCAATCTTTACGTTCGTCATGTTTTGATTCAGAATTACGTCATAGAAATTCCTCACCGCGATCCTCGATTTCAAATCACGGCCAATAAATGCGGCGATATCTATAATATTACTCTTCATATTGCAAAATTAGAAAAATCTTATTATTCAACAAAATCGATATAATTAAAACCCTCATTTATATAGGGTATACGCATAGCAACAATGGTTCCCTGCCAGGTTGCAATGTCAGGCAAAGCAGAAAATTGATTAATTGACTTAGATTTTAAAAAAAGTGCATTTCCCGAGAGCATCACAAAGTACCCTGATAAACCATCTACAAGCATTTTCTTAGAGGTTTTAATTCCATAACCTCTATTTTCAGCATCAGGTAAGTTTTTTGTTGAAATACCTGAGTTTGCTGCTTTCATAGCCGATAAATGATCAATGTACATATTCTCTTTCATTTTGCAATAGCTACCCAACAGCGATATTCCGTTATCAGCAATGCAAATATCTAAATATTTTTTAGACGGATAAGCCTGACTAAATATATAACCCCTCTCGGAATCAGAATGTTCAATGATATTGTCGATATTCTCCCCAATCAAATATTTTAAACCAGCTGTAATATTAGATTGTGCATGCACCTGATGTGACAGTAAACTCTCAACAGTCGATAAAATTTCATTTCTTTCTCTTGTAAATTTTAAATCTGTCGGGAAATTAATGATTGGAATGTAGGTCTTAAATGAACATTTATCCATTAAATCATGAAATATTCCTGATTCTAATTCGTCTGGTTTTAGCCCGCCAATTCCAAATTGAATCGTATTCAAATAGTTGTTTGAATACTGATAACGAATTCTTTTAATGCAACCATTCACATAAACTAGTAAAGGGAGTATAAATAAGGGAGTAACAAAAATGTTGTTTTGAAAAATGATCACATCTTCATCATCATTGCTTTGGTTAATGGAGTCAATCACGTTTAGTACTTCTTCTAACCCAAGCAAGAACTTATCCCCGATATTCGATGAAACTTCAATATCCATTTTAACTCCACCGGTTGAAATTCCTTTCAGTTTTCAAACGTTTTATAGTAGTCGTAAATCTGCAGTCAAAGCTTCCAGCTTTATACCAAAGTACATCCGTACCCTCTGCACATTTCGTCCTGTATTCCTTCTCCTTAATTTGTCTATTGTTTCCTCAACCATTCTTTTAAAGTTTTGTGATATGTAGTTGCAAAGATAGTAAAAATCAAATGGTTCCGTGTGGGAATCAACTATTTTTTAAATCCCGACTAAGCTGATCATTAAAAACTATTTCTTAAACCGCTAACTCTATCAACATCCCAGTACCGCAAGATGACTCCTGATTCCTGACACTTGATTCCTATTACAGCATATCTTCCGGTTGAAAGGGAGCATACGGGCCATCCTTCACCTCGAAGATCACAGTGCCGCTCTCCAATACCTCCAGCGTATGCCACTGGCCGGTGGGGATGTGAACCCCATACACCTTCTCCGACGGATTCACCACACACTCGTTCGTCAGCACCTTATCGTCGTTATAAAACAACACCTTCATGCTGCCGCGCAGCACAATGTAAGTCTCCGCCGTGTGGCGATGGCGATGTACCGGCAGTATTGTGCCCGGCTCCAGTGCATTCAGCAGCCGCTGCGCCTTCGCCTCCAGGCTGTCGTGCAGGTTATAATTCATGCGGAGGCGTTCACTCGCCTTCGCCTGTTCCGTTACCTTGTCCAGTAAATTATCATCAATCAGTATATTTTTCATTCTTTTTAGGATTCATCATCGGGAATTTAATCATATACAGTCCCATCAACGCCAGCAACAGGATCACGAATATGCCCCATCCCATCACCGGATATAACTCAATCAACAGCGCAGAGCAAATCAGCTGTACCATAAAATAAATTAAAGAGACCAGTCGGTGCGGCATCTTTTTCTCATTCGCCAGAATCTGGTAAAAATGAAGCCGGTGTGCCTCCATGATGTTCTGCTTCAGGTAAATCCTGTGCAAGATGGTCATCACCGCATCCACCCCGTAAACCAACAGGAAGCCCAGCCATATCAGGTTCTCCGTTTTGATGATTAATATGAGCAGCAGCGTCACAATCCAGAAGGCAATGGATACGCTCCCCACATCCCCCGCAAAGCAACGGGCCCTTTTCCGGAAGTTGAAGAAGAGGAACACCACCGATGCAATCATCGGGTACCAGATAAGATCAGCGTTTACAAACTCGCCATAAGTGATATTCACATATTGCAGTGATGCCAGTACCGCGATGCTGTATAGTCCGGTGATGCCGTTGATGCCATCCATAAAGTTATACGCATTCACAATGCCGATAAACACGATATACCCAATGAGGATAGCCCACTCCATTTTGGTGTATACATATCATAGTAGGCAAACCAGAGAAGAAGATCTCTGA
>DIEY01000024.1 GCA_002418865.1 Bacteroidales bacterium UBA5762 | reverse complement strand
ACCTTCTCTGCCATTTCCTGAAAGGTGAAGTTTTGATGAAATTGGATGAATGAAGACACAGAAAGTTGCTCGGAGCGGGTTGCCAGTTCCTTTTCACGTAGCCGTGTGACACCGAAATGCTCGCAGAAGTGTTTGACTGAATTCTCGGTGGATTGGTAAGTGACACCAATGGAGAAAACCGCGTCGATAATGCAAAGGGGCAGGTTGTGGTAGCCGTACTCTTCGGTTTGAGTTAGTTTGGAGAGATTAAGTATGGTTTTGCAGTAGTTAATAAAGGTTTGAATTTCGGTTTTGGTGAGCATGATTTTAATTGTGATAAATGCTATGGGTTTTGATCTTATCTTTGTACATTGAGAAAACTACAACCTGGTGCCAGAGACATTTTGATAAGCAGCTTTTAACAACTCACTTAGTTCAGAAATATCAATTTTTCCATTAGGCATAAGACGAAAATTCGAGTTTTTGAACATAGAATCATATCTAAGATATTTCCAATTTTTTCCTGCAAATGATCCTGAAATTTCTGGTGGAATTTTCATTTGAATTGACCAGGCTTTTGTACTATCCCAAGTTACATCGAAAACCACTTTATTGCCAAGCTTAAAACCTGTGTAATATTTATTTAGGTTGTATGGCAGATTCCATCCTTGTTTTTTAACAAAATGCTCCAATTGATTAACAACAGTTTGAAATTCGAGGGTTGGTTCTTTTCCATGTTCGGATTCATAATATTCCCAACTCCAATCCCCCATTACTTTTGTTGTTTTAGGTCTTAACTGAGGAATTTCTACCAATGTTTCGACCATTATAAATTCATCATCATCTTGACAAAATCGTCTAACTTGAACAAGATCGAGTGGATAATTGATCTTGCTGGATAGTTTTAAAACACTTGGTTTGAAAGAAGGTGCAATTACAATGATCCGAACCTCAAGAGAATCCCATTCAATTTGAATATCCTCCGGTCTATTTTTTGATTCTAACCAGATCGCTTTAATTGAATCAGGGTTGGTTTCAGCCCACATAGCATATGTCAAAACTTGTGGAAGTATCTCTTCTTCTACCTCCACATTTTTCATCTCAATGATGCAAATTCGAGAATCCTGATCGACACCGAGCATATCGGGAATACCTTGTTTATTTCCTGTTTGAATCTGACGATATAAAATGAAAATATCTGGGAGTAAATCCTGATTGGAGAATATAAATGACTCAAATTCTCTTTCATTTTGAAATGGTTTTTCCACTAAATTTCTGGTTTGGTCTTTAGATTTCCAGTATAGGTTTAACATATATTTCCCTTTGTTTTAATAATATTTATTGTTTATGTTATATGCATCTTTGCAATAACTAACTACTCTTAATACTTACTCTTTATCTCTAATAGAATATAGTTCATTGATAATATGGTCAATGTTTTTAAATTTTCTACATTTTTCTATAATCTCATCAATAAATTTCTTGTCAAATTTAGGATTATTCCTTTGAAGAGAAATTTTCTTTGTTCTTGTTGCAACAACAAGACTGTCGCTAGGTCCATAAGGTTTTGATAATTCTCTGCTAATTATTTCATCAAAATTTTGAATTGCTTCGACATGGTTACCTATTTTTCCTAAAGCAACGCCTAAGGAATGCTGAGCCATTGTGTATAAAAATTGAGTTGTGTAATCTTTGTATTTAATTGCTTCACGTAAATATTTTATTTTTAGACTCCAATCTTTCTTGCGCCCATAAACATCTGCTAAATTGTAAAACACAAAAAAACCTGTCTTTTTAGTTACTTTCGCTTCCGCCCGATGAATTATTTCTTCAGCAGCTTGATAATCAAATAAATCAGCTTTGAATTTACCGTATGATACTAATGCGAAGATTGAGAACGGATCTATACTTAAAGCTTGCTTATAATATTCCTCTGCTTCTTGGTAACCCAAAGAAGACATTTGTCCCTCAGCCATTTGTGTAAGAATTATAGCTTTTCTTTGAATTTCATTTGTGGCATCAAACCTTGAAAAAAGGCTTTCTACTTGATATTCTTGTTCATGAGATAAAGAGATTTGTTGATGGTAATTTTCATATCTCGATCTTGCTTCCTTTTCTAATGTTCCCATTTGATTAAGCTGTAATTTTGCGAAAGAAAGAGTAATTGGTAATGCAATATAAATTTTGTTCCCAGTTTTTTGATCTGTTCTTTCGGTAACAAAGGTCGATTCTATAAGTTTACTTTTACCTCTCTCTATCAATTCTATAGTCCAATTTAAAACTGTTCTCCATTCTTGTAACGTTGGAGCTTCTTCAAAAATTGATAATACTGCTAAAGCTTCTTGAGATACTTTATCTAATGTGTTCCAAGAGTTTCTAAAGCTAAATTCCAATAATGGTGAGTCATTCGTTATTACCCTTTTAAGAATTGCTTCCAAATTGTTAGTTCTTGAATAATCTCCCAATATCCATTGAATAGCTAAAGGTAAACCTCCAGAGATTTCGCTAAGTTTTTTAATTATTTCATTGTTTTCATATGGAAAGTTTAAATTCATTTCCATGGATCTTGATATAACAAATTGCCTTATTTCCTCATTGGTTAATTCGGTAACTTGAATTGGCATTTCCCAATCACTATTTCTTTGTCTACTTGTCAACAGGACTTTAGATTTTGTTGTTGGAGGAAACGTCCTAACAAATTCCATAATGCGACCATCTGTTACTGTTTCCATATTATCTAATATTATCAAAGTGGAAAAAGCACTCAACAATTCATTTGCAAGTTCTTTCTTTTTTTGAAAATCATCATCACAACATTCTTGATGAGAAAACAAGTATAAGATTCTATCGATAAGATCTTCTATAGAGATTAAAGAAGGACGAAGTGAACTAATCCCTTTTCCTGGTTGTAATTCCCTGTCTTTGGCTGACAATTGTAGTATTGCTTCAAAACTTCTAGATTGGTAATAATCATAAGCAACATTTGTTGCTAATGCTGATTTTCCAACACCACCTGGGCCATATAGATTAATAATCCAAATTCTAGGATCTTTTTCTATTGCGGATTTTATTTTTTCTAATAAATTTTCTCTGCCAACAAAGGTCGCATATTCTTTTGGCAAAAGTCTATAAAACCCTGTTTCTACTGCAAATGGAGAAGGAATACTAGTTGCCTCTAATTGTTCTGCTTCTTGATATTTATCTTCTAAGTCTTGAAGCTTTTCATTTAATTTATCAAAATCATCTAGCCTTGTTGTTTGATCACCATCTCGAATATAAATATCCCCTTTTCGAATTCCCCATTTTTCAGTTTCTTTGTAACTAATTTTACAAGCAGAAGGTTTTTTTAATTTATTTCTTTTTAGAGAGGACCTTATAAGGATCAACGCAAAAAGTTTATTACTTCCGTTCAAATCAAGTGTATGTTCTATAAAATCACATTCAATATCCAATCCAGTATACTTTCTGACCATGTCCCTAAGAAGTTTAGTGTCATAACTTGTGCGGTTAGGAATCCCTATAGGATTCCATTGTTTATCTGAAACACCAAAAACCAAATAACCACCGCCTATATTTTTCATTCCAATAATATCTTTTGTTATTCCAACGGCATTATGTTCATTCGAAAAGTTGATTTCTGTTTTGAAGTCTAAATGCTCACACTCTGCGTGACAACTTAACAAATATCTCAATGCGTCACTACTATAATCGCCATCCACAACCATTTTTAGAATTCTTGAAATATTCATCCTATCTCCAAACATCTCATATATTATCCAACACAAAAACTACAAATTCTCAATCCTCATCTCCCCCCCCACATACAACTCCTTCTGAAATCCAATAAACAATTCCCTTATTCCCTCCACATTCCCCAGCATGCGGATGGCATCCGGCAGGGTGAAGT
>DIEY01000002.1:99699-133298 GCA_002418865.1 Bacteroidales bacterium UBA5762 | reverse complement strand
CTTATATTTTCGCTATTCATCTGCCTATTGCAGGTTTGTCGCTTATTCCTGTGCTATTCGCTCATTTGCCTCTTATCCTCTGGCCTGTTCATATCGTTTTTATGGAATTGATCATCGACCCTGCTTGTTCCATCATTTTCGAAGCCGAAAAGGAAGAAAATAATGTGATGACGAGGCCTCCAAGAAGATTAGATGAACCGTTTTTCGGTATAAGAAAAATACTTCTTAGCTGCAGTCAAGGTATAGGTTTACTACTTATGAGCTTATTGGTTTATTTCATCAGCCTTAAAATGGGATATTCTGAAAATGCAGTAAGAACCTTCACCTTTGTTACTCTCATCGTTTCAAATATTTCCGTCATTCTTTCCAATCGCTCCTGGTCTCAATCTATATTCAAGATCATTGCAACACCCAATCCAATGGTAAAATGGATAGTAGGTGGTGCCATCTTTTTCTTGATTTTCGTATTGGAAGTCCCAGCTTTACAAAATCTGTTCCTCTTCGAAAAAGTCGCTTGGACTGAGATACTCCTATGCACCTTGGCAGGAATTTCAAGCATAATTTGGTTTGAAATTTATAAACAATTGAAGAATAATAAGATATGATTTAGAAGGATATAGAGTCTAAAATCTTATATTGTTTTTCAATTGAATACATTTTGAATTTTATAATTCGACGAAGGCTTAAAAATGCATTATCCTGAGATTTGTTTTCTCAGCTGAATCATTTTAAACAGGATGCTTTAAAATGATGAATAATTTTTCCAGTTTGTTATGGTTGTTCTTGTTGTACCGTAATTTAAAGAACTTGCTATAGAGTTATAAGATTCTGTTGAGGAGTTGATTTATTGGCATGAGAAAGAAATTATGAAATACATGATTTTTCTGCTCATGCCTTCTATCGCATTGTGCTATTTCATTTTTTAAAATAGCTATTTTAATTTTCTAATCTGAATTTGTGCGGTTTATTTAAAAAATGATTATAAATTTGTTGAATAAATCTTAAAATAAGCGGATAAATGTACTTAAAATCCTTGCATTTTTTCGGAATAGAACAAGTTATTTTCATGAATTGTAATATTAAAGAGAATTAGCATGGTTATAGATTTACTATTAGGCTTATAATTAGTTTATTATAAATTATGGCATAGTTGTTATATATGCTCAAAGTATTGCTTATAAACCAGATAAATTAATAGCATCAATGAAGATGAAAAATTCGATAACAAAGTTAATGATGGCTCTTCCTGTTTTTTTAATGATTTCAGCCACTTCTTGTCATAAAACAGACAGTCCTGACCCTAATCCTGATCAGAAATCTATGAAGGATTTAGTAATTAATCCCAATTTCAAGTTCAGGACAACCAAGCCTGTTTCAATAGATATCACTCTTCCTTTTACAGTGGATTATAGGGAGATAAATGGACGTGTGGATATATATTATCAGTATCAAGATGAGCTCTACAGGGTATACTCTGGTGTTGCTGACCATGATGGGCATTTATTAGCTAGCTTCGATGTTCCTGAATGGGTTAGTGAAGTATTTGTGAAAAGCATGGGAGGCGAAATTAAGGTTGAACTTGATAAAACCCTGAAAAGCACTTTAGATGGTATTTATGTCAATTTTGGTGACTTGATCGATACACTCCCTCCTCGTTTAGTGGACAGTATATTGTTAAAAAGGAGCTCATTAAAATTGTCCCTTATATCTTCCGGGTGGGAAAATATAAACAATTCATTGAGTCATGGTAAAATAAAAAACTCATCTGTCATTATAGACAACCTTCTTTCAAATGGAGATTTTTCTATTAATGATTTTGGCGAGATTGAAGATTGGGATTTTCCTATTCCACAGGATGGTCGTTGGTACATTACCAGTGCAATACATAACAAAGTAGATTTGTATTCGGAAAATGGCAATTCAGTTTTACAAATCAAAAAACCAAGCAATAATATTGGAGGTGTTGCACAACAAATTCCTGCTTATTCAGGAGAATTGATCACAGTAAACGCCAAAGCTAAAGTTTCAGGTTTCGGGCAAAAATATATTTGGATTTATTTAAACCCACGAAATGCTCAAGGTCAAGTCATCGATCAATATGCTATTCTGGATATGTTTCCCTCTCAGTCATGGAAAAACTATGAGATTTCAGCTACTATGCCTACTGGTACAGTGAGTTGTGATGTTTTGCTATGGGTAAATATTTATGGCAGTTCTAAAAATTATGTTTATTTTGATGATATTGTAGCCACAGGCCCTAATCCTGATAGTGACGGAGATGCCGTAATTGATACCGAAGATGAATACCCCAATGATCCACAACGAGCCTTTAATTTTTATTATCCTTCCAATAATAGCTTTGCTAGTATTGCTTTCGAAGATAACTGGCCTTATACCGGAGATTATGATTTTAATGATCTGGTAATGGATTATCAGTATCAATTAGTACTCAATACTAATTTCAAGTTAGTTGATCTCTATGGCAAGTTTGTCGTAAAATCCATAGGTGCCTCGTTTAAAAATGGATTCGGCTTCGAAATCAATATGGACCCCCTTAATGTTGCTAATATCATGGGACAATCTATTACACAGAATTATATTACTTTAAATGCTAATAATACAGAGGCTGGTCAGACAAAAACCGTAGTCATCGTTTCTGACAATTTGTTTACTCAATTACCCCATCCAGGTTCAGGAACTGGTGTAAATACATCTCCTGGCGCACCTTATGTTGAACCCGACACGTTGGAAATTCATCTCTCCACAGTTTCACCTGTTTCTGTTGATAATCCTCCTTTTAATCCTTTTCTAATTGTCAATAAACAGCGCGATCGTGAAATTCATCTCATCGACAAAGCCCCGACCAATCTTGTCAACTTCTCATTATTCGGTACAGGTTCAGACGCCTCAATTCCTGCAAGCAATACATATTACAAAACTGCCAATTTCTTACCCTGGGCCATTGAATATCCTTTCTCCTTCGATTATCCTATTGAAAAAGCAGCTATTAATCAGGCATTTCTTAAATTTGTCAATTGGGCCGAAAGCTCAGGTACAGAATACAGTGATTGGTATTTGCCCAATATTCCTGGATATAGAGATGAATCACTCATTTATTCTCCACAATAATCGCATCCATGTAATCATAACATTCGACTTGCATCTTTACTTCTACCTCTTTTCTTTTGTGCTCCATAAAGTATGTCTAAGATCGTATTAGAGATACAGTAAAACATCTTGTCTTTTTTATCCGAGTACATACTTACCTCTTTATCAAAGAGTTTGCATACAATTAAATTGAATTTCTTCACCCAAAGCATCCCACTCTGTTTTATGCTAATGACTGTCATATTATTTTAGATAACATGTTTAAAAGATTGATACAACTTTGAATTCAAAGGTTTGCAATCCAAAATGAGTTCCTGATTTTCGTTATATCATTGAATAAGCCATGATGGTTCAAAAGATATTTTGCTATATTTGCAGCTCTTAGTTGAAATATAAATTTTGCATCTTACCATGTAAATTGATTGAACACCACACCGCATGTCGGTACACTGTTATTCAAATAATTATTTAGTAATCACCTCCTTATTCTAATTATTATGGAAAATCCAAATCTTAAATCAGAATTCTTAAACGAAACCAACCTTACAAAGGAATCTTCCGTTGAAACAACGGATTCAACCATTAATGAAGAACCTGTGAAAAATGAATCTTCCGATGATTCAGCGATTACAGAGGATCAAAGCATTGATCCCATCATGGTTGAGCCGACTGCCATTGAAGATCCAAATCCTTTAAGTTTCCAAGAAGATGTAGAGTACACAAATCAAGCGTTAGAAGAGATGACATTGGAAACAGATGAAATTTCTGAAACAGTCGATGAAACCGAGGCTATTTCAATAAATTTTGGAACAGATTCTGAGCCAAGGGAAGTCAAAACCTCTTTACCTGAACAAGAGGTCGCTGAAATATCTTTGGAAGAAACAATTTCGGTTGAAAATCAAAATAAGAATCAAGTAAAAGATCTAACTCATCATGAAGAAGAAAATAATGATGAATTGAGTCTTGTAGAAGAAGAGGCAGAAGATGTACAATCCGTTGAGATTACAAATCATATAGATGAGAAAGCGCAGGACCTTCATCAAGGACACGAAAGTGAAGAAGAACATGCAGAGTTAGAAATAGATCTTTTAAAGGAAAAAGATTTTCAAGGAGTAGATTACGATTTGCTTTCGAGGGAACAACTGGTGGAAGTCCTTCAAACCTTAGTAAATAACAATGATGATATTAATGGAATCAAAACGCAGGTAGGGCTTATTAAGGTAACTTTTTTGCGCAAGACAAAAGAACGTCAGCAGGAAGAATTAAAAGCATTTATAGCTACAGGGGGGAAAGAAGAAGAATTTCAGTATCAGCCAGATGATATTGAACATCAATTTGATGCCGTTTTTGATATTTACAGGGAAAAGAAGCTGCAGTTTGCCGAAGAGCTGGAGAAACAGAAACAACAGAATTTAGAACTCAAGTTGGCTATTTTAGATGAATTGAGGGCATTGATCAACTCAGAAGAAACCCTGAAAAAAACTTATGACGAATTCAGAAATCTTCAGGAAAAATGGCGTCAAATAGGTATGGTTCCTAAGTCAGAAGTCAATACCCTTTGGCAGAATTATCATTTTTTAGTTGAAAAATTCTTCGATAAAGTAAAAATCAATAAGGAGTTAAAAGACCTTGATCTGAAAAAAAATCTAGAAAGCAAGATAGAGCTTTGTGAAAAAGCCGAAGAACTTCTGCTTGAACCCAATGTAATGAAATCGTTCAAGGAGTTGCAGAAGTATCATGAACAATGGCGAGAAATTGGTCCTGTACCGAGTGAAAAAAGAGATGAGATTTGGGAAAGATTCAAGGCTGCTACTGAAAAAATAAATGCACGTAGAAGAGAATATTATGATAAATTACAGGATGAACTGCAGAATAATTACGAATCGAAGCAGGCTTTGATTGAAAAAGCGAGAGAAATTATAGAAACACCTGCTGAAACTATCCATCAGTGGCAAGAAAACACACGAGCCATTGAAGAATTATTCAAAATATGGAGAAGTATAGGCCCTGCCCCACGTAAAGTGAACGACCAAATATGGAATCAGTTTAAAGAGCTACTCGACCAGTTTTATAAGCAAAAAAGCGAGTTCTTTAGTAAAATTAAAGAGCAGCAATTGCATAACTATAACCTCAAGCTCGATTTATGCGTTCAGGCAGAGGCTCTGAAAGATAGCACCGATTGGAAGAATACGACCAAGGAATTAATCAATCTTCAGAGAGAGTGGAAAAAGATAGGTCCTGTTCCTCGTAAACAATCCGACAAAATATGGAAACGCTTTCGTACTGCCTGCGACCAATTCTTTAGAGCAAGAGAAGAATATTTTTCCAATATTCAAGAAAATGAGAAAGAAAATCTTCTTTTGAAGGAAGAACTGATTAAGCAGGTAGAAGAGTATCCTTATACCGATAATAAGGCCGAAAATTTGAAGATCATCAAAGAGTTTCAGCGTAAATGGGTAGAAATTGGACATGTTCCCATAAATGAGAAAGAACGTCTGCAAAATAGCTTCAGAAAAGCCATAGACAAGCAACTCGACCGTCTCAATATCAGCCCTATAGAGGTAGATGACCTATCGTACAAAATACGATTCGAACAAATCAAGGATTTGCCCGACGGACATAAAACCATTATAAGAGAAATTAACTTCTTGCAAAATAAGGCTGCAAAGATGTCCGAAGATGTTACGCTATGGGAAAATAATCTTGGCTTTCTGGCTAACTCGAAAAATGCCGACATCCTGCGTCAGGAATTCGAACGTAAAATTCATAAAACCAAACAGGAAATCAAATTAATAGAGGCTAAGGTGAAATTTCTTAAGGAAGAATTGAATAAAAAATAGATTTATTATTTTTTCCTTTCAAAACATTCAAATTTCTTCGTCTTCCTATGCAATTAATTATTCATAGGAAAGTATTTATTGCCAAAAAGATGAGGTTGATCAATACAGGATTAGAGAAACTGTTGAACCCAATTTATGGCTTGGGTCTGAAATTTGATTATTCAAATTTCTAATTCCTTGGATTCCTTATATTTATTCATACATTTCTGATTCAAGAGTTGTTTTTAAAGCTAGGTTTAAAGAGATAATGTGTAATTTTGCACCCTTTCGTTCTATGACTTAAGATTTAGATTGAATATTGGTAATGAACAAGATAAGTAAAATTTTTCGCAAAAAGAATTTAAAATGGTTTGTGGCTCCAGGGTTAATATTAAGTATTGGAATCATCATTTTTGCCTATACTGAAAAGCCTGAATCAGAGGATATAATAGGAGACGATTTTGTAATAAAAGCCGAGATGAAAGCAGTACCGGTTCCCATTCCTAAAAAACTCTCATTTGCTGGCGAAGAAGTTCCTTTGAATCTATTCTATGTGAGAGAAGGCCTCGATAGAGAGCTTACCTTGAATACTTATTGGCATTCGCAGTCCTTATTGTTATTTAAGAGAGCTAATCGCTATTTTCCTGTAATAGAGCCTATTTTAAAGAGAAATAATATTCCTGAAGATTTCAAATATATGATACTGGTTGAAAGTGGTTTTCTGCATAATACCTCTTCAGCTGGTGCAGCCGGTTATTGGCAATTTTTAAAATCCACTGCTCAGGAATATGGGCTTGAAGTTAACCAGTATGTTGATGAAAGATATCATCTTGAGAAATCGACCGAAGCCTTATGCGAGTTTTTAAGGAAGTCTTACCAAAGATATGGCACATGGACAGTAGCTGCAGCTTCTTTTAATGGTGGCATGGGTCGTTTCGATCGTATTGTTCAATCGCAAAAAACAAGTAATTATTATGAAATGTACATGAATCAGGAGACCTCGAGATACATTTTTAGAATTTTGGCATTCAAGCTTATTTTTGAACATCCCGAACGCTATGGATATTATTTTAAAAAAGAGCAGCTTTATCCGCCAATACGAAGCAAAGAAGTAATAGTGAAGGAGAATATTCCTAATCTGGTTGATTTTGCTAAAAAACAAGGCATTAATTATCGTATTTTACGTGAAATGAATCCTTGGCTTTCTGATACATGTTTAATGGTTCCACCCAACAAAACTTACAGAATTAAGATTCCTACCGGAAACTATAATAGTTATGATGAAATGATAAGGGAAGAGCTGAAGAAAGAAGCAAGCATTCCCGGCGAAAGTTATGAGAAGGATTGAAGAAGATATATCAAAAGATGTTTTAGTGCAAAAAGAGGATAACTTAGAGGTTTATGGTGCACGTGTTCATAATTTGCGTGATATAGACGTTATTATTCCTCGAAATGAACTTGTGGTGATTACGGGTCTAAGTGGCAGTGGCAAATCATCATTGGCTTTCGACACTATTTATGCAGAAGGTCAAAGACGATATTTGGAGACATTTTCGGCTTATGCACGACAATTCATAGGAAATTTAGAGCGCCCCGATGTGGATAAGATTGTTGGTTTAAGTCCAGTCATTTCGATTGAGCAAAAATCTTCAGGCTCTAATCCACGCTCAACCGTTGGCACCATCACTGAAGTTTATGATTTTATGCGTTTGTTGTTTGCCCGCATTGGGAAGGCATATTCATACATGACGGGCGAACCTATGGTTAAACACAGTGAAAGTAGTTTGATTGAAATAATTCGTAAAGAATTCGAAGGGTGTAAAATAGATATTTTGGCTCCTTTAGTGCGAGGTCGTAAAGGGCATTACCGCGAATTGATTGATTCGTTGCGCAGACAGGGATATTCTAAAATCAGAGTCGATGGCAGCATAAAGTCTTTGTCGGAGATTCGTCAATTAGATCGTTATAAAACGCATGACATTGAGCTAATAGTGGATAGAATTCAAATTGGAGGAAGCTCTGAAGAACGTTTGACTTCTTCTGTTCAAATGGCCTTGAAACAGGGGAAAGGAACGCTCATCGTTTTAGACGAAGCAAATGACAGTATGCGGTATTTAAGCCGTAATTTAATGTGTCCAACCACCGGAATTGCTTATGAAGACCCAGAGCCCAATACTTTCTCGTTTAATTCTGTTTATGGAGCATGTCCCAAATGTAGTGGTTTAGGACGCATAAGTGAGATCGATCTGGAAAAGGTTTTCCCCGACAAGGAAAAAAGTATACGTCAAGGTGGCATAGCTCCTCTGGCCGAATATAAAGACGTCTGGATATTTAGAAAGCTCGAGGGTATTGGACAAGTTTATGGTTTTACACTCGATACTCCTCTTAAAGAGTTTTCAGATGAAGCCTTGAACGCTATTCTGTATGGCGTTGATGGCGGGTTTAAGATGAGAAAAGAATATGAGAGTGGAGTAATACAAACTTTTACGCTCGATTTCGAGGGTATTGTTGAATTTATTTTGCGCCAATATCAGCAATCGGATAGTGCGGCTATTCGAAAATGGGTAAGTGCATTTATCAATAAGGTAAGTTGTCCGGTTTGTCAAGGGACGCGTTTAAAAAGGGAAGCTTTGTGGTTTAGGATAAATGAGAAAAATATTGCCGAATTAGCCTTAATGGACCTTAAGAGTTTAGATGAATGGTTTGAACGTCTTACTGAACAGCTTCAAGGAAATGATAGAATCATAGGGCAGGAAATAATCAGAGAAATTAGGTCTAGACTACAGTTTCTTCTGGAACTTGGTTTAGGTTATCTAACTTGTGATAGGCCTGCTTATAGTCTTTCGGGAGGTGAAAGTCAACGTATTCATCTGGCTACACAGATTGGCAGTCAACTTACAGGTGTGTTGTATATTCTTGATGAACCCAGCATTGGTCTTCATCAAAGAGATAATCATCGTCTTATCGATTCTTTGAAAAATTTACGTGATATTGGTAATTCGGTGATTGTGGTTGAACACGATAAGGAAATGATTGAATCGGCCGATTATGTTGTTGATCTTGGCCCTGGAGCCGGGAAAAAAGGAGGTTGGGTAGTAGCAAGTGGCACTCCTCAGCAACTGCTTCATTGTAATTCTCTCACTTGTGAATACCTGAGTGGCAAAAAGAAAATCGAAATTCCATCTACACGTCGAAGTGGTAATGGACAATTACTCACCCTGAGAGGAGCCAAAGGAAATAATCTAAAAAACATTGATTTAAAAATTCCTCTTGGAAAATTTATTTGTGTTACTGGCGTTTCGGGTAGTGGAAAGTCTACCCTTATTAACGAGACACTTTATCCAGTGATTAGTCAAGCTCTTTATCGATCTGAGCAGAAGCCTCTGCCGTATGATGAAATTGAAGGTTTGAAGAACATCGACAAAATCATTCAAATTGATCAATCTCCCATAGGAAGGACTCCACGAAGCAATCCAGCTACTTATACCAAGGTATTCGACGAGATACGTCAGCTTTATGCAAGATTGCCAGAATCGCAAATTAGAGGCTATAAACCTGGAAGATTTTCTTTTAATGTAAAAGGTGGAAGATGTGAAGCTTGTGGAGGCGCAGGAGTGAGAGTGATAGAAATGAATTTTTTGCCTGACGTTACTATTCCTTGCGAGGTTTGCCAAGGTAAACGATATAATCGCGAAACCCTCGAAATAAGATACAAAGGAAAATCCATCAACGATGTTTTGAATATGACGATTGATCAGGCCGTTGAATTTTTTGCCAATATTCCTTCTATTCTTCACAAAATACGCACATTACAGCAAGTAGGGCTAGGTTATATTACATTAGGACAGTCTTCGACTACTCTTTCGGGCGGTGAAGCCCAACGCGTAAAACTATCTTCAGAATTATCACGACGTGATACGGGTAAGACGCTTTATATCCTCGACGAACCAACAACAGGTCTTCATTTCGAAGATGTAAGCGTTTTGCTGGATGTTCTTCAAAAATTAACCGATAAAGGGAATACCATCATCGTCATTGAACATAATATGGAAGTTATTAAAGTGGCTGATCATATTATCGATTTAGGGCCAGAAGGCGGGGAGCAAGGAGGATATATCATAGCAGAAGGCACTCCCGAAGAAGTAGCTCAAAATCCTGAAAGTTATACGGCTTATTATTTAAAACAGATTCTTTCCTAATTAATTACCATAATGAATACTATAGAGGTTATTTGCCTGAATTGCAACCAAAGGAGAGAGTTTCCCAAAGGAATTACATTGGCAGAAGTAGCTCAGCAGTTGAATGTACAGCTGAAATATCCGGTTTTGGGGGCTTTGGTCAATAATAGATTAAGAGAACTCAGCTACGATTTATATAAACCCAAAACTGTAAAATTTATTGATTTTTCGAACAATATTGGTTACCGAATGTATGTAAGGTCAGTCTATTTCTTGTTATATGCTGCAGTTAAAGAGGTTTTGCCTCGAGCCTTATTGCGTATCGATCATAGTGTGAGCAAGGGATGGTATGCCGAATTAGAAGGAGAGAATATTGAGTTGAATGAAGATTTAATCAAGCGGATAAAAGAAAAAATGGAAGAATTGGTCAGTGCAGATTTGCCTTTTACACGCAAAGAAATACTTACCACTGAGGCTGCAGAACTTTTCAAGAATAATGGACAGATGGACAAGGCCGAACTCTTTGGAAGCCGCCACGAGATGTACACTTCAGTGTATGGTCTGAATGGTTATATTAATTATTTCTATGGTTATTTGGTTCCTTCTACTGCTTATCTTACTCGCTTTGATATTCGGCATTATTACAAAGGAATTTTGATAAGGGTACCCGATCCCGAGAATTTTGAAATTTCGGCTGAAGTCATCCATCAACCTAAACTTTTCAAGATATTTCGCGAACATAAAAAATGGATCAACATATTAGACGTACCTTATGTGGGTAGTTTAAACAAAGCTACAACCGAAAAACGTGATACCGATTTAATTAAGATTTCAGAAGCCTTGCATGAAAAACGTATAGCACGCATAGCTGATAAAATCTACAAATGGCACGACAGGGTTAAGATTATTCTTATTTCGGGTCCTTCATCATCAGGCAAAACTACCTTTAGCAAACGACTTTCTATTCAATTGATGGTATTGGGTTTAAAACCCGTACAAATTTCGTTGGACAATTATTTCGTCGATAGAGAACATACGCCTCGCGATGAAAATGGAGAATATGATTTTGAAAGTTTGAATGCCATAGACATCGAACTTTTTAATCAAAATCTTTCTGATTTGCTTAATGGACGTCAGGTGCGCTTGCCTCGCTTTGATTTTAATTCTGGCAAGCGTTCATATTATAATGGAACATTTCAGATGAGACCCGATCAAGTATTAATCATAGAAGGCATTCATGGTTTGAATCCAGCTTTGACTCCCACTATCGATCCTGCCCGAAAATTTGGAATATTTGTTTCGGCTCTTACTCAAATCTCCATTGATGCTCAAAACCCCGTGTCATCTACTGATAATCGTCTGATTCGTCGTATGGTACGCGATTATCGTTTTCGGGGTTATTCTGCCTTGGAAACCCTTAAACGATGGGATAGTGTAAGAAATGGAGAAGAAAAAAATATTTTCTCCTTTCAGGAAAATGCCGAGGTGATGTTTAACTCTGCCCTTCTTTACGAACTAGCCGTTCTTAAAACTTATGCCGAATCACTTTTAAAAACGGTTCCCGAGGGGGAACCCGAACATGCCGAAGCGCAAAGGCTCATGAAATTCCTTTCCTATTTTCAACCGATTTCTTCCCGTGAAATTCCTCCTACCAGTATTCTACGAGAATTTTTAGGCGGTAGCAGCTTTATTTATTAATGATATTATGAAACCATTTGAACTTCCTTTTCAAATTTTCAAAATTCTCGATCAGGGTTATCATATTGCCGTTACGGTTTATATTAATGCACTACCAGCCCGTTTGCTTATCGATTCAGGAGCTTCTCATTCCGTTTTCGATAAATCGAGAATCTCGTATTTTTTGCCAAACTTCCAAGTTAATGAATCTCCCCTTATGGCAATGGGAATGGGAGACGATTTGGAACCTTTTTTACTTAAAGTTCGGGATTTTGAAATAGGGAAACGAAAATTCCCGAAATACCAGGCAACCTTGCTCGATCTTTCCGCACTCAATCAAATTTATTCCCGCTTTTATGATGAACCCATTCATGGCATACTCGGTAGCGACCTGCTGATGAAACTTAAAGCCAACCTGAGCTACAAAAAGAAGACCCTCAAATGGAAAGACTGGAAGAAACCTTTTCAAGTGCGCAGCGTTGCTCCTGGTGCTGAACATCTTATGGCTACTCTTAAGATTCAAAAACAAAAGGCGAATATGCTTATCGATACGGGATCCTCTTCTACTATTTTTGATCTGAACCTCTTCAAACAGTTTTATCATTATGAAGCCCAACAACTTAAACGTTCCGATCAACCTTCTGCGGGGATAGCAAGTACTGCTCAAAGCTTCGGTTCCGTTACTATACCTCGGCTTACTATCGGGCCAATAGGATTGACAAACCACGAAATGTTATTCATCGATTTGGAACATATTAATTCATTGTACGCCAAATTAGGACTTCCTCCCATTGATGGCCTATTGGGAAACGATTTGCTATTCATGCTTCAGGCCTCACTCAATTTTAAATCAAAATGCCTTCGTTTGCCTCTATCTTCATGATGTTTCTTTTTAGTAAAAAATTGCCTTTGATACATTAAAAATTTATTCCCATCTTTAAACTAATAGAAAAATTTTGTTTTTTTACAAATTCAAGTTATTATTTTCATAGTTAAGTAAATTCGGTTTAATTTTGAGAAAGAATAATAGTTTCCTGTCACCCTTTAAGTACAAGGGTTGATAAAGTTACAACATTCATTATTTTTTCTATATGGCAAAGCGAAAACGTAAATTAAGAAAAGTAATCCGAAAGTGGTTGAAACAAGGATGGTCAAAACAGCAAGTGTTTGATCATTTAATTGAGGAGATGGAAATAAATGTAACCAATGACTACCAAAGAATAAAATATATAGCCAGAGAGATTTCGTTTACGCCTCCTTTCCGAGTGCATAATCGCCTTAAAGTAGGAATAAGTTTTCTGACTCTTTTTATAATATTGAGCTGTTTTATTAGTTTGGGGCAGCAATTTCCATTGGTTAAGGTCTATGGAATGACAGAAATGCCAATTTGGATAAGCATTATTGGATTTGTTGGAACAAATTTTTTCAATCTTCTCAATTTATTTTTGCTTGGTCCAGCCCTAAGATGGAATAGGACAGCTCTTTTGTTGCTAATAATCATCAATGGTTTTCTTTTTTTCCGAACTTTTTATGTTTGGAGATTAAATATCAATATGATGCCTTTTATGACAATTTTACAATGTATATCACGTTTTTTTATATTTATTCTTTCATTTTTCGTTTATCGTTATGTGCGTGATCATTATATCATAAGGCAAGAGGAGAATGGAATATGGAAGGTCATATTTACGTAAAACCCAAAATTATTGCTTATTAAAAAGGTAATAAAAATATTGTTTTATATCATTATTGGGATAGCAATTATACTATCGGCAGCCATGGCCATTATAATGCATCCCAATATTCAGGCTGCAATTGGCAAAAAGGTAGCCGATAAGTTATCGTATATTTTATCTGTTAAGGTTGAAATTGGAGGTATTTATATCCATCCTATATCTGGGGTTGTTTTGCGTAAAGTATATATGGAGGACTCTTGTGGAAATGTTTTAATTCAGGCGAATAGACTCTCGGCTAGTATTAATGTAATCAGGCTTCAGAAGAAAATTATATCGTTTAATTCGGTAAAAGCCGAAGATGCCAAAGTAAATCTAGTGAAATATAAAGGCGATAAAGAATTGAATATTACCAGAGTATTTGGTAAATTTTCTTCTGGAAAACCCAAAACAGGTCCTCCAAAAAAATTTGGTATAGGGGATTTGAAAATTATGGTTAGGCGACTTGAATTAGAGAACAGCCATTTTGTGTTACAAGACCAGAACAAGGCAGGGCAACATGATAAAGGCATGGATTATGCCTTCATTAAAATCGATGGAATTAATCTGGAAGCCTTTTCTTATGTTTTTACCGGTGATTCTATGAATTTCAGAATTAAAGAACTTCAAGCCGAAGAACGTTCGGGATTAAAATTCGATCATTTAGAGGGAAAATTTACAGTTTCATCTAAACATTTGATGATAGATGATTTTCAATTTCGCACACCGAATAGTGATGTTGATATGAAACTTGCCTTTAAATACAATGATTTCGAAGATTATAACTATTTCGTGGAGCGTATGTATATGCAGACCGAATTTTACGATTCCAAACTCAATTTTATGGATTTTTCGCCTTTTGCTCCTACTTTGGAAGGAATGAATCAGGAAATCGTGGTCAGTGGTAAAGTTTATGGGAGAGTTTCTGATATGAAAGGTGAGAATTTAACCGTAAGAACCGGAAAAAAGACGGTTTACAAAGGCAATTTACAGATGACAGGAATGCCCAACATAAAGGAAACTTTTATAATACTACAGGCGAAGAAATTATATACTGATCTCCAAGATGTTAGTAATTTTAAGTTACCGGGCAATGTCTTATTAAAAGATAAATTTTCTATTCCTAAGCAGTTGAATGAATTAGGATTTGTAGATATAGCTGGTGAATTTGTAGGATTTTATAATGATTTTGTTGCTAATGCTCGATTTGCTACAGGATTGGGTGTAATGATTACCGATTTGAAATTGACTGCTCTTCCTGAGGGGCAATATGAATATAGAGGCACTTTAGCCACTGATAATTTTAATCTTGGCCAAATATTGGGTGTTCCCGACCTGTTGGGAATGCTCAGTATGTCGGGAGATGTCGAAGGGCGTGGGTTTAGTTTGGATAGTGCTCGTGTTAATGTAAACTTGTTGGTACAAAAAATCGAATTCAATCACTATGCTTATAAAAATTTAACTGTTCGTGGAGAACTGTCGAATAAGCAGTTTCAAGGTTATGCTAATATAGATGATCCTAATTTATATCTGGGTTTTGATGGATTGATCGATTTAAACTCAGAAATTCCAGAATTTAATTTTACGGCCGAGGTTTCTCATGCTCATTTACAAAATCTTGGTTTGATTGAGCGAAACGATTCTTTATGTGAATTGAATTTTAAGCTCAGAGCAAATTTTTTGGGTTCTCAACTCGAAAACATGCAGGGTGCGGTCGATTTGACCGAAGTAAAATATACTGAAAAAGGGAAGGATTATTTGGCTAATCGAATTTTCTTAAATACCTTGCTTTCTCCGTCTGGTGAACGTACACTAAGTCTGCTTTCCCCTTTCTTCGATGCCAATGTGAAAGGGAAAATCCAATTTGCTCAGTTGGGCTACTCTTTTACCTTGTTCTTCAATAATTATCTTAACTCATTTCATCAAAATGGCCAACTTCTCGCGGATACATCGGGTCAAAACTTTGTATATGATGTAAAAATTAAAAGACTCAATGAACTAACTTCCTTATTTCTGCCATGGTTAAAAGTGTCTAACGATAGTCGTATAAAAGGAGAGTTCGATACTAAAGATGGTATCTTAGGCTTAGATGCACAAACTGATACTTTGAGTGTTTACGGAATAGTGATGAATGCTTTTACCTTGCATGCTCAATCGTTTCGAGAGGCTATAACCATAGAAACTAATATTAGAAAGGTGAATTTTTTCGAAATGCAGCAGGATAGTGGCTTTAGCATAGGTATCGAAAAATTCAGTCTCACATCCAATGTTGCCTACGATAGCATTCACTACAAGATAAATTGGGGATTGCCTGATGATTCAACCAGTTACGGAAATTTGAATGGTTACCTTTCATTTTCGCAATATCCTGATATTATTATACAATTTGTTGAATCTTCATTTACTTACGATAAGCAAACCTATTCTATTGAGCCCGACAACGAAATTATGATTGGGAATCAGGCAGTAGCAATTCGTCGTTTAAAGATTGCGGGAAAGGATGAAAGTTTATTGATTGAAGGGGCTTACAGCCCTGATCCTACACAAAGACTTACTGCTAATTTTAAGAATTTTAATCTATCACATGCGGATATTTTTTTGAATTCATACGGAATTCAAATAGGTGGATTACTAAGTGGGTTTGTTCATCTGCAAAATGAAAACAACAAACCTTTGATTCAAGCTGAAGTTGGAATAGAAAATCTGGCCGTTAATCGGCAAGACATGGGTTTTATGGAAATTTCTTCACAGTGGAATTCCCAAGCGAAAGCTTTATCTATAAAAGCTAAATCTACTGTAACTAGCGAACAGATTCAGAATCATCCTATTGATTTATCTGGATATTATTATCCATCCGATACTAATCAGAACTTCGATATTGTCCTGAAAACAGAAAACTTTAATCTGAAGCCTCTTCAACCATTTTTAAAAATGGCTATAGCTGAGCTTGATGGCTTTTTGAGTTCGGAAATTCAGCTCAAAGGCTCTACTAAAAATCCTCAGATTCAGGGTAAATTAAAGTTTATTCGAACAAGAATTCGGCCCCAATTTTTCAGTACTTCCTATTCGTTTTCGGATGAGATTAAGATTGAACCTTCAAAAATCATTTTCGATCAGATGAAAATCAATGATTCTTTGGGAAATATTGCAATTTGCGATGGAAATATTACGCATAAGAATTTTAAGGATATGCATCTCAATCTTCGATTGAATCTTCAAAATTTTATATTGTTCAACGCAGAACCTCAGCAGATTAAATATGTCAATGGGATTGCATTTATTTCGGGTCAAATTCGTGCATTTGGTCCTGTAAATAATATCACTATCGAAGCTAATGCGACAACGGAAAGAGGCAGCAATATTTATGTTCCCTTATCCTCAACAGTGGATGTACGCACTTCTGATTTTGTCTATTTTAAAGAACCTGAAGACACTTTACAAATCAAGAAAGTTGAACGTACAAATCTTAATGTTACTGGTTTTAATATTTCTTCTGTTTTCTCACTCACACCTCAAGCCAAAATCAGAGTAAGTCTTCCGCAGGATGCTGGCACTATAGAAGGATCAGGTGAAGGTGTGATGACTGTCGAGGTAAATTCACAAGGCGATCTTAATATTACTGGGCAATATGAAATTCAATCGGGTTCTTTCTTATTCAATTTGCAAAATATATTAAGTCGAATGCTCGAAATTGAGAAAGGTTCGAACATTCGTTTTTCAGGCGATCCATTGAATGCAGAAATTGACTTAAAGGCCTCATTCACTACACGAACCACCTTAAGTGGTTTGGGCTTAGACCTTGATTCTACCATCACTTCGGCCCGAATTCCTGTAAAAACTATTATTCGTCTTCAGAATAAATTATTGAATCCTCAAATTACCTTTAGCGTTCAATTTCCCAAAATAGATCCCGACATCGAAAGAGCCATTTACACAAAACTCGATACCACTGATCAAATGCTGATGACTCAGCAATTTGTATCCTTATTGGTTTTGAATAATTTTAGTTTTGCTGTTACTAATAGATCAGTTGGCAATAGCATAGGGATATCTTCTTTTCAAATGCTATCGAATCAAGTTACCAATCTTTTGTCGCAAATTAGTCAAGATTTTGATATTGGCATAAATTACCGACCAGGTGATGCTATATCGCCACAAGAGCTCGAACTTATGCTTAGCACTCAACTTTTCGATCAACGCGTGACTATAGATGGAAATTTAGGCGTAATGGGAACACAAAGTGCAAACCAAACAAGCAATGTGGTGGGGGATATTAATGTAGAAGTGATGCTTACACGCGACGGCAAACTTCGGCTTAGAGCATTCAACCGATCCAATACTTCGGAATTGCTTACCGTTTCGGCTCCTTATACTCAAGGCGTCGGTTTATTCTATCGTAAAGATTTTAACAATTTGGCCGAATTGTTCAGAAAAAAACGCAAAGAAGTGCAAAAAGAAGATGCCAGTGGTAATTCTTCTGCCTCAAACTAAATAGCCAGTATTTTATAGATCATTTCTTTCATCAATTCTATTGGCTCGGCTTGATCGATATCTACACCCTTGAGTTTTAGATCGTATTCACTGATGAGCTTTAAAACCTGGCTGCATTGATTGATGTTGAAATTTCGGGCGGCTTCGGCATATTCTTTAACAAAAAAAGGATTTACGCCTAAAGCTATAGCTGCTGTCTGTCCCCTTTTGTCATTCAGTTGGTGATATATCCATAACTTCTGAAAATAATTAAATAATACAGCATTGATTTTTATGGGATGATTTTCTTTGGGATTGCTGGCAAAATAGAATGCTATCTCGGCCGTCCTCAATTTATTTCGTTTAGAAATTGCCCTGCATAGCTCAAAAGGATTGAAATCCTTGCTAATACCAACGTACTGCTCTACAATTTCTGGGGTAATTTGAGAACCTTTGGGCAAGTTGATGATAATTTTAGAACATTCGTTAACAATTAGGTTAAGGTCGTTTCCAAGGTCATCAGCCATCATCTGGCAAGCGTGTTCAGTTATGGTATACCCTTTGGCACTCAAATACTTTTTTATCCATTCTGGGATCTTATCATCATATACTTTTTTCGATTCAAACGAAACTCCAAATTTTTCCACGGCTTTTTTGAAATCTTTCAATAGCTCATGTTTATTTCCGGATTGTAGTTTCAAAGCAACGGTCAAAATTGTGGTTGGACTTGGATGAAGGGCATATTTGCTCAATTGATCTAGTTCCGCCCGCATTTGCTGGGCTTCGCGAACAATTACCAGATTATATGGTGCCATAGTTGGATATCGACGGGCAGTATCAACAATAGTCGACCCATTTGTACTCAAGCCGTAAAATACCGAAAGATTAAAATCTTTCTCTTCTTCTTTTAAAACATGGTCGGTAATATAATTCGTAAGAAGGTCGATGTAATAAGGTTCGTCTCCATAAAAAAGATAGAGAGGTTTATAGATATTGTTCTTTAAATCGGTGTAAATTTGTTCAAAAGTCATTAAGATAGAAAATAAAATTAAATTTAATCGGGGTCGAAGATCAGATGTTTAACAGTGAGGCCGTTATTAATGAGCTGACGTAGTGAATCTATCCCTATACGAAGATGAAGTTCGGTAAATTGATTTGAAACTTCACGGTCTTTTTCTTCGGTTTTAACTCCATCGGGTATCATAGGTTGGTCGGAAACTAGTAGCAAGGCACCTGTGGGAATATGATTAGCGAAGCCCGTAACGAAAAGCGTAGCAGTTTCCATATCGATGGCCATGCAACGTGTTTTACGAAGAAATAATTTAAAATCTTCGTCGTGTTCCCATACCCGTCGATTGGTAGTATAAACCGTACCCGTCCAATAATCACGACCATAATCTCGAATAGTAGTTGAGATGGCTTTTTGAAGTGCAAAAGCTGGTAGGGCCGGAACTATTTCAGGCATATAGTCGTTTGAAGTACCTTCTCCACGTATGGCTGCAATGGGAAGAATAAGGTCGCCAATGTTATTTTTCTTTTTTAGGCCTCCACATTTTCCAAGGAATAATACGGCTTTGGGTTGTATGGCACTGATTAAATCCATTATAGTTGCAGCATTGGCACTACCCATCCTGAAATTAATCATACTGATATCTCCAGCACAAGCAACCGGCATGGTTCTCTCCAAACCTCTTACCTCTACATTCATAATTTTGGCAAATAAATTCAGGTAATCCATAAAATTAGTCAGCAAGATATATTTCCCAAAATCCTCGAATGGAACACCTGTATATCTTGGTAACCAGTTCTTTACAATCTCTTCTTTCGTTTTCATCTTTCAGGATTTATGATTTTGGCTTATGCTGGGCAAATTTAGACCTTTTCTTTTTTGGCTTTATTTTGTGATTATTATTTTCGCTGAAATACTCGTTGTAATCACTTTTGATATTTCCTTTTAATTGAGGTGTTTCGGTTAAAATTGTTCAATTACTGACTCAAACTTTTCTTCCTTATGATGCAATAAATCGGAATTATTCAACAGATGTTTCTAAAAGTAGCTACGTTTATAAGTTCTTACGAACTAATTAGGCCCTGAAAATATGATTTTATGTATTGAACTATGAGGGATTTAATAATGATGAATGGAAATTTGAGAAATTTGTAAAAGTTATGGAATTAAAAACTCGGATTGTTGACGGTCGAGAAGAGATTTTCGACGAATTCAGGGGAAGGTATGTTGAATATACGCCCGAGGAAAATGTTCGTCAATGGTTTGCTCATGTTTTGGTCGATACTTACGCTTATCCTCGAGGGCGTATTGGAATTGAAATTTCATTATCCATTCGGCGTAAGATATATAGAAGCGATTTGATTGTTTTCGACAAGGAGGGTAAACCATGGATGGTTGTTGAGTGCAAATCGCCAGAGGTCAATTTAACGGAGAAGGTTTTTGATCAAGCAGTGCGCTATAATCATGCTTTAAAGGCGGTTTTTATTGTGCTTACTAATGGTAAGTCGACTATAGTGATGAAACCCGATTATAATACAGGGAAAATTGAGTTCTTAAGTGAGTTACCAATTTATTCGGCGAGGTAGATTTTTTTGAAGGGTAAAAGAAAAATTTGCGGCCAGCCTTCGGCTGGCCGCAAACTCACCCAAAACACTTACAAAAACCTGAATTTTCTACTTTTTGCTTCATCCGGAAGCAGTACCGGTAAACCACTCTGAATAGATTATTGTGACAATTTATAACGTAAGCCAACCTGAAGCCCTAAAGTAGAGTTATGTGAATTGGCTCTATCAGGATCATACCCCAATGCATCTTCATTTTCAGGATTAGTAAGGTCGTAGTCAAATCGTGCCATACAAAATACATTGAATTTTTCATTAATTTGATATTCGGCCCCAGCTCCTATAAAACCGCCAAAAGTCAGATCTTCATAAGCATCCTTGATGTCTGTTTCATTATCATTTGCATCAAGATGTTTGGCAGTGGTTAAAATATTGAACTGAGGTCCTACATTCAGGCTGAACATCCACTTTTGAGCTGGATTTGTGTTGAAATGGAAATACAGAGGAATTTTTAAATAATCGAGTTTTAAACGACTTTCATCTCCATTATATTCCTGTTTACGTCCTTGGAACGAGTACATTACATCTAATCCAATGCCTAACTTCTCGGTAAAGTTATATCCTGCCCCTAGGCTAAAAGCCGGGTGAATATAAGCTTTGTACGAAAAGTCTTCCATATCGCTATCATCTGAATTAAACAACCATGAATTTTGAACCATGGCGTTGAAATTGAATGAATAACCCTTTTGAGCTTTCGTTTGAACAGATACTGCCGTCATCATTACCATGAGCGCGGCTGCTAAAATCAACTTTGTGTTTTTCATAGTATGCAATTTTTAAGTTAGTAATTAATTTTTCTATTTTCAATCTCGGTTTTTGAGATAGGAGAGTATTTTCCAGTCTTTTGAGAAAAAAATTAGTTCATCAAATAAATTGCCTTTATTTTCTTCTGTTTGACTTACGAAACGGAAAATTTCGAATTCCTTTTTCATTTTTACCGAGTCTGTTAATTTGTCAATTTTTTAAATTTCTTCCCCTTTACTCCAAATTTGTGCCAAATGTGATTTGACTGGGATACATTCATGTTTTCTATTGTATTTCTTCATGTTACAAAAAATAATTTTCCTTCTTTTTTCTTATAATTAAGAAATTTCTATCTTTGCCTCCTTATAATTAAGAAATTTACATCAACTATGAATCCAACCGAAACCTTACTCTCCATCAATGAAGCTATTGCCAATACTTCTGACAGCGAACAGCTTTTTTTAAGGTTATATCATCATCTTAATCAACTTTATCCTTTCGAATTGAGTGGAATATTCCTTTTTGATGCATCAAGAGAAAAATGCAGTATTTATTGGATAGGGAAACAAGGAGCCAAGCCTAATTTGCAGTGCAGGGTTATTAAAGTTGGTATTCAGGATTTGCAGGATGAACCATTTAGTTTTCAGTTCAATAATCCTAATATTAGAATCATTAAACCTCAAACTCTGAACTTCCCTATAGAAATGAGGAATATCAAAATTTTATTCGAACAGCATGCCATCACTGAGACCATACACATTCCCATGATGCATAGGGGAATTTTAATCGGTTATATCGTTCTTGGTTTTCAATCGAGTCAAAACATGACAGCCAATGACGCTCATTTCTTAATACAGATTGGAAATTTAATTGCTGCGGCTGTTTTAAACACTCGGCATTTCGAAGAAATGGAAAGAAGGAATAAAATAACTCAGTTTCAGGTCGAATTCACCAATAATATGCTTCGGGTAATTAATGATCCCGATATTTTTCTTCATCTGGCTAAAGAACTGAATAATCGATTAAATTTCGATTTTTTCAACATTATGGTTTTAAGCGAGCATCTCGAAGCAAATATTGAGGCCACTTTTGTAAAAACATCTAATGGCTCGTTCCGGTTTGTTGATTTGCCCGATGGATTTAAAATACAACCACTCCATAGTCAGAAACTTCTTATTGATGGCAACCCGCATATAACTCGGCTCAATAGAAAAGAATTGTTGGAATTTGTAGATTCGGATACCACTTTGGATGAAAAAATCGATATAAAAATTCTTTCCATGATTTATGTGGTATTGAAGTCGGAAAGTTCGTGTAAAATAATCTTAGATTTAGGCAGTACACACGAAGATGCTTTCACTGAAGAAGAAACCGATTTACTCGAACACATACTTCCTCAGTTAAAATTACTTCTTGAAAATTACTTTTCGTTTGAGCAGAGCCGACAACTGAAAATGCATTTGGAAAATGAAAGAAATTCATTGTTAAAAGATTGGAGGCACGAACTCAATGTTGATGGTTTTGTAGCAGAAAGTCGCCAGATGATGCAAGTACTTTTTAGAGTCAAACAAGTTGCTCCGACCGATACGACCGTATTGATTGAAGGCGAAACAGGAGTTGGTAAGGAGCTGATTGCTAAAGCTATACATTTTAATTCTCCACGCAGTTCTGGCCCAGTAGTTATGGTAAACTGCACAACTTTACCCCCTAATCTGATAGAATCTGAACTTTTTGGGTATGAGAAGGGGAGTTTTACGGGAGCTACCGAAAGACGCATCGGGAAATTTGAATTAGCCAATGGAGGAACTTTATTTTTGGATGAAATCGGTGAGCTTCCCATTGATTTACAATCGAAGCTTCTGCGAGTAATTCAAGAAAAAGAAATAGAAAGAATAGGAGGGAAGCAAACCATACCTGTAAATGTTAGAATAGTTGCTGCCACCAATCGAAATCTTGAAGAAGAAACCAAAGCCGGTCGATTTAGAAACGACTTGTATTTTAGACTCAATGTTTTTCCTCTTGTCATTCCACCTCTGCGTGAACGCCCCGATGATATTCCTGTGCTGGTCAGGCATTTTATAGAAATATATGGCAGGCAGCTTGGCAAACCAAATTTACGCATCTCTGAAATGGACTTGCAAAAACTAATGAGTTATCAATGGCCAGGCAATGTCAGAGAGTTGGAACATACGATTCAAAGGGCAGTGATCATCTCAACTACTAACTTTCTCGATTTAAGCGATTTCCAACCTTCTCCTTCCTTAATGCATGTAGATGAATTGAAAAGAAACATAAAAACTTTGAAAGAGGTCGAAGCCGAACATATTGTTCACGCCCTTCGACTGACGAATGGGAAAGTTAGCGGAGAAAATGGTGCAGCTAAACTCTTGGGCTTGAACCCCAAAACTCTCGATTCGAAAATGCGTAAGCTGGGAATAAAAAGAGAACTCAATATAAAGCTTTCCTGAAATTTTAAAATATACACTATTTCTGAAAAAACCTTGGACAATTTAGAATTACATTTCTTCCTCGAGTTTATGCGCACATTCTTCACAATTGAGGCTGTGGCTATACATCGTCATGGCACGAGCGCTCATCCCCATACTCGAAAAACCACCATCATGATAAAGATTTTGCATGGTTACCTTTCGCGTGAGATCTGAAAAAAGCGTAATAATATAACCCGCGCATTCTTCAGCTGAGGCATTCCCCAATGGTGACATTCTGTCAGTGAAATCGTATAAATCGTCAATTCCTTTTACACCACTTCCAGCAGTTGTTAGAGTGGGTGATTGGGAAACCGTATTGATCCTTACTTTTTTTTCTCTTCCATAAATATAGCCAAAGCTGCGAGCAATAGATTCGAGAGCTGCCTTGGCATCGGCCATATCATTATATCTGAATAGTGTACGCTGAGCCGCAATATAGGATAATGCGACTATGCTGCCCCATTCGTTAATAGCATCTAATTTTTTAGCTACCTGAATAATTTTATGAAAGGATAAAGCAGAAATATCGAGGGTCTTCATAAAATAATCGTAATCTAAATCATCATAAGGCCTGTTTTTCCTCACATTCATCGACATTCCGATAGAGTGTAAAACAAAATCAATCTTTCCATCCAAAAATTCCATCCCCTTTAAATAAACATTCTCTATTTCCTTAACATGAGTAGCATCGGCAGGAATGATTATACTCTGAGTTTTTTTAGCTAATTCTTCAATTTCTCCAAAACGAATAGCAGCGGGTGTGTTAGTAAGCACAATGTGTGCTCCTTCTTCATAAGCTTTTTCGGCTACCTTCCATGCAATGCTCTTGCGATCAAGTGCACCGAATATTATTCCTTTTTTCCCTTTTAGTAGATTATATGCCATGATGGAATATTAATGTTATTTAAAATTTTTAAACAAATCATTTTAATAATTGTTTTGCAGCCGCTATGGCTTCTTGAGTAATTTCATAATTACTGAGCATTCCTGCCAGTTCTTTTACTCTACCTTCGGGCGTTAGCTTTTCAATGGTGCTTTGTGTAGTTCCGTTTTGCACTATTTTAGATACCAAAAAATGATTATTCCCTAAAGCTGCAATTTGGGGAATATGTGTGATGGCAATAATTTGCATATTTTCTGCCATTTGTTTCATAAGTTTACCTGCTCGGGCAGCAATGCCTCCCGACACCCCGGCATCTATCTCATCAAATATGAGCACAGGGATCAATGTCTTATTGGATATCAATGATTTAATAGCTAACATGATTCTCGAAAGTTCTCCTCCCGATGCTACTTTCGAAATGCTTCGGGCCTCCTGTCCAATATTGGCAGTAAATAGAAAATTAACCTTGTTTTTGCCTGTCTCGGTAAAATCATTTGTGTTTTCTAATATAACCTCTATGCTGGCATCTGGCATTCCAAGCTCTGATAAAGATGCTTTTAGTTGTTGCTCAATGGGCTCAATGGCAGCCTTCCTTCTTATTGATAATTGCTCAGCCTTTTCTTCGAGTTCTGTTTTAATCCGTTGTATTTCTTTTTCTTTCAAATCAATTTGATCTTTCAACGAATCGTAAGAATTGAGTTTATCCGATAATTGTTGTTTGATTTTGATTAAATCATCTGAATCTTTTACATGGTGTTTTTGTTGTAAGCGAAAAAGGGTATCGAGTCTTTGGCTTAAATTGGCAATTCTTTCGGGATCTAAATTTATGGATTCAGCATATTTAGTCAATTCCAGCAATATGTCCTTCAATTCATAGAAACAGCTGGTGTATCTTGATTCTATACCCTTGAGAGATTCATCGAAGTGAACTAAATGATTCAGGTTCGACAGTTGACTGGCTATAGCAGGAATTACGCCTGAATTCTCATCATCCATAATTTGAATGAGTGCTGAGAGTCGAGTTTTAATTTCTTCGGCATGGGTTAGCAAACTAAGCTCGTTTTCAATTTTAGCTTGTTCACCGGCTTCTATGTGGGCATCGTTGAGCTCGCCAAGCTGGAAGCGAATGAAATCCTGCTCGGCTATTGATTGTGATTCTTCTTGTCTGAGCAACTCTAATTCAATGCTTATTTTTCGGTAGTTAAGGTATTGCTTATAATAAGTCGACAGAATTTCTTTATTGCGCGCAAAGTCATCAAGGACAGCAAGCTGGAACTGAGCTTCGTTGACCAGAAGATTTTCATGTTGAGAATGGATGTCAACCAGCATGTCGCCCAAAATTTTTAAAGCATTGAGGTTAACGGGTGTATCATTGACAAAAGCACGCGATTTTCCACTGGGTAAGATTTCTCTTCTTAAAATAAGTTCTTCATTGATATCGAGATTGTTCTCGGATAGGAAACGACTAACGGCTTCCATGTTTACCCTGAAAGTTCCTTCAATAATACATTTTTGAGAAGGATTGCGCAATACTTGTGTATCGGCTCTATTACCAAGTATAAGCCCGAGTGCGCCTAATAGAATAGATTTGCCTGCACCTGTTTCACCCGTAATAATATTAAATCCCGTTCCGGGTTCGAATTCGAGTTCTTCTATTAATGCATAATTTTTAACGCTGAGCCGGCAAAGCATAGAGATATGGCTAACTGTTCAAAATTACAAATACCTTATTAAAGTTGAAGCTACCCACCCAATTTATTTTGTAAGAACAGTTTGATACTTGGTAGAATTAGCAGGATCTATTTCTTTGAGAAGATTGACTGCTTTTACTTTATCTTGATCGGGAGCACCGGTCAAAATATTGATGAATTCATCTCTTTTGGCATCAAAAACGAGTTGCAAAAGGAAGGAATTGGGTTTATCGCGATAAGCTAGGCGTAGAAGTTCGAGGCTTTCTATGATGTTCGTTCTTCCTTGATCTACATTTTCGGCCATCAAATCAAGACCTTGTCGATGATATTGATAGATAAACTGTCTGATATTGTTATAACTTGCATTGTTGAGGTTTTCGACCAGCCAGTAACGATTGCGCATGCTCTCGAATGACTTCCAGCCTTTTTGTGGAAGATTCTGCGCCATGTTGACTATATTCTGCGCTTTCTCGTAAAAAGGTGTTCCTCCATACAAAGTAAACGAGTCGAAATCTAGCCCAATTAGAATATAGGCATAATAAGCCAATAAAGCAGTAAGATTAGATGTAATGGCACTTTCTTGAAAGTCGAGAGATTCAAATTCTACATAATTAAACTGAATATCTTTATCTATGTGATTGAGCATTATTGAATTGTAGCTGCTTTTATAAACTGGCCTGCGCAGCATTACATTCATGCTGCCTTTGAATTCATCCGTCGAAATTCGGTCAGAAATCTGAATTAATATAGTACATTCTATACGTTCCTCGAGTTTAAACTGGTAGTTTGTCCAGCGTTTATTGTTCATAAACTCGAACAATGCCGTTTGCATGGTATTGTAAATCTGCCTGTCGGTGCCTTCTACTTGGCGGGTTGAAACGGATATCTGGCAATCCAGTTCTTGTCCAATAGCAGACATGGATAAAAACAAAATACCGATAAAAATTCCAAAACGATTCATCTGAAACAGAAATTTTAAAAATGTTGAATGATAAAATCGAGAATCATTTGTGCGATTTCTTTTTTGGGTCGAAGTTCCGACTCGGCCATATCTCCATTTTTATGAAAAATGGTTACACGATTGTTAGGCGAGCCAAAAGTTGCACCTTTGTCACGAGTTGAGTTCAAAACGATAATATCGGCCTTTTTATTTTTTAGTTTTTCAAGAGCGTTGTCTTTTTCGTTGTTGGTTTCGAGTGCAAAACCCACAAGTATCTGATTATCTTTTTTCCGGCTGCCCATTTCGGCAAGAATATCCATAGTAGGCTTCAATCTCAAAACCAGAGTTTCCTGTTCATGTTTTTTAATTTTCTCGGGAAAAGATTGGAAAGGAGAGAAATCAGCAACGGCAGCTGCCATAATCGTGATGTCAGATTCGGCAAAGTGATGCAGCGTTGTTTCTGCCATTTGTTGGGCGGTTTCTACATTAATGCGTCGAATATTTTGATGGGTAATTTCTAAATTTACGGGCCCTGTAATTAAAGTTACATGAGCGCCCATATCAGCCGCTTTTTCAGCCAAGGCAAAACCCATTAAACCTGAGGAATGATTGCTGATATATCGCACTGGATCAATGGGTTCTCGAGTAGGACCGGCAGTTATCAGGATTTTTTTATCCTTTAATTGAGTTTTTTTTTTGAAGAAATCGTCGAGAATAGAAATGATGGCCTCGGGTTCTTCGAGTCGACCTGTTCCAGTAAGGCCACTGGCAAGTTCTCCGGTTTGAGGCTCAATAAGGTGTATGCCCATTTCCTGAAGTTTTCTTATGTTGGCTTGGGTGGTTGGATGTTGGTACATATCGACATCCATAGCAGGTGCGAAAAATATAGGGCAGCGAGCTGCCATAAAGGTACAAAGCAGCAAGTTATCGGCTTGTCCTGAAGCCATTTTCGAAATTGTATTGGCCGTAGCTGGCGCAATCAACATTAAATCTGCCCAATTACCCAATTCTACATGACTATTCCACTCTCCCGACTCCTTTTCGAACATATCTATAATGGCTCGATGTTTCGAAAGTGTAGAAATTGTCAAAGGTGTGACAAAATTGCATGCTGCTGGCGTAAGAATAACTTGCACACTTGCACCTTCCTTTATTAATAATCGAATAAGAAAAGGAATTTTAAAAGCGGCAATGCTTCCTGTTATACCAATCAGAATTTTTTTGTCTTCGAGCATTATGCCCTATTGTTCTATTTCTTTTACTTTGGCAGGATTTCGCCAATAAAGTTTACCATTCAAGTACTCGGCAATGGCTAATAAGGTTGGTTTTGGCATTTGTTCATATTTGCGCGAAACCTCTATTTGGTCCTTGTTTTCATAAATCTCGTCGAGGGACTCGTTAGTGGTTTTAAAAGCTTTTAGCTCACTATCGAGTTCTTCTTTTAGTTCGCTGCTGATTTGATTGGCACGTTTAGCTAAAATAGCTACGGTTTCGTAAATGTTGCCTGTTTGTGCATCAAAATCATTGATTCGACGTGTAACAGCTGTCGTATCAGCATGTAACCTTTTATATTTCTGTAACATAAAGAGAATTAAAAATTAAATATTAACTTTTGATTTTTGCTATTTTATAAGAATTTTTGATCAAATTTTGTGCATCTTGCAGATATCTGCTTTCAGGATATTGAGCCTTGAAATCGTTAAATGCATCTATAGCTGCTTGATGGCGTTCGATGCGTTTTTCGGGTATGCTGTTTTCGGCATATTTATACCATGCTTCTATAATATAATACATGGATTCTTCTCTGAATTTTGTATCGGGGTAATCTTTCATTAAGTTTTGAAACGAAACAATAGCAGCTTTGTATTCTTCCATTTGAAGATATAACAAAGCAATTTTATAGTTTTTTTCTTCGAGTTTTAATCTGAGTTGATCTATTAATTCATTGGCCCTAGGCACTCTGTCGCTGGTAGGATAGCGATTAATGAAAACCTGAAAATCTCGAATGGCATCCAATGTGCTTGTTTGGTCGAGATAATATGGAGGAGAGTTTAAATAGGAGCAATATGCTGTCATAAACAAGCATTCCTCATTATACCTGCTGGTAGGATAAGTATCTGCAAAACGCTTGAAATAATATCCGGCTAAGATGTAATCTTTTTGATAATAGTAGGCATAAGCATAGTAATACGAGATTTTTTCCTCTCTTTCGGTGCCTCTATAAGTGGGCATGATTTGGTCGAATAACTGCAAAGCTCTGTAATAATCTTTTTTCTCGTAATAGGCAATGGCTGCTTCATATTTCAGGTCATTATCGGTACTTTTATAGATTTTTTGATACTCAGAACAACCTGTGAATACGAGAGTTATCAATAGAATAAGGCTAATATGGCGAGCATTTTTTAGCATGGTGCAAAATTACAAAAAATCACGATATGAATACTCATTATTTTCATGCTAACATCTTAGTTAATTGGAAATTTCAACCATCCTATTTTGTGGCCGAGCAGGGCGAAGCCCTTAGCGAGGCCACATTCTTTCGAGCTTTTTATCCAATAAAATAAAATTAACGCATTCATCATCAATCCAAATCCATCAATAAGAATTCTCGTCACTTTGACAAATCGCAATTTAGCTATAGTTTTGCTGTTTTTTAAGAGAAAAACTTTTATGAGAGATATATTCGAAAAAATATCAACAAATAAAGGCCCACTTGGACAATACGGAGAGGATGCCTTCGGATATTACATGTTTCCAAAATTAGAAGGAGAGATTGGCCATAGGATGATTTTCAGAGGAAAGGAAAGGATTATATGGAGTTTGAATAATTATTTAGCCTTAGCCAATCATCCTGAGGTAAGAAAGGTAGATGCTGAGGCTGCTGCGAGTTGGGGCCTTGCTTATCCAATGGGAGCTCGGATGATGTCGGGACAAACCATTTATCACGAACAGCTGGAAAAAGAATTAGCCGAATTTGTACAAAAAGAAGATGCTTTTGTGCTCAATTATGGTTATCAGGGCATGGTTTCGGTGATTGATTCTCTGGTTGATCGCAAGGATGTTATTGTTTATGATAGTGAGGCTCATGCTTGTATTATAGATGGGGTAAGACTTCATCTGGGAAAACGCTTTGTATTTCCTCATAATAACACAGAAAATCTTGAAAAACAGCTTCAGCGGGCTACTCATCTCGCCGAAGAAAATGGGGGAGGAGTTTTGGTGATTACTGAAGGAGTTTATGGGATGTCGGGCGATTTGGGAAAACTCCGTGAAATTATTGATTTGAAAAAGAAATTCCAATTCAGGCTTTTGGTAGATGATGCACATGGTTTTGGAACGATGGGAGAAACGGGGGCAGGAACAGGACAACATTTAGGAGTTCAGGATGGAATAGATGTTTATTTTGCCACCTTTGCCAAGGCAATGGCTGGAATAGGAGGATTTGTTGCAAGCTCGAAATTAGTTACCGATTATCTTCGCTTTAACATGCGTTCGCAAACCTATGCAAAATCTTTACCTTTGGCTATGGTCATTGGTGCCTTAAAACGTTTAGAAATTATTCGTACTCATCCCCATCTGAGAGAAAAACTTTGGTTGATTGCAAATACACTTCAAAAAGGATTACGAAATGCAGGCTTCAATATTGGGAATACTCAGTCACCAGTTACACCTGTTATTTTATCGGGTAGTGTAGCAGAGGCTACTGGTCTTATTAATGATATGCGCGAATCGTTTAATATTTTCTGCAGCATAGTAACTTATCCAGTAATTCCTCGCGGACAAATCCTCGTTCGCCTTATCCCTACAGCCGATCATACACTTGAAGATGTATCTTATACTATTGAGGCTTTTTCTAAACTTAAGGATAAACTCGAAAGAGGCGATTATGGCCACGATAATACCGTCAAAGGATTTTAGACGCTGATAATTAATGTTTCAAACCTTTAACCTGAATGATCTGCTTTGAGAGCGATCTTCATAAGTGTTAAAAACTGTACTATCCGTTTAGACAAAACTCCTTCCTCCGTCGTCCAATTATCAGGGGAAGCCCCACCTGTTTATTCAAACCAATGTTATGGATGGGGTTATTTTTTCTCAACTTTGTTTTCTATCCATTTCCCAACTTTTTGACCATTCTTATATTGGCCTGAAATGATCAGATTCCCTGCATCATCCCATTCAGAATAATTTCCGTTGAGAATACCCTTGGAATATTCTTCCGATTTGATGAGTTTTCCTGCATCATTATAGCTTTTTTGTACACCATCGAATTCGCCATCGATGTAATAAAATTCTGCTACAACCTGCCCTCTTTGATTGAACCATAGAGAAATTCCATGTCGTTTCCCATTTTTATAATACGACTCTTCCTGAACTTTGCCATTATCATAATAAATTTTCTTTAAACCATCGGGCTGTCCATTTTTATACCATTGCTCTACCCTTGGATGTGCACCCATGGAGTAATTAATAGAACGACCATGAAGCTGGTCATTTTTAAAATATTCTTCTACTGCCAAATATCCACGCTTATCTATTTCAAGCCGTAATCCATTACGTTTCCCATCTTTATATTCGATTACTTCATGTAAAAAATTTTGGGGATAGTATGTTCTCCAAATTCCTTCTCTTTTATTATCGATATACCATCCCTTTTCCATTTGTCGGTTTATGCTTTCTTCCCAGTAACCTTGCTTTAGGCTTAAATGATCCTGAATGTTTTTAATAGTATCGTAGGTTTGAGCCTTAACAGGATTAAGGCTTATTGAAATTGCTACAAGGATAATCAAAAATTTGAGTTGTTTCATAATATAATGATTTTTTAGATTATTAACAAGGTTTTCCATAAATTTCATAAAGATCAGCTCTTTCAATAAATACAGGGTAGAATTGTCCAATTTGAAGCTGAGCACTTGTTGATTTTACCCATACTTCATTATCTATTTCGGGCGAATCATACCTTGTGCGGCCTATGAAGTAATCCCCTTCTTTTCTGTCGATAAGAACTTCTAATGTTTTTCCAATAAGGGCAACATTTTTCTCGAGGCTTATTTTCGATTGGATTTCCATGAGTTTTTCAGCGCGTAGATTTTTTGTAGTTTCGTCCACATCGTCATTAAGCAAAGCTGCAGCTGTGCCTTCTTCTTCCGAATAAGTGAAAACCCCTACCCGTTCGAATCTTACATCGCTAATAAAATTCAAAAGTTCGTTGAATTCTTTGTTAGTCTCGCCAGGATATCCTATGATAAAAGTCGAACGAAGTGCAGCATGAGGCATGAGGTTTCTGAATTTCTCTATCAGAGCAATAGTAGAAGCCTTATCTATGCCTCTATGCATGGATTTTAGAATTCGGTCTGAGATATGTTGTAATGGTATATCAATATATGGACAGATGTTTTCATGAGTAGCCATCAAATGTAAAAGGTCTTCAGGAAAAGAAGCAGGGAAAAGATAATGAAGCCTGATCCATGGGAAAAGATGGCTTTCGCTGAGTTGACTGACTAACTGTGTAATCATTTGTTTTTTGTAAAGGTCGATTCCATACGAAGTAAGGTCTTGTGAAATCAATATAATTTCTTTTACCCCTTTGGAAGCAAGCCATTGGGCTTCATCCATAATTTCATTGATGGGACGCGAATGATGTGAACCACGAATGTTTGGAATGGCACAAAATGAACATTTTCGGCTGCAACCTTCAGCTATTTTCAAATATGCATAATGAGAAGGATTGGCTAACTTACGCGCTATTCCTGTTTCTTGATATTTTGGCAAATTTAACCAGTGCGAGATTTGATCGAATGAATCGACGCCAAACCACGCATCCACTTCCGGTATTTCTTGCTCAAGTTCCTTTTTATAGCGCTCCGATAAGCAACCCATTACGACAATTCGTCTTATCTTTCCTTCTTTTTTAGCCTTTATGGCCTGCATGATGGCTTCTATGGATTCTTCCTTTGCGTCTCCAATAAACCCACAGGTATTGAGAATAAAAGTATTTCCTTCAAACTTGTTAGTGTGCACTACTTCCCCGCCTGACTTTTCAATCTTGCCGGCGAGTTTTTCGCTGTCAACCTGATTTTTATAACATCCTAAAGTATATATTTTTATGTTGTTCGATTCCATTCAGTTTATAACGAAAAATGATTCTTCATTTTAAATTTTTCTCTGATGTTATGCCCAACTTTTTTCAATTCTTTTAAAAGTAAATCTTCATCCAAGGTTAAGATTTTTTTATTTTTCATAACGAATTTCCCGTT
>DIEY01000002.1:0-99685 GCA_002418865.1 Bacteroidales bacterium UBA5762 | reverse complement strand
TAAATATTATAAATCGGTTGAAGATGAGGTTTATTTAATGGAATAATAATGATGTCGGCAGATTTTCCAGCTTCGATTGAGCCTGTTAAATGTTCAACTCCCATGACTTTAGCTCCTCCAATTGTGGCCATTTTAACGATTTCGTAAGCCTGATCCGATTCATAATTTTGGTGGAATAAGCGATCAACCAAAGCAGTATGCCGCATTTCGACTGGAATACTGAGGTTGTTATTGGAACCAGCTCCATCTGTTCCCAATCCTACTGGAATTTGATATCTACGTTGTTTATCTATAGGTGGAAAGCCAGAACTTAATTTTAGGTTGCTGGATGGATTATGAGCTATGCGAACCCCTTTAGAAGCTAAAAGGGATAGATGTTTTTCATCCACATGGACAACATGAGCCGCAATTAATCGCTCATTGAGCAAACCTACTTCATCAATATAATCAATAGGATGTTTCCCAGTTGAGGCAATACAATCCTCGACTTCTTCTTTAGTTTCGGCCAAATGAATATGCACAGGTAAATGATTCTTTTCGGAACGTAGCGCTACTTTACACAAAATTTCTCTTGGGCAAGTGTATACAGCATGTGGAGCATAGGCTACTTTAATGAGCGGATGATGCTTGTATTGTTCAGCCAAAATCTCGGTAAAATCTATTCCTTCGTATGGATTGGTAAAATGCGGAGTGTGATTACCCAATAAGCCTTCCCCCAGTAAAACACGTATGCCGCCTTCTTCACAAGCCTTGGCTACTTCGTCTTCGAAAAAATACATATCGGCAAACATTATCGTTCCGCTAGCAATCATTTCAAGAATAGCCAAGCGCGTTCCTAAAGCAATATTTTCACGGTTCATGAATGCAGCTTCAGCTGGCCAAATGAAATCGTTTAACCATTCCTGCAAGGGCTTTTCGTCGGCAAAACCACGCAAAAGTGTCATGGCCGCATGTGTATGACAATTGATGAATCCCGGCATTAGTAAACTGCCTGATACATCTATGCGGTTGTTATCATCCTCTTGAAGAAGTCTATCAGAAGGAAAGATTTCTTCAATCATTCCATTGCTGACTCTTATGCTGTGATGGGGTAATATTCGGGCTTCAGCATCCATCGTCAAAACAAGCCCGTTGTGTAATATGAAGTTTTGTTGTTCCATAAATTTATATGGGAATTTTACTTTCTCGTACCTCTATTCGCACAATCTCATATCCTTTCCAAACTTCATGTGCTGCAAATATGATTCCTATTAAAACACATAACATACCTGTTAAGAAAAAAATCAATGATAAGGGATTGAGCCAATCCACTTTTAATAAATGGTTTAAACCAATGCTTAATGAACTCATGACAAACAAGGCCACCGATAAGGTATAGAAAAATACGACATTACGGATAAGTTTTACTCTATATTCGAAACGAATAATCTGTGATTCAATGCTTTCTAATCGCTTGCTTTGATAAATATTTAAAGTTTTTTCAATAAAACCAGGTATTAGATTTCTCTTTTCTTCTTCAAGTACTCGGATACGATTCACTACAATGCCATATTTATTATGTATTCCGAGCAAAAGAAGACCACAAGCCGAAATCATGATCCCTGGGGCTAACATGGTCTCGATAAGTCTAACTGAATCAATGGATATCATTTTATGAATAATTAAAAATGGGAAGCACAAAGATATACCTTAGTAAAATAAAAACTCAATTCTTCTGCCCATCTGTCTCGACTTCAATGGTAAACTCATTAAAGGTGATGATAGCCTATATCTTTAAAATCATTCAATCACTGTTAAAATGGTCTAAATTTGTACAATATAATGTGTGCAAATCAGAATTCACCATATGTGTTTGTTATGCATGGATAAAACTAAATTCTGTCTAAAGTTCAAGAGGCTATTGATAGATAAAAAAGATGAAAAAGAAATATAAATATTACGTAATATGGGAAGGAACACAGCCAGGCATAGTCGATTCATGGGAGGAATGTTTAAAAAGGGTAAAAGGATTCCCTAATGCAAAATACAGAGGCTTTTATGATGAACTATCAGCACAAAGGGCATTCGAACAAACGCCAGATAAATATTTAGAATCTAATGCTTTATTTGAGGAGGATCAGGAAAATGAAAAATCTTCCAGCTCTGAGATTATTGTGCCAAGTATTTGCGTAGATGCTGCTTGTTCGGGCAATCCAGGAATTCTCGAGTATAGAGGGGTTGATACATCCACTCGGAAACAAGTATTTTATCAAGGTCCTTTTAAAGATGGGACTAACAATATTGGAGAATTTTTGGCTATTGTTCATGCCTTAGCATTATGTAAGCAAAAGGGTTTAAACATTCCTATTTACTCTGATTCACTCAATGCAATCCAATGGATAAAAAATCGAAAGGCAAAAACTAAATTAATCCAGAATGAGAACAATAAATATTTGTTCGAGCTTATTGCAAGAGCCGAGAACTGGCTTCAAAATAATGAATGGAATAATCTACTTTTGAAATGGGATACTGAACATTGGGGAGAGAATCCTGCAGATTTCGGTCGAAAATAAAGCAATGCACCTTATTCAAATAATCCCCTACCTGCTTTCTTTATTAAATTCCTATTTTTAAGCGAACCAACAATTTTATCGAGCATTCCATTAATAAATTGGCTGCTCTTTGGTGTACTGTAGATTTTTGCTAATTCTATATATTCATTCATAGTAACTTTTATGGGAATATATGAAAATTCTAAAATTTCAGTAATGGCCATCTTTAAAAGAATGGCATCCATAACGGCAATTCTTTCTAAGTCCCAATTAATGATTTTCTCGGTAATATATTCGTTGTATTCGTCGAAATGAAGTATAGTTTTACGGAATAAACTCAATAAAAACTCCATGTCATTATCCTCAGAATCATCTGAAGTTTTCAACAAAGGAGGCAGGGGAGAAGATTCATTCCAATTTTCCTTCACATCATTCATCATACGGTTGGCTATCCAAACCGCTATGGAATAATCATTCGCCTGGTAAATACTTTGTTCGAAACTGGTCACCTCAATCTCTTCGTTTTCTTTACCTTCCTGTCGAAAAATTCTCGAAAGTATTTCTCTATCGGCCAGTTGCTCCGAATTTTCTGAAGATAATATTTCTTTCTTAAGCACTATAGTTTCTTCTCGGATGTCATTCGTCCAAAATAAGTTCTTTTCTTCAAAAATAGCTTGCAAACCAAGGTCGTTTACAATAAAATCATTAAAAATTTGCAACACAAAATTTTTATCTTCACGAAAACTGTTTGGTGATTTTTCTAGATATTCGCGATAAGCATTCGATGAACGCAGGCTTTTATAGATTCTTCTTGTAACTTCCTCATAATCAGTCCATGATATTTTTAATCGCTCAATTTGCTTCATCAGGCTATTATTGCTATTGAGTTTTTTTAAAAAAGCGTTGTCGATGAAACGAGTATTAGGGTTTAAATCTTCCTCACTGGGTCTGAACTTTAATTTACCTTCTTCTAGACGCTCAGCGGCAAATTTCCATAAGTTCAATAAAAATGAAATTTGATTTATAGCAAGATCGTAGATATGCTCTATACTACTGACTAATTGTTTTTCGGCAATGTCAATCTGATGGTTATCGGACTGAAGGTACGCATAAAGCGCCTGCAATACCTTAATTCTAAGATGGCGTCGTGTAAGCATTTTTGAGAAGGAGCAAAAATCAGCTGCAAAAGTACACTATTCCCTATTTTGTTACAACTAATCATGCTGTCACAGAATAAAATAATTCGAATCTTTGTTTGAAAATGTTGTTTGTTGGGATTTTAGTGTTTATTTTTGTTCTTATAAATTTTTTAAAAAAGATAAAGATGGAACAAAAACAAAGAGAAGGTTTCGAAGAATTATTCTCAAGGACCATAATGGCAGGGGAAAGAAGATACTATTTGGATGTGAAAATGGGTGAGAGAAGCATTTATTTAACACTTACCGAGAGTAAGCGAAGATTTGATAGTCGTAGTGGTAAATTCTTTTACGAAAGAAATAGGGTGAGGGTATTTCCAGAAGATATTGAGAACCTGACGAAAGCCTTCCATGAAGCAGAAGATTTTTTAAAGAATTTCCTCAAAGAACATCCCAATATAGAAGTGTCTCATTCAAGAACTGATCATCAAAATAATAATGAGGAACCATGAATAAAAGTTACTGAAGTATTATTCAATGGGTTATTATGAGATGGGCTATGGTTTAATTGATTAAATGCAAAGCAGAGGTGTAAATATGTAATTTTGCTAACGGAAAACTTATTTTTTTAATTGCAAATTATGGGTAAAATTATCGCTATTGCGAACCAAAAAGGAGGTGTAGGCAAAACGACAACTGTTATCAACTTGGGAGCCAGCCTGGCCGTTTTAGAATATAAAACACTGGTAGTTGATGCTGACCCTCAGGCAAATGCTACCTCTGGCCTTGGTTATGACCCGCGTAATATCACATCCAGTATATATGAATGTATCATTGGCAATGCCGAATCCGATAAAATCATACTTACAACCGAAACCCCTAATCTTGACATCATTCCCGCACATATTGATTTGGTTGGAGCAGAAATAGAAATGATTAATATGCCTAATAGAGAAAAAATGATGAGAAAAGTACTTGCTCCAATAAAAGATAATTACGATTTCATACTGATAGATTGTTCACCTTCCTTGGGCTTAATTACCGTAAATGCTTTGGTGGCTGCCGATTCGGTCATTATACCCGTTCAGTGTGAATATTTTGCCCTCGAAGGCTTGGGCAAACTTCTCAACACAATAAAAATTGTGCAATCTCGTCTAAATACCGAGCTCGATATAGAAGGAATTTTGCTTACTATGTATGATAGTCGTTTACGGCTTGCTCGTCAAGTTGTAGAAGAAGTAAAGATGCACTTCCAAACTATGGTTTTTGATACAATTATTAATCGGAATACACGATTAAGCGAAGCCCCGAGTTTTGGTCAGTCTATTATTATGTTCGATGCCGATAGCGTAGGAGCAGCTAACCATTTGAATTTAGCTAGAGAAATTTTGCAAAAAAACAATCTTACCAAACATTCTATTGTAAATCAAAACAATCTGAATATCCATGACAACTAACAAGAAATCTGCCTTGGGTAGAGGGCTGAGTGCAATATTGCAGAGTCCTGAAACCGACATTACATCTAAAGATATTTCGGGTGAATTCGTGGCAGGTGCAATTGCTGAAATTGAAATTGATAAGATTGAAACTAATCCCTTTCAACCCCGTTCAGAATTTGAAGAAGCTTCTCTCAACGAATTGGCAGAATCTATTCGTCAGCAAGGCATCATTCAACCTATCACTGTCAGAAAGATGGGTTATGATAAGTATCAACTCATCACGGGTGAACGTAGGATTAGAGCTGCCAAGATTGCTGGTCTCGATAGAATTCCTGCCTTCATACGTATAGCCAATGATGAAGAAATGCTCGAAATGGCCCTCGTTGAAAATATTCACCGCAACGATCTCAATCCTTTAGAAATTGCAATGAGCTATCAACGCCTTATCGATGAGGTAGGTGTTACGGTAAATGAAGTGGCCAATAAGGTGGGCCAAAACCGTTCTACGGTTGTAAATTATACGCGACTTTTGAAATTACCACCTGAGGTTCAGGTCGCCATTCGTGACAGACAAATTAGTATGGGCCATGCACGAGCCATTATTAATATCGACGATATAGAAGATCAATTAATTATTCTTAAGGAAATTATCGAAAAAGAGCTATCTGTCCGTCAAGTAGAACAATGGGTTCGTGATTTGAAAAAAGCTCAAAATTCTCAGGAAAATCAAGAAGAAAAATCTAAAACTGAAAAAATTACACTGCCCGATTCCTATCTATCTTTCCAAGACAATCTGGCTCAAAAATTGGGTACCAAGGTTCAGATTTCATGTAATGCCAAAGGGAAAGGCCAAATCGTCATCCGATTCAAGAATGAGGAAGAATTTCAAAAAATTCAAGCTCTCTTGCAAGAATGACATGCCAAAACATCTTTCCATGGCGGGATTCAAAAATGCAATTCTTTTCGTTTGTCTATTATTTCTATTCCCATTGGTTAATTCGGCTCAAGATACTGTTAATCAAAGGCATAAAGTACGCTCGCCTCGAACGGCTACTATCATGTCGTTAGCTCTACCAGGTCTCGGGCAGGCCTATAATCATAAATATTGGAAAATTCCTATCATTTATGCCGGATTTGCTGCAACGGGATATTTCGCTATTACTAATAGTGATGAATATCACAAGTTTAAAGATGCTTACAATTTTAAAATTAATAATCTTTCTGGAGAACCTCCTAATGATTATGCTGTGAAATATACCGCCGATCAACTTCGCGCTCAAAGAGACTATTACCGTCGAAATATGGAACTCAGTTACATTATTGCTGGTTTTGTTTATATCCTGAACGCCGTAGATGCCACTGTCGATGCTCATCTTTCATCATTTGATATTTCTGAAAATTTAAGCATGGGCCTTGTCACTCCTTCTCCTCCTCCTATCACTCATACTCCTTTTTTATATCCTTCCTTAGCAATAACTTATAAAATACCACAACGAAGATAAATAGGTTTACCTCTATGTTTAAATTCGTTTGAGATTTTCTATCAAACCAAGTCTATTAGCCAACAAAAAAGCCTGACATTTCGCCAGGCTTTTCTAATTTTATTCATTCATGATTCAATGAGGATATAAGTTCTAAAAACCCTCATATTACATTGTAGCAAAAGCTACTCTGTGAAAGGAGTAAAGAGAGACTATGAGTTTCTATTCTCTCTTTTCATTTTCGTGTTATAAAGCGGTGTAGCCGCCATCGATAACCAGTTCAGAACCGGTCATGTAAGATGATTCATCAGAAGCAAGGAACAATGCTCCATAAGCTACTTCTATGGATTCTGCAGGCCTTCCTAACACAGTGGTTCCAAGAAGATTCTTGGTATTTGCAGGGTCTTTGAGTAATTCGTCGGTCATCGCAGTCCTAATCACTCCCGGATGAATCGAATTTACTCTAATGTTGTATTTGGCTAATTCGGCAGCAACTGTTTTGGTAAATAATCGAACAGCCCCTTTCGAGGCATGATAAGCTGCAGAAGCTCCTGAACCTATAAGCCCGAAAATAGAAGAAATGTTGATAATAGAGCCTTTTTGAGCTTTTTTCATGGCTGGCAACACATATTTTACTCCAAGAAAATTGCCTTTGGCGTTGACGGCCATTACCTTGTCCCATTCTTCTTCGGTCGTATCCTCAACGCCAGTCAAGCTCAGAATTCCTGCATTGTTGACTAGTACATCTACCTTGCCCCATTTTTCTACTACGGCCTCCACCATCTTTTCCCAGTTTTTTGCTTTCGAAACGTCGAGTTTGTATGCCATAGCTTCACCTCCATTCTGAATGATTTCCTTAGCAACTTCTTCAGCTTCGTTTTCAATAATGTCGGCTACTACTACTTTAGCACCTTCTTTAGCAAATAACTTGGCTTCTTCTTTTCCCATGCCTCGAGCGGCACCAGTGACAATAGCCACTTTGTTTTCTAATTTTTTCATATTACCTCCTGTGTTTGAAATTTATTTTAAATTATGTTTTAATCTAATTTTAAGAAAGTTAGAAGTAAAACTGATAATTCTCTATTGTTAACAAATTAACAATACGAAGTTTAAAATGTTCAGGTTTTATTTAAAAAAAGTAGAGTGAGAGTGAAATAAAATAATAAGTAGAGCCCATACAGGAGAAGTAGGGCTCTTTAGGTGTGTTGAAATAACGAAAGCGGTATTTTAAACGAATAAAATAAACGAGGATTTCTATTAAATTCAGTCGAGTAAGTGAACTACGAGTCCTGAGCGCAATTTGGGTTCGAACCAGGTAGTTTTTGGTGGCATTATTCGGCCTGAATCTGCAATAGCCATTAATTGTTTTAATGAAACGGGATATAAGGCAAAAGCAACGGCCATTTCGCCACTATTCACTCGCCGACTCAATTCCTGCATTCCTCTTATACCTCCCACAAAATCAATGCGTTTATCGGTTCTCAGGTCTTTAATTCCTAAAATCTCATCGAGAATATATCGGCTAAGAATGGTAACATCGAGAACGTCAATTGGATCATTCTCATCATAAGTATGTGCCAGAGCTTCTAAAGAATACCATCTTCCATCAAGATACATACTGAATTCATGCATGCGAGAAGGTTTGTAAGGTTGCTGGCCTTTCTCGACGATTACAAAATGTTGTTTGAGCTTTTCCAGAAATTCTTCTTTCGACAATCCGTTTAAATCTTTTACTACACGGTTGTAATCAATAATTCTTAGTTGATTGTCGGGGAAATGAACTGCCATGAAAAAGTTATATTCTTCATCCCCTTTATGATTAGGGTTCATTCTTCTTTTCTCGGCCCCAACAAGGGCCGCTGCGGCAGTTCGATGATGTCCATCGGCTACATAAGTATGCGGAATTTTGGCAAAAAGCTGCACAATTTTCTGTATAATGTCATTATTTTCGATGAGCCAGAAATGATGTCCAATTCCATCGGGTGCAGTGAAATCATAAACCGGCGAGGTTGTGTTAACAATTTGGTTTACAATTTCATCTATTTCTTTAACGGCAGGATAAGTAAAAAAGACGGGTTCGAGATTAGCATTCGTAATCATAACATGTTTCATCCGGTCTTCTTCTTTGTCTTTTCGGGTGAGTTCGTGACGTTTTATTACACCATTGAAGTAGTCGTCAACGGCTGCGCATCCTACAATTCCGTATTGTGTGCGACCATCCATGGTTTGAGCATAAATGTAGAGTAAATCTTTTTCATCAGGTACAAGCCATCGTTTTTCTCTAAACATGAGAAAATTTTCAGCAGCCTTTAGATATACTTCTTGAGAATGCTCATCTGTACCAATCGGGAGATCAATTTCAGGTTTGGTAATATGTAAAAGTGAATAAGGGTTGCCTTGAGCTTCCTGGCGAGCTTCATCTGAGCTGAGCACATCATAAGGCCGGGCAGCTACAAGATGGGCAATTTCTTTTGGGGGTCTAAGTCCTTTAAAGGGTTTTATAATAGCCATAAGTTTGATAGTTTTAAAAGTAATTTTAAAGTTTGAATTTACACATTGATGTCGTTTTCCTGTTCATTGTCTTGTTTGTTTCTGGGTGTTTCGTCTACATCCTTACTTAATGATGTAATAAGTCCTCCTATCATTCTAATGATTTCAGAGAGCATAGAGTAGGCATACTCATAATTACGTTCATTTAATAATTTCAGAGATAGCATGAGTTCTGTCAATACAACGCATTCTCTTACATGAGCCTTCGCTTGTTTGAGATGCTCGATAAAGATTGGTTTTGGCGCTGCCGAACCTTCTGCTATGCTTGATGCTATGGCCAAGGAAGCATCTATAAGCTTATTACTAATGATCTGGCCTAGTCCATTCGAATAATGCCCTTCGGCAATCCGTGAAGCCCATGTTACAAACTCCATCGTTTTTTGATAGACCCTCAGGTCTTGAAACCTAAAAAATGCCATTGTTGTAAGTTTTTAAAGTAAATTTAAATATTTTTAATAAATACTGTTGAGAAGGTTTTTCCTGATACCAAACCTTTGGCTTCAGGATTGTTGCTACATGATAAAAAAAGCATCCTCTGAGCGTAGAAACATTCCTTTGATCACTACAATAGCTTATGCTATTTAAAAATTCGATAAAAAACTTATTTGTACTTTATTTCTATAGACCAGAGGATGCTTTTAAATGATTTCAAAGAACAAGAAATGATGAATATCGGGAAATGATTAAAAGCTGCCTCAATTTACTTTGAAGCGAATGTCGCCTTTTTCGAAAAAATCGATAATTTGTTGAGCTGCAGCTATGCCTGCATTGTTATTGGCTTCGAGAGTTTGAGCCCCCATCTTTTTGGGGGTAAAAAAGTAACGTTTGGGATATTTCTCGATGATCTCTGCCTTGCACCCTGGCTCTATATCACTGAGATACTTAAAATCCGGTCTTTCAGCGAACATTCTTAAAAGGCTTTCTTCGTCAATAATTTCTTTCCTCGCCGTGTTAACCAATGTGGCTCCTTTTGGCATAAGCGAAAGCAAATCATAATTAATAGACTTTTTTGTCTGTTCGTTGGCTGGAATATGTAGTGAAACATATTGACAGCTATTATAAAGATCCTCAACCTTAGAAACAGGTATTATTCCATTGGATTGAATTATATCGGAAGTTACAAAAGGATCGTAGGCATAAGTCTTCATTCCAAAACCCGAGGCAATTTTACCAACGTATTTTCCAACATTACCATAAGCATGAATGCCAAGGGTTTTTCCACGTAGTTCGGTGCCAGTTCCTCCATCAAAACCACCACGAGCCATGTACAACATCATACCAAAGGCCAGCTCGGCCACCGCATTTGAGTTCTGACCCGGTGTGTTCATCACTACTATCCCCTGTTTTGTGCATGCTTCCAAATCGATATTATCATATCCGGCACCAGCACGTACAACAATTTTCAAATGCTTTGCTGCATCAATTACTTCTCTGTCGACAATATCACTTCTAACAATGAGGGCATCAACATCGGCTACAGCATTGCATAAGTCAGCCTTCAAGGTATATTTTTCGAGTAAAACAAGTGAGTAACCTGCATTCTCTATTGCCTTGCGAATAGCTACTATTGCTTCTTGTGCAAAAGGTTTTTCGGTTGCAACTAATATTTTCTTCATAATATTTTGAATTTAAGTGGTTTGAGTGTCGAATGATTTATGCAACAAATTTACATGATAAGTTTTACTTAAAACATAGATGGAGAAATTCTTTTTCTCGTGAAATGCCATCCCTGAGTCTCTGTAAAGATTGACCAGAAAAATAGAAACAAGTTCTCCCCCAATATACACAGATTTCTTCGAAGATATGCACAGATAAAATCAGCGTGAAATTAAATCGGCGATCATTAGCGAGAAAAACTTTCAAAAGCTCGCGCAGATACGTGCAGATTTCACGTAGATAATCATTGTCGGTTAGAGATAAAGAAAGATATAATACTGCTGGCAAATAATCATAGATGATATACATCAATCCGTCAGCTACAATTTCTTGGAAGGATTCTATAGGAGAGAAGAATAATGAAATTCACTTTTTTATATTAGGAATAATTGTTATTTATATTTTGGAACTTCCCTTCACCTCTAAAAAAGAGCACACACAAATAGACTTTAGAACAGAAATTCTATAGTTTCGCTTGTTCGACCTCTGCTTTATTCAGCTTGTTTTATCGTATCACCGTAATAGAACCTTGAAAGTAACGGCCACCCGTTAGATGAAGAATATAATAATAAACACCGTCTGCCACCTGTTCACCATTGGCATCTCTACCATCCCACTCATTTTTATAGCCTTTGAATTGAATGATCTCTTTCCCCCAACGGTTGTAAATGATTAATTCATTAGTGGGGAAGTTTTCTATGCCCTTAATGACGAATGTATCATTAAAACCATCGCTATTAGGGGTGATTATATTGGGAATATCGATGCAGCACTCTTTCTGCCAAACTACAACCGTGTCTATCATTGAACAGTTGTGGTTATCAATGATTTGGAAAGTATAGATTCCTTTGGGGAGCTCATATAGTATTTCACCTTGAAAACCTTCCGGCCAGATTACAGTATAAGGCGGGCTCCCTCCTTCTATGCTTAGTTCTATTTTTCCGTCCGAATCGCTTTCGCATCCTACCGGTGAGACTTTCTTGCTGACTTCGATAGCCTCGGGTTGCTCTATCGTAATAGTATCATACTTTGTACAATCGTTTTTATCGGATACCCGAAAAGGATAAACCCCTGCATAGAGGTTATTTCTGATTTTTTCATCACTGCCATCCGCCCATATTATTTTGTATTCGGTTTGATCGCCTACAATTTCTATTTCTATGCTCCCATCATTTTTTCCGAAACAGGAACAGGGGGAAATTTTTTTTGTGATTTGAAATTCCGACGGAGCCTTTAGAGTGAAGGAAAGGTTGGTGTCGCACTGATGAGAGTCAATGATATGAACTTGATAAATTCCAATAGGAATATTTTGCAATAAGGAAGTCTGTTCACCATTTGACCAATGAAAGTAATAGGGTGGTGTACCTCCTGCTACGAGAACTTGAATGCTTCCATCAGGAATGCCAAATGCACATCTTGGATTTTGAATAATAGACTGAATCATGAATGGAGTAGGAGAGGAAAGCGTATCTGTGATATGTACATTGCACTTATAAGCATCGGAGATATCGATTGAGTATATTCCAGCCGGTAAATTGCCTATGCTGTCTGAAATTTCATGCGTTTCCCAAAATATGGTGTAAGGAGGCATCCCACCTTCTGGCAAAATTTTATAGGCTCCATCTTCAGAATCCCAACAAGAAGGTTGATAACTCAATAAGGTTACATTTAATGGATGTTGAGCCTCGGGGACAAAAAATGTAATAGTAGTATCACATGAATGAAGGTCGAGGAGGGTTAAAGTGTAGAATCCACCCTCTAAACCTGACAAGAAATTGCCTGTCAAGCCATTCGACCATGTTAAAGCATACGGAGGGCTACCTCCACTTGCTTCTATCATGATGCTACCATCCGCATATCCTTTGCAAGTTACGGGTGAAATACTTGCTATTATCGTAAAAGGTGATGGCTCATCGATGATGAAACCCGTATCAAAAGTACATTGATGATTGTCGATGATGCGAACGGAATAAAATCCGGCCGAAAGGTTGTAGAGATGAAGTGAAGTATCTCCTGTGGCCCAATGTATAGAATAGGGCTGGCTACCTCCTTCCAAAAATAGTTCGATGCTACCGTCGCTATTCCCCGGGCAACTTACCGGCTCAACAATGGCCTGAACGACTAAAGAAGGTGGCTCATTAATGATAAATGTCATGGAAGTATCACATTGCAGGCTGTCAATCAATAAAGCTGTGTAGGTTCCTGCGCTTAATCCATTGATCAATCTACCTTGCATCCCATTATTCCAGAAAATTGAATAAGGTGGAATGCCACCACTGATTTGCAATTGAATGCTGCCATCAGCATACCCATGACAACTGACTGAATTAATCTCTGCTTCAACATCAAAAGCTTGGGGTTGCTGAATGAAAAAATTCAATACAGTATCACAGAGGTTGGCATCAAATATTTGTGCTATATATGAACCTGCCGGTAAATGATTAAGGTAAGGTCCGCTGTCACCATTCGACCAGAATATTTGATATGGCGGAGTCGCTCCCGTTATATTTAAATGAATAAAACCAGTAGAATCGCCATGACAGCTTACATGCTGTATTTTATATTTGATAAAAAATGGCGAAGGGGAATCGATTTGGAACTCCGTTATAGTATCACAGCCAATAGAATCTGTAATGCTTACCCAAAATTTTCCTGAGCAAAGATGTGTAATTGCGGAGTCTTGTATTCCATTGCTAAATAAAATAGAATAAGGAGGGAAGCCACCTGTAGGATTAACTTTTGCCCATCCGTCGCATGTATCGTAACAGCTTGTGGGATGGACGTCTAAGCCTGGCAATATGTGACTAATCTGAATGTGAATACTATCCAAGGTCTGGCAATGATAGAGAGATGAAGCCTTCACAAAAAACCATGTACTTGTATCGGGCTTGGCTATAGGATCTGGGCTATGGGAGCCGGTAAGGATATAGGCTTCGGGTTGCCATTCCCAAGTTAAAATATTGTTTGGATATAAATTATACGCATGTAGATGTAAAGTGTCATTGTAGCAAGCCATACGATCAGAACTGGTCGTAATGTTGGCCCCTCCATAAATTACTTTTACGCTGTCGATAGATTCACATCCGATTGAATTATATGCCTTAAGATAAAATGTGTTTCCTGTGTAGTTGGTTAAGTTGATGAATGCAGTGCTATCAAAAGGGGATGAGTTTAAAGTATCGAGGAAATTCCTTAGGGATGACCAATGAAACAGAGTACTTGTATCTCCCGATGAAGCATGGAGAGTAAACCATTCGGAACAGCTTACAGTATCTTCGCCCGCCGAAATTAAGAAGGGAATCACTTCAATAGTTTGAAGGAGCGTATCTGTACATTCAGGGCTTGCAACCAGGCACATATAAGTTGTAGTGGTCTGTGGGAATGCGAATGGATTAGAAATATTCGGATTGCTGAGGCATGTATCTGGGATCCATTGGTAGTTTATAGTAGTATCAGGGAATGGAGAGATTCCAATTTGAACGGAGTTATTCTGGCAAATTACAAGAGTATCGAGCCATATGGTAGTATCGTCGAGAATGAGCAGATTTTTTTGAATCGTATCCGATAAATTGCAACTACCTGGTAAGAAGCTAATAAGGGTAATGGTGTATAATCCTGCTTGGTGATAAGTATGGGATGGATTTTTTAAACTAGAATAATTGGCGGCTCCTGAAGTTGTATCACCAAAATCCCACCAAAAGGACGAACCAACACTGGTGTTTTGGAATTGAACTTCATAAGGAGCGCAACCGCTTGGAGGCGTAATGAAATTAGCTGTGGCAATATCACTCTTCAAATGGATCTTAAATATGGCATTGTTGCAGTTAGTTGAGTTATTTGTATTCGACCAGGCCCCAGGGTTAGGATATGTGGGAAATTGCTGGCAGCCTCCACACGATGCGCAAACCGATTGAATTATGTTTCCCCTTGGATCGAAGCGGCTAGTGCCACCATCCACATGATCATGACCACTAAATGAACAACCCGTATAGTGCAGTTCTCCAAAAAAAGTAGCATAATCTAACCCTGCTGCATTAGCCGATAGTATAGCCACATAGAAATCTTGCCCATCGGTAATGGGTTGAACAGCATCGGGTGTAACCGCAAGGCCGTGAGTCCCAAAGGGTGTACCCCATAAGTGCCAGTTGCCATTTACATAACTATCGCCCCATATTCTTCCCCAGCCCGAATAATAAATCCTCCCACATACATCTACCATGAATGCCGTTGGAGAAATATTAGGTTGTCCATCACCTTTCCCAACTACAGTACTCCATCTCAAGGTATCGATTAAAGGCGAAAATTTTGATATCAATTGACCACTGTTTGGTTGACCGTATAGGGCATTGATCATCATGGACGAATCAGGAGCTTTGGTTTGCCCGAAAACATATACTTCATTATCGGGCCCAATACGCACAAAATACCCTTGATCATAGGTTGGCGATCCCCAAAAGGTTGATCCCTTCAAATGCTGTCCATTAGCCGAAATACACGAAATAAACGCATCGGCACTTCCACCACTAAATTGTCTCCGATAAGCTCCTAATGTGGTAGGGAAATCGCCACTATTAGTGCCACCAGTAACGTATATATCACCACCAGAGTTGATATCTATAGAAAATATAGCTTCATCATTCGATCCGCCTAAATAACTACTCCAGTTCAAATAGCTCAATGTCCTGTCGAATTTACACACAACACCTTCTTGTTTTCCTTTGAAAAAGGGTTGAAATGTTTCAGTAGTTATAGGGAAATCGTTCGAAAATGATGTGGATCCAATATAAATGTTATCTTGCTGGTCGGTAATCACTTCGCCACGGGCACCATCTCCATAATTATAATATAAAGTATCATTGCCTGTCATAAGCATGGGTGAATAGCGAGAACGGAAATTCAAACCATCATTTCCGCTCCCTCCTATAAAAGTGGAAGATATTAATTGTGAGCCATCTTCACTCAGTTTAGCCACAAAAATATCAGAGCCTAAGGGAAAATTTAAAGAAGCATAATTAACCGGATTCCCTCCGTTAAAGCTTGTATCGAATGCCAAGGGTGTAACTGGAAAATTAGGCGAACCAGTAGTACCAAAAATGACCAGTTCGTTGGAAGTGTTGACGATTAAACTGTGGGGTAAGTCGGCATAAAGCCCACCAAGATAGGTGGCATAGATTCGATTTGTCCCCGTAGAATCATATTTGATGATACCTATGTCGCATCCGCCTGCAAAATTTTGTTGGTAGGCTCCTAAACTTACTGGATATCCGATATTGAAGACAATGCCTCCGGAATATACATTACCTGCATTATCATAAGTAGCGGTAAATCCCCAGTTGTCGGCTTGGCTTCCTGAATAAGTGGAAAATATCAAACGAGGATCGATAATGATTTTTTCAGAGTCAGAAAATGACCGGTCAAAATGAAATTTTATCCTGTTGGCTTCGATTTGATATTGGCATTCAGCCTCATATTTTATCCCTTTATCTTCAACTATAACTTTTGGGGCTTCTTCGATAATTTCTCCCAGAGTAGTGTTCAAAATAAGATAGCCTTCCTGCAATTTAATATTGTCCAAGCCATCATATCGAATGGAAATATCATTGATTTTGCCTCCTGCATGTATGATGAACTCATATTTTATACCTCCAACCGCAGGAAGAATTCTTAGATCGATATTCTTGTATACATTTTGCAAATACAGTTCTTCGAAGATTTTTATATCTGTTTTCCATTTTTTTGGATCTTTCCCAAGAAAATAATTTAATTTTTCTGGTTTGGGTTTTAAGGCTGTGATATCTGAAAAATTGGCATTTTCAAATGTGATTCGAAAAGCATGTCCCTGAATATTTTCATAATTATGCTTTCCACTTATATTTTCATGATTAGTTGTTTCGTCATGTTGTCCTTGCAGCATATTGAAAGTTATTGAACCCGATTCGATAAACGCTGCTACATTTGCTTGTGGTTGCGATGAAAAAAGAATATGCAAATTCCATTGTCCTTCATTCTCGATAAAACCAGTTTGGGCTTGAACTGGGAAAATTCTAAAAGCTACCAGCCCAATAATTATAGCCTTTTGAAGAAGATATTCTGTTTTCATCTTGAAAACAAATTTAAGCTAAAATCACAGAGCATGTTACAAAAAAAGCCTTCGTTGCCGAAAGCTTTTTTTGAGAAACAAAATATGAGCTAAAGTTTTAGAAGGTATAGGTTACGGTATACGTATTTCCATTTGAAGCGGTAATTGTTACGATATCATGAACACCTTCCTCGGCTCCAGGGATATAGAATGAGGCTTGTCCATTGGCATCGGTTTCATATGTTTCGCTGTTGGTGTATCCATCTGTACCAACGATGCTAAATGAAATCTGGCAGCCGCTAACAAAAGGGAAGATGGTGGCAGTTACTGTAACACCTTGATATGGGCCTGGGTCGGGAGGATTAGGTGTGGCAGTAACATAAAGCACCTCCTCACAATTCTGGGCTACATAAACTTCTTCTATGGTGCATACTTCTACTTGGGTTTCTGGAGTAGCGTCTTCTAATTTAACAGGGGTAATTTCAATCGTTTTCTTCATCCCTTGAGCAGGTAGTTTGAAAGAGGGAATATAAACCGGAACGCAGCCAGAGATAGCAATTGTTAAATTGGCGCCATCTTTAAGCAAAGTAGTTGGAATAGGATCGCCAATTTTCCCGGAAGCGACTATGATTTGGCCCATCTGATCGTCCTGCCCATTTTTCTCGATTCCGTACCACCAATTAGATATCACATAATAACTTGTACCCACTACAGTACCTACGGCTGCTACACCAAGAATAGCCGGGGCACTCATAGCTAAACCAACTCCTCCTACACTATAAACTGCTAACCCTGTCAGACCCGATGCTCCGGTACTCAGGATCGCACTCATACCAAAATTGGCAGCCTTGACTTTTTTCATTTTAGCAAGTTCATTCAAGGCAGCTTGATAAGTCTCTTCATCAATTTCATTATTATTTACCATTTCTGTTAGCTTATCAACTTCACCTTTGGTTTCATCAATCAAATCGGCTACATTTTTTACGAATCCTGGCGATATTCCGTTCCCTACATCGGGAATGGCATCATACATGCTACAAGGCGATTCCATCGTGTTCTTCAGCCATGAGGAACTTTTAGTGCCTATCTTGTACTTTTCATACTCGTCTACACTCTTGATGAAATTTTCGCCCGAAGCAATAAAGTCATTGATGACCTTCTTTGTCTCATCTAAGGTTAATTCATCGAAATTTGAGCTTTCATAAACCTGTGTTTTCATAATGAAATCTTGCAGGGTGGTAGCAACATTGGTAAAACTGGTAGTATAATTGACTACCTGTTCGTTAGATTCTTCTTCTTCGTCTTTACTGCAGCCTATATTGAAGAGGCTAATGAGTAGAAGTAAGCTGATTAAAGGAAATAAATGTTTCATGGTTGATAAGGATTTTGAGTGATACTTATAAATTGATTAAAAAGGTTGTTCAATAATGTTGTTTTTGATTATTGATGGAAAATGGATGTGATAATTTGAAATTAAAGAATATTTGTCGCAGGTTTTAAACTCATAAAAATAGAAATTCGATAAAATCGAAATAAATGAAATTTGAATTTTTCATGCAAATGTATATATAAAGTAATCAGATTTCCAAATAAAACAAAAGAAATTAATAAATAAATCATTAATTACCTATAAATATATAGTTTATATATGGAATTATGAACATTCAAAGAGGAATTTTATCAAGGTCAACCATTTCATGAATGAATAACAAATTCTTCGGCCAAACAATAGACCGAACGCAAGCATTATGATACATTATGCTTAATTAATTGATAATCAAATTTTTATTTATCATTCTGAAAATAGAGAGAAATTCTGTCGTGAACTACAATAGGAAAGAATTTGTCAGGCAGACTCTCTGATCTTAAGAGTAGGCGGGAAAACACGAGTTTGATAACTGATAGAAGCCGAGGGATTATTAAGGCGCTGTAGCAGCAGCCTTACCGATTCACGGCCCATGTCGTAACCCTTTTGTTCGATGGTGGTGAGTGCAGGCTCTACTATAGTGGCGTTAGGTCCATCTCCAAATCCCACTACTCTAATATCTTGAGGAATGCGATAGCCTTTTTTTTTCAAAATTTGAATTAAAGCAATGGCAGTGCTGTCATTTACCGCAAAAACTCCATCAATTTGCGGCAAAAGTTCATAAAGGTGGTTTTGAAGGGTTAACACTTCCTCCTGAGTATCACATTTCAGAATAAGTTCTTCCTTAATAGGTAGATGATGATCTTTCAAAGCCTGAATATATCCATCGCGGCGATAACGCCCTATAAGTAAATGGGATGATGCTGCCAAATGAAGTATATTGCTGCAACCTTTATCAATAAGGTATTCTGTTGCTAAACGACCTCCTTCTGTATCATCCATTATTACACGATCGGTTTCTACACTTTCACAAATTCTATCGAAAAACACCATTGGGAATCCTTCTTCTATGGCTTTTTTGAATTGTGAAAAATTTTGTGTCGACTTGCTCAAAGAAATTAAAATTCCATCCACTCGATGATCTATTAAAGTTTGTAGTGCTGCGGCTTCTCGAAACTGATTCTCGGTCGATTGACAAATGATAATATTGTATCCCTCCCTATAACTTAAGTCCTCCATGCCACTTATAACTGATGAGAAAAAATGATGAACAATTTCGGGAATAATAAGCCCTATAGTATGGCTTTTTTGCTGTCTTAGACTTAAAGCCAGAACATTTGGACGATAATTGATTTCCTGAGCAAAATTTTTAATGAGAGTTTTGGTAGATTCGCTAATATCGGGATGGTCTTTAAGTGCTCTCGATACCGTTGAAATAGACACCCCCAATGCCTTAGCTATATCTTTAATGGTTACCTTATTTTTCATAATGACCTAATTTTCAATAGTTTAATCTTTTGTCTATTGATTTCAAAAGAGATATTGAAGGTTTATAAATTTAGCAACGAAAATAATTTATTTATTTGCTTGATGCAAACGTTTGCGATATCGATTTCGCAAAAAAAAATTCAAAAATCTCATTTTCAGTGTAACATATTTGTAAAAGAATAGTAAAAGTGTTGTAAATTTGGTTCTGAAAAATTAACACTTACCATTTGTTTTCAGAAATAATTCTCCTGAAAAGGAAAAGTTCTTCTGAAGCAAGATGATAATCTAATCAATTAATGTTAAACCATTACTAAAACCAGATGTATGATGAAACATGCTAAGTTACTGAAAGTACTGTTTCTTTTCTTTTTCACAGGCATTGCCTTATCTTCGTTTGGGCAGCAGCTTACAGTAAAGGGAAAGGTAACAGATGCTTCTGATGGAACCACGCTACCAGGAGTTACCATTGTAGTGAAAAACACTACTACAGGTACAGTTACTGACATCAACGGTAATTACAGTATTACCGTACCTAAAGGATCTACGCTCGCTTTTTCCTTTGTAGGTTACCAAACTCAGGAATTTGTGATTGAAACCTCTCAAACTCTTAATGTTGCTTTATCGCCTACCATCACTAGTCTTGATCAGGTCTTGGTCATAGGATATGGACAGGTGAAGAAGGGGGATGCAACGGGTTCGGTAACGGCTGTTAGCACCGAAGATTTCAATAGAGGAAGTATAACTAATCCTCTCGAGCTAATGGCTGGGAAAACTGCCGGAGTACAGATAGTTACAAATAGCGGCGCACCAGGTTCTGGAGCCACTATCCGTATTCGTGGAGGTTCTTCTTTGTCGGCAAGCAATGATCCTCTTATTGTCGTAGATGGTGTTCCTCTTGACAATATTGGTATTTCAGGAACACGCGATCAATTAAGTACTATCAACCCAAACGACATCGAGACCTTTACTATTTTGAAAGATGCCTCGGCAGCAGCAATTTACGGGAATCGTGCCTCGAATGGAGTCATTATCATTACGACAAAAAAGGGTAGTTTAACCCCAGGGAAAAAAGCACCACAATTCGAATATAATGGAGTTTTTTCCCTTTATACTATCCCCCAAAAGCGTGAAGTCTTCGATGGTGATCAATTCAGAACCATCATTAATGAACGCTATGCCGATAGACCCGAAGTTCTCGCACTGCTTGGAGATGCTAACACCGATTGGCAAGATGAAATTTATCGTTCCTCATTCGGGCATGATCATACAGTAAGTGCAACTGGTGCCATTGGAGCCTTGCCCTATCGTGCTTCTGTGGCTTATGCTAATTACGATGGTATCCTCAAAACCGATAACATGCAAAGAACATCCTTTGGCCTTAATTTAAATCCATCCCTTTTCGACGACAATCTGAAAATCAATCTTAATGGTAAGGGAATGTTTATTGACCAGCGGTTTGCCAATGAAGGTGCTATTGGTTCGGCCATTCAGATGGACCCCACCAAACCTGTTTACGACTCTAACGCCTATGGTGGATACTGGACATGGCTTCAGGCCAACGGAAATCCTGTAGATCAGGCTACTGATAATCCCGTAGCTTTGCTCGAACAAAGACATGATAATGCTGATGTTAGCCGCTTTTTAGGAAACGCCCAGTTCGATTATAAAATGCCCTTCCTGCCCGAATTAAGAGCCAATCTTAACCTTGGCCTCGATTATTCTAAGTCTGAGGGAACGGTTTATGTGCCTGGGAATGCCGCTTTTGCGTTCGATCCTCAATACGGAGGAGGTACCAATACAAAATATACCCAGGAGAAACGTAATGAATTGCTCGATTTTACTTTGAATTACGTTAAGGAAGTTCCTTCCATTTATAGCAAATTCGATATCATGGGTGGTTATTCATGGCAACATTTCTACAGAGAAGATACCAATTCTACTACTAACGACTTGAATGGACCTTTCTTTATTCAAGAAAGGATTTTCGATACAAGCTCAAATAAAAGCGAATATTATTTAGTCTCGTTTTTCACAAGATTCAATTATTCCTTGTTTGACAGGTATTTGCTTACTTTTACTTTACGTGATGATGGTTCTTCGAGATTTTCAAAGGATAATCGTTGGGGTTTGTTCCCATCGGTTGCCTTGGCATGGAGAATCATGGATGAGCCTTGGATGAAAAATGTGAAAACCCTATCCCAGTTGAAACTTCGTTTGGGTTGGGGTATCACGGGTCAACAAAACATTACTAATGATGATTATCCTTATTTGGCTCGTTATACCGGTTCGTGGGGTACTGCTTCCTACATCTTGGGTACAGATACCTTGATTACCCTGCGTCCAGAAGGTTATGATCCCAATATTAAATGGGAAGAAACCACAACTACCAATATAGGTTTGGACTTTGGTTTTGTAAATGATAGAATTTATGGTTCATTAGATGTTTATTGGAGAAAAACCAAAGACTTGATTAATTTTATTCCCGTACCGGCAGGTTCTAATCTTTCTAACTATATTACTACCAATGTAGGCGACCTCGAAAATAAGGGAGTAGAGTTTTCTATTAATGGCAAACCATTTGTTGGCCCCGATTTCTACTGGGATTTGGGAGTTAATGCCACCTATAATAAGAATAAAATTACCAAACTTACAGCAAGCGACGATCCTAACTATTTAGGCGTGCTCGTAGGTATTATTTCTGGTGGTGTGGGAAATACCATCCAAATTCACTCGGTAGGATATCCTTCTAACAGTTTCTTCGTTTACGAACAGGTTTACGATGCCAATGGAAAACCCATTGAAGGCCTTTATGTTGACCGCAATAAGGATGGAAAAATCAATGACGATGATAGGTATCAATATAAAAAGCCTGCTGCCGATGTTTACCTCGGTATTAACAGTCGTATGCAATATAAGAATTGGGATTTTGTCTTCAGTGGCCGGGCTAACATAGGTAATTATGTATATGACAACTTTAGCTCTAACAATTCAACCTACGAACGTTTGTACCGCCCCGAAGGACCTTATCTGGCCAATGTAAGTGCCGATGTTGCCGAAACTGCTTTTAAAGTTCCTCAATATCTCTCTGATTATTACATCAAGAATGCTTCCTTTTTCAAGCTGGATAATATAGCTCTGGGTTATACCTTCGATAAATTGTTTAACACCGGGGCCAAGCTGCGTTTATCAGCTACAGTCAACAACGTATTTACCATTACCGAGTATAAGGGTCTCGATCCTGAAATCTTCAGTGGAATCGACTATAGCATGTATCCTCGTACGCGGGTATTCGTTCTTGGTCTTAACTTAATATTTTAACCGATAAAAAACAGCTCATATGAATAAGTTCAGTAAATTCTTTTTAATTTTTGCAGGGATGAGCTTTGTTATGGCTTCCTGCACTAAGGACCTTGATACGGTTCCAATTGACAAGGATGTAGTTACTTCGGCTCAGGTATATGAAAATCCTAAAGCCTATAAACAGATTCTTGCTAAGATTTATGCTGGCCTGGCTGTCTCAGGTCAACAGGGCCCTTCGGGAATGCCCGATATTAGTGGCATAGACGAAGGATTCGGGCAATATTTGCGTGGATATTGGTATCATCAGGAACTCACTACTGATGAAGCCATTATTGGATGGAACGACCAGACCATAAAAGATTTCCACTGGCAGACTTGGGGCGCTGGTGATGTATTCATCTCAGCCTTCTACTATCGCATATTCTATCAGATTACACTCTGCAATGAATTCATTAGAGAAACAACTGATGCTAAACTCGATGAGCGCAATGTGACCGGCAGCCTTCGTACTGATATAGAACATTATCGTGCTGAAGCTCGTTTCATGCGCGCTTTGAGTTATTATCATGCCCTCGATATGTTTGGTACTGTTCCTTTCGTAACTGAAAATGACCCCGTAGGTTCATTCTTTCCACCTCAAATCAGCCGTCAAGATCTTTTCGAGTATATCGAATCGGAATTACTCGAGATAGAACCTTTAATGATCGATGCTCGCCAAAATGAATATGGCCGTGCCGATAAAGCTGCAGTTTGGATGCTTTTAGCTAAATTATACCTCAACTCAGAAGTTTATACCGGAGTTAAACACTATGATGAGGTAGTTACTTACACTCAAAGAATCATAGATGCTGGATATTCGCTCGAGCCAAATTACGAATATCTCTTTATGGCCGATAATGATCATAACAACGAAGTTATTTTTTCTATCAACTTTGATGGATTGAGGACCCAGACCTGGGGAGGAACGACTTTTCTGGTCCATGCTGCTATTGGTGGAAAAATGGATCCTATGCAGTATGGGGTAAATGGTGGCTGGGGTGGTACACGCGCAACCAAGGCCTTTGTCTATAAATTCTATCCCGATGCTACTTCAAGCCTGCGAGTTTCTCCCAATCCTAACAAAAAACTAAAAAAAGCCGATTATCCTGTAATTTATGTACCTGGTAGCTATCAAGGCTGGGATCCTGCTAATACAGAAACTGTACTCGCCTCCAAGCTAAGCGATAATACTTATGAAGGTTATTTGTATTTTCCTACGGCCAACACCGAATTCAAGTTTACAACAGGCCCCAATTGGGACGTAAACTATGGAGACGTTGGAGCTGATGGAACACTCGAACTCAATGCTGATGATAATATTGTGGCAGCCGAGCCAGGTTATTATAAAATCAATGTTGATCTGAATGCCTTAACTTATACCATTGAAAAAACCGATTGGGGCATTATAGGTGATGCTACTCCTGGCGGCTGGGATTCAGACCAAATGATGACTTATGATCCTACGAGTAAATTGTGGACCATTACCCTCGATCTTACGGCTGGCAGCTTCAAATTCAGAGCTAACAATGCATGGGACATCAACTTGGGAGATACTGGACCAAATCCAGATGGAATACTCGATTATGGGGGAGATAATATTCTTATAACGCAAAGTGGCACCTATATGATTAGTCTTAAACTGGGCATTCCCGACTATACTTATGTAATAGAACGTACCAGCTATGATCATCGTGCCATGTTTTTTACCGATGGCCAATCGCTTGAGATCGATAATATAGAAGATTTCACCAATGGTTGGGCAGTTACAAAATGGAAAAACATAAAACGTGACGGAACCCCTGGCAGCGATCTCAATTATGTGGATACAGATTTTCCCATGTTCCGCCTTGCCGATGCTTACTTAATGTATGCCGAAGCAGTACTTCGTGGTGCTACTAATGGTAGTCTGAGTGATGCCCTGAATTATGTGAATGAAGTTCGGAAACGTGCTTATGGTGGTGAAACAAGTGGAAATATTACGGCCAGCCAGCTCACATTGGATTTCATTCTCGATGAACGGGCACGAGAGCTTTATTGGGAAGGCCACCGCCGTACTGATTTGATCCGCTTTGGTCAGTTTACTGATGGCTCTTATGTATGGCCTTGGAAAGGTAAAGTACCCGATGGAACTAAAACTTCTCCTCATCTCAACCTTTTCCCCATTCCTTCATCCGACTTGGGAGCTAATCCTAACCTCAAACAAAATTCAGATCTATATTAAAAATCTCTAAATGTTTGTAATATGAAAAAACCTGTTGTTTTTTTATCGATATTGATGGGACTCAGCCTTTTGTTTACAGCTTGTTCCGACGAAAATAAAGATCAGGTGCTCGATATGAGTCTCACCCAAAAACCTGTAATTTCTACACCTGCCAACGGTAGTGAACTAGTCCTCCTCGAGGCTCAAAATACCAATTCTTTGGATATAATATGGAGCCCTACGATTTACAATCTGGATAATCTTCCAGCTACTAAGTATATTTTGCAGATGGATACTTCCGCTACTTTCCCCAAGCCTCATACTTTGGTTAGCTCTGAAGATGTTTCCTTTTCCATTAGCTATGGAGCATTGAATAACATTTTACTTACCATCTTAGGATTGCAACCCGATGTACCTCATGATATCTATTTTAGGGTTAACTCATTTATTGTAGACAATACAGGAGCTGAGAGTACCTATTCTGATGTTGTGAAAGTAAGCATTACTCCTTATTCTGCGGCTATCCATATTAAACCAATTTATCTGCTTGGAAGTGCCACCGAAGCAGGTTGGGATAATACAAAAGCATTGGAGATGAGCTGGATAGGCGAAGGAAAGTTTGCTATTGTGGCTAACTTGACAGCCGGAACGGATATGTATATTAAATTCATTTCTCGTCTGGGTGCCTGGGCACCACAATGGGGAACCGATGCTTCTGGAACCTGGCAGTCTGGTCCATTAGTATATCGTCCTGATGAAACAGTTGCTGATCCTCCTGCTATTCCTGCTCCCGATGTTAGCGGTGACTATCGGATAGTAGCCGATACGGTTAATCTGATTTATACCATTACACCTGCTTCTCCTCAGCTTTATATTCTTGGAGATGGTACCCCTGCCGGATGGGATAACGCTAATGCCATCCCAATGCCTAAGTTGTCGCCAGGTATCTTCGAGATTAGCATAGAACTCGGTGGAGAAGGAAAGTTTTTGAAATTCATAGAGGTTCTTGGTCAGTGGGCTCCTCAGTATGGAACCGACGAGACTGGCACCTCAAGCGGAGGTCCACTCGTACTTAGACCTACAGAAAGCGAACCAGACCCTCCCTCTATCCCCTGTCCTTCTACAGCAGGTACCTACACCGTTAAGGTTGACCTCGCGACTATGCAATATACCATCAAGTAAACCCGATGACAAAAGTATCGGTAAACGCCGTATAGGTTTTATGCCTGTACGGCGTTTTTTTAAATTATATCTTCACCCTGATATTTTTTCTTACATAAAGTTTTTCGGAGCTCTGAAAGTTGACTTCTATTTCTAAAATTCCATCTTTGCAACTCTTTAAAGATCCACCATCAATCGAATATTCTCTTTCACCTGATGCCTTTACTTTAATAGTGTGTAAACTATTCTGTGGCGCTTCCAATTCTATAACATAAACTGAATCAACCATGTAAGATTGTATGATTCTTAATCCATCTGCCTTGTCTCCAGGTTCGGGTAAGATAATCTCTGGGATAACATAAAATCCTGGCTTATAATAAATTTCAAGCCGAAGAGAATCCTCCATTTTGAACTGTACTATGGCCTGAGTATATCCTTCTTTTATAATTCTTTCGAAATAAACCGATTTTCCATTTATTTCTATTGAATTAATTTGACTACCTGCGGGGAGATATGGAGTAAAAATTATTTGAGGTGTAGATTTTCCATTGATATTAAATTGCCAAGTTTGTTTGAAGTTATCGGTATGCATTGAAAAATGAATGACAGATTCTTTAAATCGAAGATGGTCAATATGGATTGAATTCCAGTGAGGTGGTATGGCCGGCGCGATTTGTAGAAGATTTTGTAGCGCATTTAACTTAATGCCCAGCATGCCTTCAACTACAGCCTGTATGGCCATTGTTTCCGACCAACACTGATGCCGGCATACTCCGGCAGGTTCATATACTTCACCATTCAATACCTCTTCGGAATACCCATATCCCCAATGACGAAAAATATTCATATTCGCCATGATAAGCCGAAATCCGGTTTCAAATGCCTTGGCTTTGTAAGCTGCCATGGCATGCCATCCCGTAAACAGAGGCCATACCGAGCCAGCATGATAAGCTCGAGGATGATAGTACGGACTTAAATTACTCAAAATCCTGCTGCCGTAATTGGTGATGTATTCATTGCCCGAGGTTTTATCTATAAATGTTCGGAGTGACTCCTTCTTCATTTGTCCAAATAGTGCCGGAACAGCTGGCATGACCGATTCTAAGGTATGCCAACTGCCATCTTTCATCAAACCTTGATGCCATGATTGCTTTTCTTTATCGTAAAACCTATTGTTCAAAATATAATTTACAATAGCGGCTTCCTCACTACATTCGTGAGAGAGGCTATCTTCGTTCATTACTGATGCTATCTCGGCCATACCTATTAGAGCTTCATTCCAACATGAACACAAATAAAGTGAAGTGTGAGAACCATACAAAGGGCCGCCTTCCACCCAACCATGTCCAACATTAGTGTTCTCGATCAAATGGTCATGATCGGTATCAGTAGATTTACAGAAATTATAGGCCTGGAGCAAATTAGGCCATATTAAACGAATAAAATTCGTATCTCCAGTATGACGAAGATATCGGGAGGCAAGTACAATATATAATGGAGTAGCATCGGCTGCATCGTAATGAACAAAACCCGAGGTGCTTAATTCATGAAAGATTTTGCCATTAAGATCTTGATAATTGCTCAACATGCTTAATACCTCTCTGACTTTTTCAAAATCGCCATAATCTAAGATGCCTAAAGCCGACCATTCACTATCTCGGCCAAAATACCAACTATATCCAGGTCTTCCATCTATGCGGTGACCTCCATTCCAGCCTGTACCTGTCCAATTGAAGCCTGCAACCAATGATCTTCCTAACTGTGGTGTTTCTATGTAGAAACTGTTGATCCCTGCCAAATACCATTTCCATGCTTCGTTAAAAAGAGTATCGGGGGTTACTATCCCAAGATGACGATCGTAAAGATTTTTTATGGCTTTTTTATATTCACTCAATAACCAACCAGGGTTCTTTATTGTTAAAGAAAAATCATCGAGAGCGGGTTGTAATCCTTCACTTCCTGCAATAATCAGAAGGTCGAGCGTATCATGGTTTTTGAGCAAATAGTCATTACAGCATGAAACCATGGCCTCATCGGTAACATGGCCAATGATTCTTGCTTGCTCATCGATGGTGAATCCCTTGAAATGACCAACCTTCGTTCGATGAGGCATTCTTTGTGAACCTGTCAAACATACATAGTCTTGTGTAAAATCTGTAATGACTTGAAATCTGTTTTTGTTTCCCTTGCTGTAACGCAAAATCCTCGAAACTTTTTCGCTGTAAGGCCACATCAGGCGTAGATTGCTTTGATAAGTGATATAAAGATGCGTGTTTTCATCCCCTTCGAATTCATAATGAATGGCAGCAATGCCCTTTTCGGGATGAACCACAATGATTTCGTTCAAAGAGATATTTTGCAATTGATAATGGCGTTTTATATAATAGGGTTGAATACTGATCTCTGGTATTAAACTGTCCAGATAAACAGGTAGGGCAGGAGGGGGTGCTTGTAAAATGACTTTATAATCGTGCATTGCCATAAAGGGATGAGCCCAAATTTCTTTTATTCCGCTATTTTCTTTTCCCATTAATACGATTCTTTGGCCTGAAACCTGGTAATAAGGGCCATTTGCTTTTTTAATTATTTTAGGTTGAATGGATATTTGGGGCCATGTATGAGAAATAGCTTCACCTTTAATTTGTAAGGTATCTTTTAGCTGAAATGACCTTACCGAAAGGGGAGCATCATTCCAATAAAAAGCTGGAATCCGTTGATATTCTGTCGAATTACTTAAATAATGCAGGCAATTCAATGCAAATTTTTCGAGATGCCGACGATTGATGTTTTCTTGCGAAAATAACATATATCCTCCCACCGCCAATACTTTCCCTTTGCCTGATCGATATTCCCATACTAATTTATTTTCTTCTATTAGAGTGATATAATCCCAATCGACCCCTATTACTTTTCCTTGATGAGGAAATGAATCTTCACCAAAATATCCATTGATCCCGAGCGTAACGTCCTTGGTAGGTTTTAAACAATAAACGCCTTGATGCAAGTCCTTATAGATGGGATGCGAACGAAAGGCATGAAAACCCGCCATTCGGCCATAACCCTCGTCTTTCAGTGTCTTTGTTCTTATTTGAGGTTTATGGTTCTCTAATCCTAAAATAGGTAGGAGCTGAACAGCATAATTACTCAGCAGCAAACCCTTCCCATTCTCGACAGCCCTGCTTATTTTGTGTAGTAATGACTTATTTCTGCGTATTTGTGTTAAGCCTACTGAGTCATTCGTATGAATCCAGAAAACGTCGACTTGATCGATTAAACCTGGATGATTGACTACGTCTTCAGTATTTAAATAAAATCCATTTACATCGGCTGCATTTTGAAGGAATTGAATGGCAGCTCGAGTCTCCAGCGAAGTGTCATTATTGGAGATTATTATACCGACACGAATATTCGACTGAGCCGAAAGAGTAATCTGAAAACCTGAAAGCAACAAAATAACATACAGATATTGCCAAATCTTTTTCATTTCCTGAATGATTGAGGCATGAAATTAATGATTATTCTTAAAACCCAATCGTTAGGATTGGATATCATATCGATGAAATTTAATTTTCGGTGCGTTGCACCTCCTAATTTGAAAGGATTTATTTTCTTACAAAAATTTTCGCTACTGCCCTGCTGTAAATCATCCAGATGAAAATTCTGTATCTCTTTAACGAATGAAGACTTAACAGGTTTTGAATCCTGTTAAGTCTTCCAAACAATTACGTTAACAACAAAACGATTTGGTGTGTAGCATCAATCTTTTTGTTGTCTCAGAAATCCACCAACCCTATTATTTAAGTGTGCAGCACTAACCTTTTTGCAAATACTGCCAATTTTTTGGGGTATTAAACCATAAAAAAATGGACCTTTGGGGAGGTCCATATAAGTAATGCATCTGGTGCAAGAATAGAAGCAAACATTAAGAACGACTTTCCTTGATTTTTGCCTTTTTTCCACGGAGATTCCGTAAATAAAAAATTCTAGCGCGTCGAACGGCTCCCCGCTTATTGATTTCTATACGTTCTATATTAGGAGAAGCAAACGGGAAAATACGTTCTACACCTATATTGCCTGAAATTTTACGAACAGTAAAAGTTTTGGTATTGCCTGCGCCTTTTATTTGCAGCACTATGCCCGTAAAACTTTGAGTACGAGTCTTATTCCCTTCTTTAATGGAATAATCAACGGTGATGGTATCTCCAGCCTTAAATTCAGGAAATTGCTTAGGAGCTTCGAGTGATTCAATGTATTTTACTAATTCAGGCTTATTCATGGTGTCGAATATTTTCTAGGTTAAAAAGGACTGCAAAAATACGAACAATTTTAGAATGTAAAATCATTGGGCTAAAGTTTTAGGCAATTTATAAAAAAAGCAGACTCTATCTCTTACTATTTTGCTTTTGGCATCAAAATAGTTTATCCGTCTGCTTTTTACTAATTTACAAAGATTGAGGCAAGATCAATGCTTGCTCAAGTATGAGGCTATTCCTTCAGGGGTGGCTTTTATGCCTTCCTCTCCCTTGTGCCAGTTAGCCGGGCAAACTTCACCATGTTCTTCATAAAACTGAAGGGCATCGACCATTCGCAGTGCTTCTTCAACATTGCGACCTAAAGGAGTATCATTTACAATCTGATGTCGTACGATGCCTTGTTTATCGATGAGAAAGAGACCGCGGTAGGCAACAGGCTCCCCAACAAATGTAGAAACCTCGTCTTCGGTGTCGTAATCATAGTAGCCGGCTAATACATCATAATTTTCCGATATAGTTTTCGAAAAATCGGAAACCAAGGGAAATGTAACCCCTTGTATTCCACCTTTTTCTTTTGGTGTATTTAACCATGCCCAATGTGAATATTTCGAATCGACCGAGCATCCAACAACGGCACAGTTACGTTCTTCAAACTCTTTCAATTTTTCTTGAAATGCTAAAATTTCGGTTGGACATACAAAAGTAAAATCCATTGGATAAAAGAAAAAGATGACATACTTCTTGCCAATATACTGTTCGAGCGAAAATTTTTCAACAAATTGGCTGCCATTGACAATTGCATCTGCATAAAACAATGGAGCTTTTTTCCCGACTAAAACTGCCATAATCTATTAATTTTAAGTTATTGAAATGAGATTTAATAATTTTTTATGTTTAACATTATATTATTCTATAATGATTGAAGTTTTAACAATCTATTCTATGATTTTGTTCATGTCCACTTGAATGGGAAGATTTTTAGTAAAATCGAAATGGGTGAGTTTGCGGACTGTGTAATAACTATTCCAATATCTTTGCAAGGCTCTTAGAAAGTTCATGCGAGCCAGGTCTTTTTCACTTTGAGCTATGTTGAGGTCGGTTATGCTAATTTTTCCGATGAGGTAGCGAGCCTTGGCTACTTGATAACTTTTATCGGCTATTGTATCCGATTTAGCGGCTATTTCTAATTGGCTATTCTGCATATTATATTGCATCACTGCCAAATATACTTCTTGCTCAAAATCTATGCGTTCTTGTTCAATTGCAGTTTTTACGAGTTCGTGATTCGATTGGGCCATTTTTATTCTTCCCTTGGCTTGGCCCCAATCGAGAATGGGTACATAAACTCCAAAACTAAGCTGCTGCATGTCATCCAAGTTTTGATAAACTTCTGATAAGTTTGCTCCATTTTTTGACAATCCATAATCGATAGAAAGATTGGCCTGGAATCTTCCTTCATGCTTAGCTTGGTCGAGATCACGGCGAGCTTCTAAGATTCTTCTTTCGAATTCGAGAGCAGTAGCTCTGTTTTCGAGAGCAAACTCAATGGCATCTGAAACTGGTACATTCCCTTGGTAGGGGCTTGCTGGAGGTATAAGTTGAAGGTTTTGTTGACTTTTTAAGCGCAAATAACTTTTTAGCATAAACTCACTGTTTTCAACGTCCAGGCGAGCATTCTCTGCGTCGGCTTTAGATTTTAATAGATTCAATTCCAACTGTAACAGCTCGTTTTCGGCAATAGTTCCCATGTTAAACCGCCCCTGAGCTATCCTGTATAAAGTATCATAATTGGCTTCATTCATTTGGGATATCTGCAACTGACCTTCGGCAATAATCAAATTGAAAAATAAGGTAGTGGCAGTAATCGAGATTTGTTCTATATCTTCTATATATCTTCGTGAAGCCTCTAAATAACGAATAGGATCGATACGTTTTTGCCATTTATAGGCATTGAAGTTATATATGGGTTGCCTCAAACCTATGGTTATCGGATGAGAAAGCCATGAGGAGAGGCCTGCTGAATCTAAATTGTTGTTAAGTCGTTGCAATCCACTTTGAATATAAATATTTCCACCACTAAAACCTATTACCTGAGAGAGAGATAAATTACCCGTATAGCTGGTATATTGCTGATGAACGAAAGTTTCAGTACCATCAGGAAGAGTATATGAATTGAGTGATTTAGTTAAACTAGGAATGGTGGCCGATAAACTAAGTTTGGGTTTGAACTGAGCTAAATATGAACGATATTCCCAATAACTACTCAGAAAGCGGTGACGAGCCATTAAAGCATCGGGAGATTGTTCTGAAGCAATTCGAATTACTTCTTCGAGGCTAAGTTTCAAGGTATTACTTTGAGCATTGGCATGTAATAAGCCGAATGAACCTATTAAAATGGTGAAATTTAAATAAATAATTTTTCGCATAATAAAATTATTCATATCTTAATGAAGTTACTGGATCCTGTGAAGCAGCCTTTCGTGCTGGCATATATCCGAAGATGATGCCTACGGCGGCAGAAACACTAAAAGAAATGATGATGCTTATTGGTGATATAATTGTGAGAATTCCAGCCAGTTTCATGATGGCTTTCGATAAAATAATGCCCAAAATAATGCCTATAAACCCGCCTGCTATGCTGATTAAGGTGGCTTCAGAAAGAAATTGCATGACAATATCTTGCCTACGGGCTCCAATAGCCTGCCTGACGCCAATCTCCTTTATACGTTCTAAAACAGAGGCTAACATGATGTTCATAATGCCTATTCCCCCAACAATTAAAGAAATACTCGCTATTGCCCCCAGCACAATGTTGAAGATGTCTTTGGTTCGTTGTTCTTGCTTGAGAAGCAATTCAGGAATAATTACCTCGAAGTCTTCGATGTCATTGTGTTTGCGCAGTAGCATACGCTTAATAATCTCACTGCTGGTGTTGAGCAAACTACTTTCCTTCACCTGAACCACAATTTTATCTAATTGGTTAAAGCTAGCTGTTTTTGTTCCACTTGAATTTTCAACAACCACAAAATCACCTCCATTGTAAATATTTGCTCCAGCTAAGAGATTAGACGTAATCAATGAACGATCCTTTATCCGGTTAAGTACAGTTTTTAGAGGAGCATATACATGCTCATTAAAATTACTGATGCCAAGGCTTTGTGAGCTTTTATCAGAAACAGGTCGGTATTCTAAAACTCCTATAATCTTTAACCATACTCCTCCACATTTTATGTATTGACCCAGAGGATCTTTATTGGGGAAAATCTTTGCCCTAATTTCAGAGCCGATTACGCAAACAGGCGAAGATGCTTCCATTTCCTTTTCTGAGAAAATTAGCCCTTTTTCGAGCTTCAATCCAAAGGTATTGAAAAAATCAGGAGTTACTCCACTGATTTTCAATGTTCTTCCTGCACCATCATGTATCCCCATCACCTCATAGGTTACTTCCGGACTTACGGATAGCACCCCAGGTATTATTGCTTTGATTCCTTCAGCATCACTTAAAGATAATCCCGTCGAAAAACCCTTTTTTAAATTTTTACCTTGTTCCTCTTCTTCATTTTTCAGAGTAAGTTCGGTTTTAGGTGTGATAATGATATTGTTGACCCCAACTAATTTCATTTGGTCCAAAATTTCTTTCCTCGCACCATTACCAACGGCCATCATGGCAATAACAGCAGCTACCCCAAAAATAATTCCGAGAGCAGTAAGCAAAGTTCTGGTTTTGTTTACCATCAAAGCTTCACCTGCTATACGCAAAATATGAATGTATTTAATGCCTGTTTGCGAAGGGTTTTTCTTATCCATTTGATTTGCTGTTTCTATCCTTTGTTTCTTGACTGGGTTCACTGCTGTTTAAGTGAACAATTGGCCATCCATCGGTATCCTTTGGAATGCTGATGTAAACCTCATCGCCTTCTTTCAGCCCTTCTTTGATGATAATATAATTTTCATTGCTTTCGCCTGTAGCCACTTCAACTTTCTTGTTGTCTTTATATACAAACGAAACTTTCCCTTCGGTATGAATAGCTTCTATGGGTAAAAACAAAACATTTTGGAATTCTTTGGTAAGTATAACGTTTTTGGTCGTCATAGCAGGACGTAATATACTATCGAATTCATTTACATGGATGATGACTTCGAAAACCTTGGCATTCGATCCCTGGATTTGCTCGCCAATATTAGCTACTTCAGCAACAATGCCTGTGAGTTTTTTATGAGGGAAGGCGTCTATACTAATTTCGGCAGTTTGGCCAGTTTTAACTTTTGAGATATCGATCTCGTTGATGTAAGTTTTTGAGATCATTTTCGAAAGGTCGGGCAGTGTAGCCACAATATTGTCCCATGTGCTGATTTGAGCCCCAACGCCCATTTTTTTCCCATCCCAATTACGGCGGTAAATCAACATACCGCTTTTGGGTGCCTTCACTACAAAGCCTTCTCTTACTTTAAGTAAATTCTCGAGCTGGCGTTTAGCTTGAAAATATGAAGCTTGTACATCTTGCATATTAGCCCGATTCTTATCCAGTTTGAGTTGATAATTCTTTACAGCTTGTTCGTAAGCTCTTTGGGCTTTCTCGAGATTGATTTCGGCCTGGCGTATGGTGGCCGGGGGTTCATAGGCTGATTGTTCGAGAATGATTTTTCTCTCTTCTAAGGCATACTTTAGGTTGATGAGCTCGTCCCTCGCTGCTCGCATCTCAATCGAAGTATCTATTCGAGTTTTAATCACCTGGGTTTCGAGTTTCTCGAGCTCGGTTTCTTTGTCTTTTATCTTATTGCTGATTTCAGTCTGATCGAGCCTTGCTACATATTGTCCTGAATCTACAATGGAACCATCAGGAATAATGTCTTCTATTGTCGTCCGCCAAATCCCAACTTCATTTAAACCATCTGGTCCCAAAATTTTTTCCGAATTCTTTGCTTCCAGCTCTCCCGTGGTGGTTACCGTAATTTTAAATGGTCCTCTTTGAACTTTTACTATTAAATCCTTATCAACAGGTTTGTCTCGTCCAGAAATCAGTACGATGAGTATAATAATAACTACTCCACCTGCTATTGCTATGATTTTTCTGTTCTTTTTCAACATAATTACCAAGTTTCATTTTGCAATATTACTTAATTGCGTCGAAACAGGAAGAGTTGTGGCTACGATTACCTTGCCATTGACATTTTAGTCTAAATAGAATTAGACTTTCTTCCATTGATATGGTCATAACTGGTAATTAAAAGGGGTTAGAGCAAAATGCTACAAAGAAGATGAAAATAATAGAAGTCCATCTTACAGTGAATGACGATACTTTGTTGAAGAGTGAAAGTTTTAACACTCTGTGATATTCAAAAAAGCGGGTTTTCTCTACGAGAAAACCCGCTTTTAGCAAGGGAATAAGATGGTGAATTATTCGCCTAAAACAAGCCGATAAAATTTTGTGACCTTTAAATCCTTATCGAACTCATTAATGTATTGGCCGACAGTTTTTTTAGAATCAGAGACGAAATCCTGATTTAACAAAGTGTTATCTTTAAAAAATCTATTCATTTTTCCTTCGGCAATCTTGTCGAGCATATTTTCTGGTTTTCCTTCGGCGCGGGCTTGTTCGCGACCTATTTCCAATTCGTGTTCTATGATTTTTGGATCTACATCTTCTTTATCAATGGCAATGGGATTCATGGCAGCGATTTGCATAGCCACTTCGTGAGCAATGGTATAATATTCTTTCTTATCGTTCTTGTTGAAACCTACAATTGTTCCCAAGCGGTTGTTATGGTGCACATAAGCATCAACTAATGGTGCTTCTATATATTGAAAATTGGAGAACTCCATTTTTTCTCCTGTTTTTCCGATCAATTCAGTAAGATGTTCTTCGAAGGTTCTATCGTCTATTTTTAGAATACGGGCTTCATCAAGAGATTTGGGTTGGTTCTCAATGATTTTGTCCATGAGTTGTTTTACCAGCTGAGTAAATTCAGAATTGGAAGCCACAAAGTCGGTTTCACAATTTACCATGATAATGGCGGCATAAGTTTTTTCTGGGTTGGTAGCTGCCAGAACCATGCCTTCTGATGTACTGCGGTCGGCCCTTTTATTGGCTACCTTTTGGCCTTTTTTACGTAAAATATCAATGGCCTGTTCAAAATCGCCATTCGATTCTTCGAGTGCATGTTTGCAATCCATCATTCCTGCTCCTGTCATTTGGCGCAGTTTGTTAACATCTGAAGCAGATATTGGCATAATTTATCCTTGATTTGTTTAAAAATGATTCAATTTTGAAAGATTATCTGTGAGTCTCACCACGCGAGCTTTTCGAGATAATTTTTCTGGGACGTTTTGTAGTTGATATTTCTTCTTCGTCTTCCCCAGTAGTTTTGGAACTTTTATGAAGTTTGTTTTTGACTTCTAATTCTTTTTCCTCGAGTGAAGGTTCGAGTTCTAATTTTTCCCTTTCAGTAACTTCATCGTATGTTTCTTCAGCTTCCTGTTCAATTTGGTCTTTTTCGAATCTTCTTTCGTTGAGGCCTTCTTCTATGGCATCTACGACTGTTTTAACAATTAGTTGGATAGATTTGGAGGCATCATCATTGGAAGGAATGGCAAAGTCGACCAGATTAGGGTTAGAATTAGTATCTACCATAGCAATGATAGGGATGTTCAATTTTCGAGCTTCGGCCACTGCAATATGTTCTTTGAGAATATCTACTACAAAAATGGCCGAAGGCAATCTATTGAGATCGGCAATAGAGCCAAGGTTTTTTTCGAGTTTTGCTTTTTCGCGGGTAATTTGTAAGCGTTCCCGTTTCGACATCGTGAGGAAGTTCTCGGTTTCCATCAGTTTATCGATGGAAGCCATTTTTTTTACTGCTTTACGGATAGTGGCAAAATTTGTCAGCATACCCCCTGGCCAACGCTCAACTACATAAGGCATGTTAACACGCTTTGCCTGTTCGGCTACAATTTCTTTGGCTTGTTTTTTTGTCGAAACAAACAGAATTTTTTTCCCTGATTTTGCCATTTGTTTTGCGGCAGCACAGGCTTCATCGAGTTTAGCAATGGTTTTGTATAGGTCGATGATATGAATGCCATTACGCTCCATAAAAATATATGGTGCCATATTGGGATTCCATTTGCGACGTAAATGTCCGAAATGCACTCCGGCTTCTAATAATTCTTCGAATGTAACTTTTGACATGAAACTTTAATATTTAATGGTTTACTTTCAACTAATGACAATTCCCCAGTAGTGATCTGTTTAGGAACAATCTCGGGAATTTGGATACTAAACACAATTTGTCTGTAGCTAACAAGTTTAACGTTTTGAAAATTGGAAACGTTTACGAGCTTTCGGGCGTCCAGGTTTTTTCCTTTCTACCATACGAGGATCACGCGTCAATAATCCTTTTTGTTTTAACACTGGACGGTACTCATTGTTTATTTCGACCAATGCTTTTGAAATGGCAAGTCTTAAGGCCTCGGCTTGTCCTGTAATACCACCACCTTCTAAATTTACCTTGATATCGAATTTGTCCTGATTATTGGTTAATTCGAGAGGCTGTAATACTTTATAAACCAATACATTGGTTTTGAAGTAATTGTTCAGCTCACGTCCATTTATCGTAATCTTTCCGTTACCTTGCGACATGTAGATTCTCGCAACTGCGGTTTTTCTTCTACCTGATGTGTTAATTACGTCCATGCTTATTCGGCTTCTTTAATTTTTATGTGTTGAGGTGACTGGGCTTCATGTGGATGAGAACTGCCTGTGTACACATGCAGATTACGGAATAATTCCCTGCCCAATCTATTTTTTGGAAGCATTCCTTTGATGGCATTTTCCAAAACTCGCTCAGGAACGCGTTTTAATAATTTTCTGGGAGTAGTCGTACTTTGCCCGCCAGGATAACCACTATAGGTCACATATTTCTTATCATCCATTTTTTTCCCCGTAAATCTTATCTTCTCGGCATTGATAATTACTATATGGTCGCCGCAATCTACATGAGGAGTGTAATATGGTTTGTTCTTCCCTCTTAGAATTTTGGCAACTTCTGACGCTAATCGGCCTACAACCAGATTTTCAGCATCTATAAGTACCCATTCCTTTTTAACGGTTTGTTTGTTGGCGCTTATAGTCTTATAACTTAAAGTATTCATCTATGAGTTGATTTTCTTATATTTTGAAAACTTCGAAATGGGGTGCAAAGGTATGCCTAATTTTCTTATTAAACAAACCAACTCTTTTAAAATTTTTTATGAATATTTTTATGGCTTGGATATCGTTTCCTCTTTTAGGCAGTGAAGATAATTTCATTGAAGCTTATGCAAGAATATTCAAATACCTTACTTCATCCGTCCAAAAGTCTCGTAATTGGCATTGGTGGAGTCAGCCGAGCCGGGAAATCGACCTTGGCTTCTCTCATAGCTTCATTTTTCCTACATGATACTTGCCTTATTCTTTGTCAGGACGATTTCATTCGTCCGCTTTCAGAAATTCCGCGGGTACGAGATCATGTGGATTGGGAAGATCCTTATTCTATTGATTTTGATAAGTTATACTCCGCAATTATTCAACAGCAAACAAAGTATGGGGTTATTATTGTTGAAGGGTTATTTGCTTTCAACAATGATAGTATCAATCATTTATTCAATTTTGGGTATTTTATCAAGATTAAGCGAAGGGAATTTTTCCACCGTAAGCGCTTAGATTTAACATGGGGAGTTGAACCTGAATGGTACATTCATCATATTTGGAAGAGTTATCTTAAATATGGGCGTACATTGAATAATATTTCTCCTCTGTTTGTGTTAGATGGTAACAAACCATTTGATAAGCATTTATTATTATCGCATTTGCAACGATTCATTTAATTTTGCTTTTTAAATGATTTAAATGTAAATAATGTCTATAAAAGTAGATAAGGTTACAAAACTTTATGGGTCGCAAAAAGCTCTTGATGAAGTTTCGTTTCAGGTAGAAAGGGGTCAAATAACCGGTTTACTCGGTCCCAATGGAGCAGGAAAAACTACACTGATGCGAATCATTACTTGTTTGATTCCTCCTACCGAAGGCCAGGTATTTGTTAATAATATAAATACCATGGAAGATCCTGTTGCAGTGCGAAAAATGCTAGGTTATTTACCCGAAAACAATCCTTTGTATCCCGACATGTATATTCGTGAATATCTCGAGTTTGTTGCTGCATTATATAAGGTTTCTTCACCCAAGAAACGAATAGAAGAAATTATTGCCTTAACTGGCTTAGAACCTGAAATTTCGAAGACCATTGGAAAATTGTCGAAAGGCTTTCGACAGAGAGTAGGATTGGCGCAAGCCCTAATACATGACCCGGAAGTCTTAATACTGGATGAACCCACATCTGGCCTCGATCCCAATCAAATTCTCGAAATTAGAGAAGTAATCAAAAGAGCAAGTGTTAACAAAACCATTATTTTCTCTACCCATATCATGCAAGAAGTGGAAGCGCTTTGCCAGAGAGTAGTTATCATCCACAAAGGTAAAATAGTGGCCGATGATCTTACTGCTCATCTTTCGCATTGGGTATCAAGCAGCGAAACAATTTTTGTTGGATTCGATCAAAAAGTTGATATACAGCTTATTCGTCGAATAAATGGCATAATAACCGTCAAGGCTAAGGATAATAATGTATATGAGATTAAGGCTAAACCCGATATGGATATTCGTCCAGCTTTGTTTAAGTTTGCCGTTGATCATCAATTAACAGTATTATCATTGCAACAAAGCGAGAAAAGCCTCGAAGAGATATTTCATGAGATTACTCAAAATCATTCTTTTAAGAATGGATGAAACCATTCGATGTAGTAAAAGCAGCTGGTTGGTTTTATAACGGTAAAATCAATTAGTTTTTTAAGAATGAAATTTTTTGCGAGTTATAGTTTAATTTATATCAATGTGTTATAAATTATTGTGAGAAAAACCTCAAATTATGTGTTTCTGTATCGAAAGATTAATACTACTTTTGCCAAACTTATAAAAAAGCAAGTGGAGAGATTTGATTGATTGCAACCACAGAAAAAAATGCTAAAACAATGTTTACCTACCTCTCAATCAGTTTCCCCATTTACAAGTTAAACAAATAAAAAATCAACGTAATGGGATATTTATTTACTTCAGAATCAGTATCAGAAGGTCATCCCGACAAGGTGGCCGATCAGATTTCGGATGCATTACTCGATGAGTTTTTACGATGGGATCCCGACTCGAAAGTTGCCGTTGAAACTTTTGTTACAACAGGATTAGTAGTTGTTGGTGGTGAAGTAAAGACTTCGGGTTATGTAGATGTTCAGGAAATAGCTCGTCAAACCATTCGGCGTTTGGGATACACCAAGGCTGAGTATCGTTTCGATTCCGATTCTTGTGGAGTGATTAGCTCAATACATGAGCAGTCACCCGATATTTTTCAAGGAGTAGCCAAGCAAAATCCATTAGAACAAGGTGCTGGAGACCAAGGAATGATGTTTGGTTATGCTTGCAGAGAAATGGACAATTTTATGCCAATGCCAATAGAGCTAGCACACATTCTTGTGCAGGAATTGGCAGCCATTCGAAAAGAAGGGAAAGAAATGACCTATCTTAGACCCGATGCTAAATCTCAGGTTACTATCGAATATAATGATGAAGGCCAGCCAGTTAGAATAGACACTATTGTTCTTTCTACCCAACACGACGAGTTTATTTTACCCAAAGATTCGAGTGATGAGGCCAAAAAAGAAGCCGAAAAACGCATGCAGGAGAAAATCATTGAAGATGTGCGCAATATTTTAATTCCAAGAGTTAGAGCAACTATACCACAACGAGTGAATCAGTTATTTAAAAATGGCTATTCACTCTATGTTAATCCTACAGGAAAGTTTATTATCGGAGGACCTCATGGCGATACAGGCTTGACAGGAAGAAAGATAATTGTTGATACCTATGGCGGAAAGGGTGCTCATGGTGGAGGTGCTTTCTCTGGTAAAGATCCTTCTAAGGTCGATCGTTCGGCAGCCTATGCCATGAGGCATATTGCCAAAAATCTTGTGGCTGCAGGTGCCTGTGATGAGGTAATGGCTCAAGTGGCCTATGCTATTGGAATAGCTGAACCTATTGGATTGTATATCAATACTTTTAATACTTGCCGCGCTAAAAATAAAACAGGAAAAATATTAACCGATGCTGAATTGGCTCAGATCGTTCTAAATATTTTCGACTTACGCCCTTATTCAATTATCACACGCTTTGGATTAAAAAATCCTATTTATCTTCCTACCGCTGCTTATGGTCATTTTGGCCGCGATCCTTATATCCAAGAGATTGAGGTTTTTTACCAAAACGATCATACTCATGTAAGAATAGACAATGGAAAAGAAAGGTATTTTAAACAGGTAGAATTTTTCCCATGGGAAAAAACAGATTATGTTGATATTTTGAAAGAGGAATTGAATTTGGACTAAAAAACAGAAATTTCCCTTTAGTTTTATCCGAAATCAGATAATCTATCCGATTTCGGATTTTTTTTATAATGTAAATAAAATATTAATAAATAATAAATTACAAATAAAATCTAACGCTTGATATTATAATAATGGAGGATGAGGAAAGGAATTTTTTGATGATGGTTTTATAACGAATTGAAATTCTTTTAATTATTTTTTCGGCACGAGCTTTGAAATTTTATTAAGGTCGAAAAAACTAAATAATGACAAAACATCCTGAGGTTGAAAAACTCTTAAAAGAATTCAAAAATACGAACGCTAAGGGTGGATATACACCTGTAAACGATAGTTTGAAGGGGATTAAAAGCAATTTAGAAGATGAAGAAGAAGAGAAAAGATTGATTTGTTCACAGCAAGAAGTTAACAAACTTAAAAAACTAATTCAACGTTTATGTTAAAATTACTTGTAGTGGCATTTTCTATTATGGTGGGCATGTTTTTCGTATTATTAATAAAAGAATTACGGCATGTAACCTCGTTGGATGATGATGAAGATAATTTTCCAAGCTTTATAGAAGAAGAAAAGAAGCAGTGATTGAACTATAAAGTCGGGAAATATGAAGATATAGGGTATAAATATTTCTGTGAAGGAAAGGGGAGAATCTTTCAGAAAGAATTTAGAAACAGTAAAGGGCGATAGAATGATCTACCGCCCTTATTTTGTTTGCCGAAAGAAGTGGAGCTGCGGAGAGTCGAACTCCGGTCCAAACATGCAGCAAAACTGCTTTCTACATGCTTATTCCCTGTAGATGTTTCGGAATTTGGCAAAGCAGGGACTCATCCGCCAAATTCCTGAGTCCCTATTGTCTTAGTAAGGTTTCGGGACAAAACCTTACGCAGCCCCGCATTTACGATGCCCTTACCAGGACGCTGCAAGGCAAAGCTTCCTGGAGGACAGCACAGCACTTAATCGTCCTGATTAAGCAGCCATTGCATAGTTGAAATTGTTGCCATTTATTGGCATTAGGGTAGTTATTACGGGCCTTTCCCCAACGCCCGGCATGCTTACAGTTCCACCGTCATGCTGTCAAAACCAATCAGCCCCTTCAATGAACGTTTCATTTTGCAAAGATATAAAAAACATGCCATTTAGCATTTTTACCATGGCAAGATTTTTGTGCTTTAATACTCCTTAATAACCCAAAAATTAATAACTATGAAATTTAACATTAAAGGAATTGCTTTGTTTGTTTTACTTGCCGGAACCATCAATTTATTTACAGCTTGTTCCGATGATGAAGAAGAACCTCTCGATCAAAGTCCTACCATTAATTTTATTGGTGGTAGCGATTACACTTCGTCCGATGTTACTGTTCCTGCTGGTACTATCTTGAAAGTTGGGATTACAGCCACTGCTAATACCAACAGCAATGCCAAGCTGGTAAGGTTTAAGGTTACGCGTACTTTTAATAATATAGGCGAAAGTGTTATTGATTCAACGCTCAGTAATTTAAGCAGTTTTACTTATACCAGAAATATTCAGGCTCGCACAGAAGCAGGTACAGAACGCTGGTCTTTCGAAATTATCGACAAAAACAATCAGAGTAATTCAGTAGCTCTCAATATTACTACACAGCCTGTGGTCAATATTTATACCGCTATATTAATGGGTGGACAAAATAATGTAACCGTCGGAAGTTTTTGGAGTTCAGTCGATAATAAAGTAATGAAACAAGCCGAAGCCATTTTAAATCAGAACAAAGTAGATCTCCTCTATTTTTATGGAGAAATCAACCAATCTACTATAGCTTCAGTAGATGACGATCAAGCTGCACTAGCATGGGACAATTTATTTGATAATTGGTCTGTAAAAAATGCCACACGTTTTAGAAAGGTTGGCGAGATAAACTGGAATGCAATAACCGAATATGATGATGCTTTAATTGCCGAAAATGCTACAAATCTTGTCGATTCAAGGGCAAGTTTCCTGCAAGTAGGCGATATCGTTGCTTTCCAAACTGCCACTACTTCGGCTAATCCAAGTAAAAAAGGTTTATTCAAGGTAATGGACATTAGTGGGACTATAGGAATCGATCGTACCATAACTCTCGAAGTAAAAATCCAGAAATAATTTTGGAAAGTATTTAGAATGTTGTGTTTTGAAAAAGGAGATTCATCAGAATCTCCTTTTTACTTATTCAAAAAATTGAATGTGTGCTCATAAGCATAGAAAAATAAACTTCTTTATGGAACTTTAGATTGAAGGGCCTTTTAATTTTTTATATCTAATTCACATTACAAATATCAGATATGGATGCCTAATCCAATGTAAATATAGAAGTTACGGTTTTTTTTACTGTCTATCCAAACTTCTCCATTATCATTAATAATGGGTTCTTTCAAAATATTAGTAAAACCATAATTATATCGAGCGCCACCCGAAATCTGCATGGGACCAATGGAATAAGAAACTCCTACGCCAGCTGTTAAGCCTATGTCTGTTCCTTTTGTAATAGGTTTTAAATCATAAACTTTATCGAAATATTGTTCAATCCATCCGCCATCGGCATTGGGTATTTTTTGGAATCCTTTCTTGGTTTCTTCTGCTTTCAATAAGAAGGCAAAATATGGCCCTGCCTCTATTTGAAAGGCTATAATGTTAAATCGTAAAAGTACTGGTATGCTCAAATAATCTAAATGTTCGTTATATATTCCATCGAAAGAAGCATTGAAGTAAGGCAAAGGAGGATTACTATATTTTACCCCTTTTGTCTCGTAATTGCCTTCTAATTGCAAAAAAATCAGAGGGAAGAGTTTAAAGTTGACATATCCGCCAAAAGTTGCTGAGGTTCTGATATCACTGGCACTGGAATAAATATCTTTCCCCAAACCATCATATCCAAGTTTAGAAAAATTATATCCTGCTTTTATCCCAAATCTTTGAGCATTACTCACAAGCGGAGGCGCGAATATTAATAAAACTGAAAATATGAATAATTGAATTTTATTCATGTGAAAGTGGTTTAAAATGAGAAATCATTGCAATATTAATAGATTTTTTTATCTTAAAAAATTTGGGTCAATTGCTCTATAAGGTTTACTGCTAAAGCAGGTTTAAGAATAATGGTGAAAAGAATTCCATATATCCCTCCCCAGAAATGAGCATCATGCCCTATCTGGCTGTCTCCTTTTTTTGACATGAACCATGAATAAACCAAATAGGCTACACCAAACAAAATAGCCGGAAAACTAATTGGAATGAAGATGAACCTCAAAGACATAAAAGGATTGAAGATTATGGCCGAAAAAATGATGCCACTTATCGCTCCACTGGCGCCAACTGCATTGTAAAAAATGTTTCCCTTATTCTTTTGATAGGCCGATACTACTGATATGGCCAATCCTCCAATATATAGCATGAGATAATAATAAGTAGCTTTACCTCCAAAAAAATAACCAAAATAGTTTTCAACCAATAGTCCAAAATTATAAAGAACATACATATTAATAATAAGGTGTAACCAATTTGCATGCACTAAACCATAAGTTATAAAACGCCATCCTTCGTGCGACGCATAAATATGAAAAGCATTGAATTTAAGCAAATCCATTAATTTGGGTCGATAAAAGGCTGCAATGGAAACGGGTAATGTTATAGCAATGATAAGGAGTGTAATTTGCATAGAAAATTTCTTTAGTTTATTTTCCCGTATTAATTTGTCCGGTTTGATAATCGAATTGAGAGCCCCAAACGCTATGCGGAATAAGAAAAATGAAAAGGGTAAAGATTGCAGCTAATATTGGCCAAAGTCTGTTTGAAGGATTCTTTTTTAATTGCAAAGTAGCTATAAACCAGATGATTATAGCTGCTATGGTCTTATTATCGGTCAGATCCTGGCCAATAGGCCAACCCGTCCAATACTGTCCAAAGGCGAATTTTTGTACTAAAGGGCCAAATACTAATCCCCCTACTGTGAGAAATATGGTTGAAAACAAGGCCAGGCGATACGTATTATTCCCTTTTACCAAAGCTTCAAAACCGGCTCGTAATGAGAAAAGCATAGCCACAAACATCAAGAGAATATGCGGTATAAGTATATAAGCAGGAACATCCCCCTTAAATCTGATTTTGACTGGTTTTGTAGATAAAGGATAAATACGATTGTTTTTTATTAAATTAATCTCATATTGAAGTGTTCCTGCTGGTGGCTGATGGGGTAGGTGGGCTATCAAACTATTCCCTGACCTTGTCAGACTATCTCTTATCCAATTCGTTATGGAATTTAGAGGCTTATAAGCCATTATTCCTTTGATGGAAGTATCCGGAATTTGAAGAACTATTTGGGCATTCCCTTCGCCTCCATGGCTCCTGATTAATTTGAAATGGTAAACCGTGTCTTCAATTTCTAACTCTACAGGTAAAGGATGCGTTGGCCCAGTCATTCTTTGATATATCGAAGACCCTATCATAATGATGAATGATATAATCCAAAGAGTAACAGTTTTTATTTTTGAGTTTTCCTTCATAAAAATTTTTTAGTGAGTTGTGCCTAATAATGAATTTGAGGGGCAACCATTATCGGTTTCTTGTGGCTCGATCTGCAAAGTAACATGATGAATAGCAAAATTATTGATGAGATAATCTTCGATTTTTTGTCGAATAATATCGGCTTCTTTAATGGTAACATTTTTTGCCAAACGAATATGTGCTTCAAAATGTATGGTTTTATCGTCTAATTGCCATATATGAACATGATGGACATTCGAAACCTCTTCTATTTTTTCTATTTCGTTCTTAATGAGTTGGATATTGATGTCATGAGGAGCCGCCATCATTAGAATACTTGTAGAACGCTGTAAAACAGTCCATGTTTCTTTGATAATATAAAGGCTTATCAAAATTGTAATGAGGGGATCGATAAAAGCAAGTTTTGTTAATTGAATAAGTAAAGCACCGAGGATGACTGCTACTGAAGACAGGGTATCTCCAATCAGATGTAAATAAGATGAACGAATATTTAAACTTTGAGAAGAAGTTTTTTTCAGCAACAGCACACCAGCCAAATTTGCCCCTAAACCTATAAAAGCAACTATTCCCATGGTATCCACCTTTATTTGCAGAGGATGGAAAAACCTAACAAAAGCCTGAATGATTAAAAATAAGGTAAGTCCGGCTAAAATAGTGGCATTGATGAAAGCGGCTATAATCTCTGCTCGATGATAACCAAATGTATTATGCAGATTTGATTTTTTTCTGGTTAATCTGATAGCGAAATAGCTGATAATTAATGATAAAACGTCGGCCAAATTATGCACAGCGTCAGAAATTAATGCCAGCGAACCAGAAATAATTCCACCAACAACTTCTACGCTAGCGATCAAGAGATTTAAGGCAATAGTGAACCCTAATCTTTGTTGAGAGCTATTGCGCGAATCAATATTAGGTTTAGCAATAGAAGTCATGAAGGAATAACAAATTTTTTTTAATAAAGTTGTCTAACATCATAGCATTTATTGGAAAGCTGAAGTTTTTTGATATCATCTCAATAATCTATTAAAGCTTCATAGGCGGCTTGATGAATTCGTGTTCGTATATTGAGTTTATTGATTATTTCATTCTGGTCGGAAGGATGGATTCGGTTGCTTAAGAAAACATAAATGAGGTCGTGGACAGGGTCGGCCCAAACATAAGTACCCGTAAAGCCTGAATGACCAAAGCTGTTGGGAGAGGCTAAAGAGCAAACCGGCCCATCGAATGAATTTGAAACTTTGGGGGGTTTATCAAAACCTAATCCTCTACGATTATACTTCCCATTTTCGACGGCAGACGTGAAATAATGTACAGTTTCTTTCTCGAAAAACTTAATATGATTATATTCACCTTCCCAGAGGAGCATTTGCATAATACGAGCGAGATCGAAAGCATGTGAAAATAGACCTGCATGCCCCGAGACTCCTCCCAACATGGCGGCCGCCGGATCATGAACATAACCATGCAATAACTGTTTGCGAAATTCTGTATCGATCAATGTAGGCGCAATTCGTTCTGGTTTAAACCATCTTAAAGGATTGTATACCATAGATGATAAACCCATAGGATGATAAAAATTTGTGTAAAGGTATTCCTCGAAAGGGGTTTTAGTTAAGTTTTCATAACCAAACCTTAATAAGATAAACCCCAAATCACTATATTTATATTGTCCTTTCTGTCCTATAGGTGTGCGATCTATTATCGAAATGATGGTATCTATGTAATCATTTCGCAAATATAGATTCTTAGCGACGGGCACTTCAAAGCCAGACTCAACCTGAGTGCGATAATATTTTTGGCTGGGACTTCCATTTTCCAATGTGGCTTTATAATAAGCAATCCATGGAAATAAACCAGCTTGGTGATACATAATATCGATGACTTTTGTATTATACAGTTTGCGGTTTTCCAACTTAGGCAATAAGTCTTTTAGCTTAGTATCATTATCAATTTTATTTTCATCGAAAAGTTTCATAGTAACCAAAGTAGTGGCAGCAATTTTTGTAATAGAAGCCAGATCATACAAATCGCTATTCTTTACTGGAATGCTATGGTTAATATCGAGATAGCCAAACGATTTATAATAAAATACTTTACCATGGCGTGCCAACAGGATCTGACATCCGCTGTATGCGCCGTTTTCGATTCCTTCAATAGCAATTTCATCTATTTTTGTTAAGCTGACTTCATCTACATTAACTTCTTTAGGAGACGAGAAACCGAGTACCTGTAAGGTTTCTGTCTCTATACCAGTTCCTGATAAAATCTCACGATTAATACCAACTGGAAGATGACCGCTTACGGCATTGGCTCCATATAAAGCATGAGCAGCCAATTTACCGGTGAAAGGATTATTTTGATAGGTGATAAGTATGGACTGATTGTTGAAGAGAGGCTCTAAAGCACTGGCAATGTAAGGGCTACCAAAAATAACCATTACACCCGATTTGTTTTTGGGTAAAGCATTAATAAAGCGAGTAAAATCATTATTAAGCCCGTAATTTTTAGAAGCTAAGCTTGAGGGTGGAGAAAGTGTCAATATCAGTAAGTCGTAATTTTCAATTGTATCTAAAATTTTTTTGCATAATAAGGTATCAGAGGGAGTGGGAAGAGGAAATTTGTCATGAGGGAATAAAATTTTCATTTCTTCGTCAAAAGCTGTGTTTTCGTCATGAATAGGGATGTAAATGATTTTTTCGTAATGATTAGGATGAATGGGAACAGAGATGGGTTGATTGATGAGGGTGATGGCTTTGCGATAGGCTTCCTTAATCAATACTGTATAATGAGGTTGATTTAAATCATTGAGAAGGTTTTCGGTTTTAATGGGTTGAATGTTGTATAGGCCGGCTTTGTATTTGTAAGCGAGTATTCGTTTGCATTTTTCTTCGAGAAATTGGTAAGGTACTAAGGCTGAATCAACAACATTTTTAATTTTTTGAATTGCGGCATTTAAATCTTCTGGAAGCAGAAGAATATCATTACCAGCCAAGAATGCAAGTAATTCTTTTTCGCCAGCTGTCCGATAGCTACCAACCCCCTTCATGTCGAGTGCATCAGTAATAATAAGACCTTTAAATCCCAATATATCTCTCAAGATGTGATCTGTGATAATAGGGGAGAGGCTTGCGGGCAATGAATTCACTGTATCGAGCGATGGCATTGAAATATGACCTATCATAACGGCATCACTTAGTGATAGATTATTCGTAAAAGGAACCAATTCAGTTGCTTCGAGTTCTCGAAACGATTTTTTTATAACTGGCAAACCATAATGAGAATCAATTTCTGTATCTCCATGTCCTGGAAAATGCTTTAAAGTTGTCATTATACCGGCTTGATGCATCCCATTGATAAAAAGAGAAACGATATGGGCCACTTGTGAGGGGTTTTCGCCTGATGAACGATAATTAATGACAGGATTGAGAGGATTATTGTTTATATCGGCAACGGGGGCAAAATTGATATGAATACCCAGTCTTTTGCATTGTTGACCAATTGCCAATGCAATTTGATAAATGAGGGAATCATCTCTAATAGCTCCTAAAGTCATTAAATTTGGGAAGGCTATTATGCTATCCAGACGCATGGCTGGTCCATTTTCTGCATCCATAGCTACTAACAAAGGAGTTGTTGAAAGCTTTTGCCAGCGATTGGTTAAAATTACCTGTCTGTATGGGCCTCCCTGAAAAAATGTTATACCTCCTGGTTGATGTTTCGATATAATTGAGTCAATGTTTCTATAATAATCTTCATTTTTATTACTGTAAACTCTTATATTAAATAGCTGAGCTATCCTTTGTTCGGTGGATAGACTATTATATACCGAATCAATCCAATAAATGGAATCCTGTTGCTGAACGACTATCATGGCGGCTTGATTACTCCTTGCCTTAAATGTGGTAAAGAGTAACAATAAAACAATCGCAATATGAAGTGGTATGAACAGGTTAGTTTTCATCAGAAAAATAAATTAATGCAGGCAAAAATAAGGAATATGTTTTGTTGCATACTATTGAAACTATTTAGCCGTTTAACTAATTGGATGCTTGTAAGGAATAAACGATTACATTTGACTTTAAAACCAAGTAGTTTTGCCTCAAGAAGATGATAAACGTCTTTTGAATCTCTTAGCTCAAGAAAAAACTAAAAATTATGGATTTGAGCTGCTGGTAAAAGCCTATCAAGAACGTATATATTCTATTGTCAGGCGGATGGTTATCAGTCATGAAGATACTAATGATATTGTGCAGGATATTTTTATAAAGGTTTGGCAAAATTTGAATAGCTTCAGACAGGAATCATCTTTATATACATGGATTTATCGCATTGCGGTGAATGAATCTTTGAGGTATCTGAAAAACAAGAAAATTAAAATTTTTTCGTCCGAAGCGGATGTGCAGAAACATCTCGAACAGTTGATCGACAATCCTTTACATTTTAATGGTGATCAGCTCGAAGCCAAGTTACAGAAAGCCATTTTAAAATTGCCACCTAAACAACGCCTGGTTTTCAATATGAAATATTACGAAGACCTTACTTACGAACAAATGTCGGATATTTTGGGCACCTCAATTGGAGCCTTAAAAGCGAGTTATCATTTGGCTATTAAAAAATTAGAACAACATCTGGATATTTATTAAACCTTTTATTCGTAATATTGTCAAAAGAATCGACAAAGAGGGTATAAGGAATGAAAGACAAAAAGAAAATAGACATAGAATTTTCTGAAAAACGTCTGGAATCTTTATTCGGGAAAAGGAATTCCTTCCCTGTGCCTGAAGATTATTTCAACAGCCTTCCTAATGTTGTTATGCAAAGGATACAAGCCGAGAATACTAATAATGCTATTCAGAAGAATGTTCATTTTGCTCGCAAAAGATGGTTAATCCCATCTATCTCAGCAATGGCTGCAGCTTTAATTGGACTGCTTTTCCTTTTTGCTCCTTTTTCTGGCTCATTTTATGGACCTAATGAACAAAAAGTTGCAAATTTAGATTCGAACAACAGTTTAAATAGCGAATATTATTTCTCACACATTCTATATAATCTACCCTACAGCCATATTTTGAATTCATTTAATCAAGATGGCGAGAATTATTTGGATAGCGTCATCGATTCAAGAGGCTTGATTCCCGATGGGGCATTAAAGGAAGAGGAGGTTATAGATTATTTGTACTATCACATGTCGGTTTATGATATAACTCAATATTAGGAATATGAAGACGAAAGCAAAAATTAAAATTGCAAAATATGCGAGTTTGATGGGTTTGATTCTTTTTTTGATTCCTTTCATCGGTTTTGCTCAGCCCCCTCAAGATAAATCCGACAAATGGGAACAAATTAAAGCACAAAAAATTGCATACCTTACAGCCAAGTTGAATTTAAAACCTTCTGAGAGTCAGGAGTTCTGGCCTATTTATAATGAATATTCCGAAAAACGTGATAAATTACTTAATGAAATCTATCCTAAACTTTCAAAACAGGAATTGGATAAGCTAATGGCACTTTCTGATAAAGAATCTGCACAAAGAATGGATGATTATTTTGCCAAACAAACACAGCTGCTCAATCTCGAGAAAGACTATAATGCCCGTTTTCGGAAAATTTTACCTGACAATAAGGTTTTTAAACTTTACATGGCCGAAATCATGTTTAAGAAAGAATTGCTCGACGATATGCGTCGTTCTAAACATGGGCCGAAAGATGAGGGTATGCATTAGATTTACCCTCTCCTGGTTTTGATTTTATTACTACTATACCGTCAGAAATTCTCTGACGGTTTTTTATTACTCTCTTCATCAGAGGGAAGTAACCCTTGTTGCGGTGGATTTTTGCCAGAAGACCGATTTTTCTCTGATGGATTTCTGGCATCTATATCCTTAATTAATACAAGTTTTCCATCTGCATAGAGATAAGCATCCAAAATATTTCCTACGGCAACATTGGCTCCTACCATGGGCTCATATATCAGCCGATTCATGACTATCATTGAAGCTCTCTCTGTTACAGGTTTACGTTTATACCATACTCTTTTTCGATAATATTGTTTTTCATATCTTAAGGCGAAATAGCTTCCCGAAGCATATTCGAAAATTATACGAGTCTTGGGTGATTGATTGAGGATTTTAGATCCGAATTGCGGTGAATAATCCTTATTGAAATGTAGTATTTCTATGAGTTTCCTTTGTATAATTCCATTGCCTCCATCCCATCCTAATAAGACATAAAATTTATCCTTACCTGTTTTGAATTCAGCCAGTTGATAATAAAGAGCTCCATACCAATTGTCTGGGTTTGTAATGCTCATTTCTGGATTTCTCATTTCTTCTGATTTATCTGTCAATGGGAATATACTAAGGTTGGAATCTGTTTTGTTTTTGGCAACTATAAGCCCATCATAATAATAGCCTTGCGATGAAAGAGCTATATTCCAAGTTAGAATTATAAAAGTTGAATCTGATGGTGCTAAAAGCGAAAGTTTGATCTCCTTGGGAATATCGATATGAAGGTCTTGAGTCGTGTTAAAGTACTCATGGAAGATGGCTTTTACTTTCTGTGATGCAGCCATTTGAAGGCTGTCGCTTAGGCTGTTTAACATGATGTTCCATTGCTTGAGCAAAGAATCGGTTTTCAAATCTGTTTTATGGGCTAAAACAGGGGCATGAATGGATATGGTAATTATTAGCCCCAAAAAGGCACAATAGGCTGTTTTCTTCATAAAGGTTTTCAATGATTTTGAACAATTCCATTCATTATTGCATAATCGTGTAGTTTTGCAAAAGTAAGGAATTCAAAATGACAAAGACTGAGCGCTTAATGGCCTTCAAACGTTTAGGGAACTTGCTGAGGTGGTTAACCCAAAAGACTGATTATGATATACCTACGCCAGAAGAAAGAGCTTTAGCGGAAAAGCTTCAAAACATCATCGACGAGTATCAATACAGTAATCCATGGTTCGATCCCTTTCACGTAAAATATGCCCTTAATGCCATAAGTTATATGCTTGACCAGACTAAATTAGAGAACTGGGTTAATCGTTATAATATACCCGAAGAAAGATATAACAAGAAAACTGTGGCGGTTGTTTGCGCTGGAAATATACCGGCAGTAGGTTTTCATGATTTTTTAAGTGTGCTTGTATCCGGTCATCGACTTTTGCTAAAATTATCTTCGGATGATCGGCTCTTGCTGCCCTGGTTTTCAGAATTTTTACAAACCATGCAAGTGGGCTTCAAAGATGTTATTACCATTTCAGAAAATACGATTTCGGGCTTTGATGCAGTAATTGCCACTGGTTCTGACAATTCCTCTCGCTATTTTGAATATTATTTTGGTAAATATCCTCACATTATTCGCAGGAATAGGAATGGCATTGCTATTCTCGATGGAAAGGAAACTCAAGAGGAACTTTTGGGCTTAGCAGATGACATCATGATATATTATGGACGTGGATGCCGTAATGTATCTTTTTTGCTTATACCCGAAGATTACGATTTTACCTCTTTAGTCGGGGCATTACAGAAATATTCGACTTATGTGTATCATTCGAGATTTTTCAATAATTATGAATATAATAAGGCGGTCATGATTGTCAATGGCATTTCTTTTTATGATACGGGTTTTATGCTTATCACACAAAATCCTTCCATACAAAGTCCTCTTGCAGTACTTCATTATCAACCATATAAGAACTTTGAGGAAATTCAAGGATTTATCCAAATAAATAAGGATAAGACTCAATGTATTGTTAGCCATATTGATGGAATCATGGATAAAGTATGTTTTGGGAAAACACAACAGCCAACCTTAGGGGATTATGCCGATGGTGTTGATACGATGAAATTTCTCGAAGATTTATGAAAAAGATTTTATTGCATACTTTAGCAAAATAAAATTTTTGTATCTTTGCCGGCCGAAAAGTTCATTAGCAATATGAAAAAAGATATTCATCCTTCAGATTACCGTTTGGTCGTGTTTAAGGACATGTCGAATGATTATGCATTCTTATGCCGTTCCACGGCTAAGACAAAGGAAACAATAGTGTGGGAAGACGGCAAGGAATATCCATTGGTCAAAGTTGAAATTTCCAATACCTCTCATCCTTTCTTTACTGGTAAAGTAACTCTGGTTGACACTGCAGGTAGAGTCGATAAATTTAAGAGCAGATATCAAAAACATTACGAATCGAAACAGAAATAGATATAGACTCAGTCTTGAATGAACCAGCTAATCAAGCTGGTTTTTTCATCGTTGCAGAGCTGATTTTAAGTGATTAAAACTAACCCGAGTGATAGAAACAATGTTTTATAGGTGATGATTGAGTTTGGTCTGTTTGCTGGTTTATATCAAAATACTCCCCTTTCGATAGAAATTAATTCTTTGTTTACAAAATGATTTTCAAGAGAATAGGTAATTTATACCCTTCGTTATGCCATCCGATTGAATAATTATGGATAAAAATTGTGTGTATCGAACCTTTAAATTTTAATTTTGTCAAATAATTGTAATTAGAAATAACAGAAGCTTGTTCATTTATTCAATTTATTCACACAAGTAATTTTGAGATATGAATTACATTCTTTTTGATGATTTTTCGCGGAACAATCTATTGCCATTGACTTTTTTGAGGCCTGTAGCTGATTTGCTGACAGGCATACTTAGCATTCGTCAGAAATGGGAACATTATTTGGGAGATAGTACATCGAGTCTTACAGAGGAATATTTAATCGAGAAATACCCTATTTATAAGGGGAAGAATAATATCCTCATCAATGGATCGATTCTTCCCAATGATGAATTGATAGAAGCTATCCGGAACTTGCGTCCCAATCAAGCTTTGGTAAATAAAGATGCCATTATCGCAGTTCATGTTTTGTTAGAAAATTTAGATAAGATTGGAGAAGGCGATACAGAGGGAATAGAAGAAATAGTTACCGATATAGATATCGTAAAAATCAATTATTTATGGGATTTGTTTTTGAACAATGCCAAGCAAATTGAGGCTGATTATGCTATTCTGACCAAAGGGCGTAAATCTGTGGAGCCCAGTAGGAGTAATCGTATAATCGCACCTGAGAACATTTTTATAGAGGAGGGTGCAGTGGTTGAAAATTGTAATTTAAATGCCACGGATGGACCTATTTACATTGGTCATAATGCTCAAATTTGGGAAGGTGCTAGTTTAAGAGGCCCTATTGCTGTGGGAGACAGCGCCATTGTGAAAATGAATTCTATCATTGATGAGGCTACTACTATTGGTTCACATTCGAAAGTGGGAGGTGAGGTTGAAAATTCTATTATCATGGCCTACTCCAACAAGCCACATAGTGGATATTTAGGTCACTCTGTCATTGGCCAATGGTGTAATATTGCTGCCGGCACTAATGCTGCCAATCTAAACAATAATTACAAAAGTATTAAGATGTGGAATTATCCACAATCGCGTTTTATAGATACAGGATTGCAATTTTGCGGGCTGGTTATGGGAGATCACTCTAAAACAGGTATTAATACTACATTTAATACGGGTTCTGTTGTAGGTATTAGTTCGAATGTGTTTGGTGCAGGCTATCAACGCAACTTTGTGGCATCTTTCGTATGGGGAGGTCCAGGAACTGGTTACTCAGGCTACGACTTCGATAAAGCTTTAGAAACAGCTAAAGAAGTTTACAAACGACGTGGAATGGAACTTACTAATGTTGATATGAAAATTTTACGACATGTTTATGACATTACAAAAGATAATATAAGGCTATAGTAACTTATTGTTTTTGAAATAAAATCGGTATCCATTGATATTTTAGGTGGATACCGATTTTAATGGATAAATCTAACGACATAAGCCTTATTCCACTTCATTTTTGCCTTTTTTCGGCTGTTTAGTGGTAGGAGCAACCTCAACTTCATTTATCTTATCTATTGAGGGTTTCCTTTTCTTTTTAGGTCTTCGTACTCCGTATGAGCCAATGATAATTTTTCCTCTACGGCTTTTTTTATCTCCTTTTCCCATAATTTTTAATGTAATTTGAATTTGTGGGTAAAGTTAAAAATTTTATAAATGCTCAGAAATAAATTCGTGAATAATGTATTCGGCATGTTTGATTGATTGAGCTGCCCAACCAATTTTAATTTCTATGGCTTCCTGTTCGCTTACCTGCCATGGTATTTTCATTTTATGCAATCGAGTAGTCAATGCATATAAGGAGATTCCAGCCGAAACGCTGATATTCAAACTCTCGGTAAATCCATGCATAGGAATCTTCATGTAACCATCGGCTCTGCGAACAGCTTCCTCACTTAAGCCGTCTTTCTCAGTGCCAAATAACAATGCAGTTTTGTTTTCTATATTTAGCGACTCTATGTCGTATCCATGTGGATGAGGCGTCGTGGCTATAATTTGATAACCTTGCTGATGAATGGCATCAAAAACTTTAACCAATGTATCCATCCCTTGGTTGTGATGGTGAATGCTTAACCATTTTGACGATCCCATGGCAATTTCAGGATTTATGTGATAAGGATGAAGATTCTCGATAATATGTATGTCTTGAACTCCAAAACAATCGCATGACCTTAGAACTGCACTAATGTTATGCGATTGGAAAACATTTTCGAGTACAACCGTTAAATGTCTCGTTCGATACTTTATGTTTTGTTCGAAGATCTCTATTCGATGATTGGTTAAGAATTCACAGAGATAAGTATATAATTTTTTCTTTTGATCGAAATTTAGATCTTTAATCCATTCCACTACGTTATTTTTTGTTATTTTTTACAAAATTCCGTTTTTTATTTTAAATACGATAAATATCTTAAAGAAGATAAACTTCATTTTATTTAAAGACTCAACGATAGGAGTTGTCTCAAAAAAATTTAGAAATAATGATTTTTTTGATGAATAGGAAGGATTATTCCCTACTCTCCTAATTGCCTTATCATGCGATTGAATTATGGCCTAATTTATCTAACCAGAGTCACAGTTCCTTTCTTTATTTCATGCCGCCCATCTCCTTTTTCGTATTCTACAATCCAAACATAAACATCTGATGGACAAATTTTGCCATTATAGGTTCCATCCCATGCTTCGTGTGGGTCATGAGTTTCGAATACCATCATTCCGTTTCGGCTAAAGATCCTGAATGAATAATTGTTTTGTCGGATAAAGCTGATAAAAGGTTTGAATGTATTATTTAAATTATCATTGTTCGGACTAAAAGCAGTAGGAATATTAAACAGAAATTCATCTTTAATTTTTATACTAAAGCTGGCGCTATCGGTACAACCCTCCATGTTAACTACCCAAAGAGTTATTTTGTAGATTCCTGTATCTATTATCGGCAAATTTTCTTCAGGATCAATGAAGTTGAAGGGCAGCACTTGAGTGTTTCCAATCAACAAAGTATCATTCAAATACCATTCCCATTGGATGATGGGGCTAGTGGTGCTTTCTGACTCATCATTAAATATAAACTGAGATTGGCTGATGGGAGCTTCATATTTATTAGCTGAGGCTTTAGCCATGGGACTTGGTTTAATCTCTACTTCAGCTCGCTGAATCGTTTGGCATTGATATTCATTTTTAACAATGAGCATCATTTGATAGATTCCTTGTTCATAAACATGGGTTGCAGAAGGTGTAGAGGTAATTAATGTGTCTCCATCACCCCAAACCCATGTATATTTCGAGTAATTTTCAATGGTATCTCTAAATTGTATAGGATGAATTTCACCACAAAAAAGTCCGCCATCAGGATAAAGGGCAATATTGGGCTTAGGTTTAAGTAGAATGGCCTGTGTGGTTGTATCGCTGCATCCTGATGTTGTGCTTACGGCTAATTGTATGTTGAATGTACTGTCGTAAAGATAGAGATGATTTGGATTTTGGTCAGTTGATGATTCTCCATCACCAAACCACCATCTCCATTGTGTAATGGTATCGGTTAAGGAATAAGAATGATCAGTTAGATGCACTGTATCTCCAATACATAAATTTTGAACTGTAAATTGGGCTACTGGAGCAGCCATGATTTTAATGATCTTCGTAATGGAATCCTGAACCGGCATGCTATTCACAATACCTTCGACTATGAGTTTTATTTCATAAATACCTGGTTCGGTGTAAACATGAGATGTATAGGGTTTCCATGTAAAATATTCCTCATATTTTTCATCTCCAAACAACCATAGCCAATGAGTTACTGAAATGGAAGGAGAAGAAAGATCATTGAAAATAATACTTTTATTTTGACAACCTGTGGTATCGAAGGCAAAGTTGGCCGAGAGGCATTTTACCTGTACGGTTTTAGATATAGTATGCGAGCATCCATTTTCTACGAAAGCAGTCAAGCTGACCTCATAAAATCCATAAGCCGGGAATTTGTGCTCAATAGTTGGAGGAAATGGGAATGACTGATTAATAATAATACCGTCTCCGAAGTTCCAAACTAAAGAATCTATAGTTGCTCCATAAGAAGTGGTAAGATTGCTGAAGGTGACAGTAGTATCGCAATGAGGTATATTGGTCTGCCAGGTAAAGTTGGCTATAGGAGGAGGCAGTATATTAATTTCGTAATAAGTAGAATCGATGCAGTTATCTGAGTTCCATGCCTTGAGTTTTACGACATAATAGCCAGGATTTGAGTAAGTATGAGAAGTGTAATACTGATTGGAATAGTTGAATATGCCGGAAGCTGGGTCACCAAAATCCCATTGGACAAAAAGGAGGGTATCGCCTTGTGCCAAATTGACGGGTGAGAAGGAAGTAGGAATACCTGCACAACCGGCTTGGGAAGTTATGGTAAAACTGAAGCCGGGTTTTACGCAAACAGTATTTGTGGTTGTATCGGAGCAGCCAAAGGAATTGTTTACGATAAGAGTAACCTGATAACACGAATCAGGGATAGGATAAGTATAAACGGGATTAGCTGCGGTAGAAGAGAAGCCATTACCGAAATTCCACAGACGTTGTGTAATAGGAGAGCCATTTCCTTGAGAGAGATCTTGGAAGGTTACCTGACCAGAGGGGCAGAACGAGGAGTAGAAATTGAAATTGGCAGTAGGAGGATTGAAAATAGAGACTGATTGTGTGATGCTTTGTTGGCAGCCGAAAGAATTGGTAATAGTAAGCGTAACCATAAAGGTACCACCTTCAGTGTAAAGATGAATAGGATTTTGGATAGTATCGGACGTTCCATCGCCGAATTCCCAAAACCATGAATTTATATAGCCAGCAGCGGAAGAAGAGAGGTCGGAGAAAGAAGTGACCAGACCAGCACAATTTCCTGAGAAATTAAATGCAGGAACAGGTTGGGGATTGACGAAAATATACATAATAGTATCGTGCGTGCAGCCGTTGGAATTAGTCACAGAGAGAGAGACGGTGTAAGATCCCCAGTTGGAATAAGTATGGATAGGATTCTGAAAAGTAGAGAATGAGCCGTCGCCGAAGTTCCAGAGCCATGAAGCAATAGCAGAGGCATTGGGGATGGAGAGATCGGTGAAATGGGTGGGTGAGCCTAAGCAGGCAGAGTCAGCTGTGAACATGGCAAGAGGAGCTGGAGCGATAACAACTTGTTTAATAATAGTATCTTGACAGAAATTGATATTGGTAACAATGAGAGAAACCATAAAGGTATCGGCCGAGGAAAAGACATGAACAGGATTCTGCAGGTTGGATGTGTTGTAGATTCCTGAAGCAGGATCACCAAAATCCCAATACCAGGAAATAAGCATGCCTCCTCCATTCAATTGAGTTTCATCAGTAAATTGCGTTGTCAATCCCTCACAGTTGGCCGTATACGAGAAATTGGCGTGAGGATTGTTTTGGATTGACACTGGCTGAATTACAGATGATGAGCATGATGTGGAAGTAATTACAGAAAGCTCGACATTGTAAATTCCCGCTGAATTATAGATATGAGTTATATCCGGTGAATTAGGAAAATCAATAGTATCAGGCATGGATCCATCCCCAAAATTCCAAATCCATTGCTGTATATAACCGCTGCTGGCTGTTGATTGATCATCGAAGTTTACTTCGCTTCCTGTGCAATTTTGGGTAGAAGCTACAAATGAAGCCAAAGGAAGTGCATAAACCATCACAGGTTGAGTAACAGAGGATGTACAGCCCAAATCGGTTGTTACAGTTAAGGTTACTGAATAGATACCCGCTGCCATATATGTATGAGAAGGATTTGCATTATTCGAATGGGGTGAACCATCTCCAAAATCCCAATCATAGCCTGTAATTATCCCGCTGTTGGGTATAGAAGTATTTGTAAATTGGGTAGGAGAGCCTAAGCAAACACTGTCAGCAGTAAAGGCAGCTGTAGGATTTGAGTATATGGTAACTTGCTGAATTGAAGTATCGGTACAACTGATAGCATTATGTATAATGAGTCTTACGTTGTAAATACCAGGAGAAGAGAAAACATGTACAGGATTTTGCAATGTGCTGCTATTATTGAAACCAGATCCTGGATCATCGAAATTCCAGTCCCAAGATACAATAGCAGAGCCCCCGTTTGTAACAGAAGCATCAGAAAATTGTATGGAGGATGTTTGACAATTATAAATTGGGAAAGTAAAATTGGCAATTGGGTTGGCATCTATTGTGACGTTATGAATTTTGGAGGCTTGACAGCCCATAGAAGTGGTTACGGTTAAGGTTACCTGATAGGTTCCGGCTTCATTATAAATATGAGAAACATTGGGAGAAGCCGGGAAATGAATGACAACAGGAGTTGAGGTATCGCCGAAATTCCATTCCCATGTTGTGATATAACCAACAGTAGAAGACGAGTAATCCGTGAAATTAACAGAACTGCCAGCACAGTTGGGTTCTGTAAAACTAAATTCGGCTACAGGTAAGGGAAATACGGTAACGGTTTTAGTGGTATCATCCTTGCAGCCCAATGAATCGGTTATAGATAACTGAACGTTGTAATTTCCTGCTGTATTGTATTGATGATAGGGATTTTGAAGAATAGAAGAATTTCCGTCACCAAAAAGCCAATTCCATTGGACGATAGAAGCACTTCCGATTACAGATAAATCGTTGAACTGCATTAGGGTATCTAAGCAAGTTGGATTGGCCGAGAAATCAGCCATAGGCTTTGGAAGAACCTGAATCGTTTTTGTTATATTAGACGTACAACCATTGCTTATCATCGCCGTAAGTGTTACGCTAAATGTCCCTGGGTTGTTGTATTGATGAGTTGGATTTTGTAAATTAGAATAGTTAGCTGCTCCCGAGGTAGGATCACCAAAATCCCATGACCATCCAATGACAGTTAAGCCGTAACCTGCTTGTGTAAGGTCGTTAAATTGCGTAAGCTGACTTTGACAATTGTTGCTCCATGAAAAATTGGTTATGGGTTCTGGGAAAACGTGAACGGCGTTCGTAACAGAATCCATACAACCATTATTAGTAACTACCTTAAGTTGTACATTGAAAATTCCAGAGCCTGTGAAATTATGATTCAAATTAGGATTATCAGGCCAAACGACAGTTACAGTGGGTGTTCCGTCACCAAAATCCCATATCCAGGTATTGATATAATCAGGTAAAGTAGTAAATGAGAAATTATTAAAGTTGATAGTTTGATTTTGGCAAGTGGGTGTACTCCATGAAAATAAAGCAATCGGCGAAGAATAAACTTTTACTAGATGTGAAACGGTTTTTTGACAACCATTGATAGAAGTGGCTGTTAGTGTTGCTAAATAAACCCCCGCGGCAGGGTAGATATGTTCTGCGTTGGCAGGGCCAGAATAAAATGCTGATGTTCCATCTCCAAAATTCCATTCGCAGTAAGCAATATCAGCCAAATTTGTTCCTGAAAGGGTGAAATGTGTTGTTGTATGAGGACATGCTGTATCAGCCGTGAAGTTTATATTAGGTAAAGGTTGGATGGCTATTGTGACGGTATTGTTCATCATTCGTGAACAAAGTGAGGCGGGATGCATGGCTTCTACATGATAGGTTCCAGGCAAGGTTACAAATCCAAAACTAATTGGTGCTCCAGTTCCTAATTTGGGTGCTCCAATCTGCAAAGGACCTAAAAACAATTTATAAATAATGCCTAACTCTGAACCATCGAGTCCAATTTCTACTCCATCTTCTCCTTGACAATAGTACCCACCGTTAGTTACTGTAACTTCAAAAGGTATTGGTGTTGGCAGGAGAGTGATTAAAGCAGAACCTGTATAAGAAATACCACTGCAAAATGAATCGCTGACTCCAGTTAAGGTATATAAAGTAGTTACTTCGGGGTTGACAAACCATGCATAAGGAGAGTCAAAGATGTCAGAAATGGTGAAGGATTCAATCCCATCTGTGTAGGTAATAGTCCATGGAGGAGTTCCGGTGAGTTGAACTGAGATAGGGATAGAGTCACCCTGACAAATTGAATTATTCCCCGAAATAAATGCGGTTGGCAACGGATGGATAAGCAAAGTCAAAGTATCGCTTGTAAAATAATCATTACAAGTGCCTATACCTTTTACTTTTAGGATCAATTTTACTGATTCAGAGGATATATCTAAGAATCCAGGTATATAAACGGGATTTAAAATATGAGGATCGCTAAATGTCCCATCTCCCATTGTAAGCCATTGTATTTCACTATAATGGAAAGCTAAACCGTTTAATAAAAAGCTTTCGCTTGCACATATTTCTGCATCACTACCTGCCTGAGCAATAGGCAAAGGATCAATAGAAATGTTAACAAAGTCGGTGGCAAGTTCACTGGCACATTCGGCTGCCCCGTTTACTGAAAAAGAGAGTATGATATTGCTTTGAGTTGTATCGGAAGGTGAAATTAAATAATTGGTAATTAGGCTGTTTGGAGAAGTAAATGTTCCATTTGCAGGAAATATTGCAGTCCATTGAGGATTAGAATAATGTTGGGCATTACCATGAAGTAAAATAGAAATTTGATTGGAACAGATAATTGTATCGTTTCCAGCATTAATAGTTGGTAATGGATCGATATCGAGGTAAAGCGAGTCGGAAACCGACAAAATAGAACAAGTATTCACGCCAAAGCCAGTAAGTATGAGATATGCAAATCCATTAATTTTATCATTAATGCCGGGAGAATAAGTTGTAATAAGAGTATGAGGATCAGCAAAAACACCATCTCCTGAAGTTGTCCATTCAATACTCGAAACGTTATTAGCGGAGGCTGATGAAGTGAGAAAAGAAGAATTTTCGCATATTGCTCCATCGCTTCCAGCTAATACTTGGGGGGCAAAGTCAAAACAAACAGTGAGTTGGTCTTGAGTGCTTAGTGTTGAACACCCATAAAGTCCCCAAGCTGTCAAAGTCAAATGTACACATCCAGCCATTGAATCGAGTGATCCTGGATAATATATTGGATTCAAGATAGTATTATCGCTAAAAACACCATCGCCCGAAGTTGACCATTGCAAGGATGAATAATTTGTGGCTACTGCATTCATTGATACTGGTATATTGTAGCAGGAAACCATATCAGGTCCTGCATTCACTGTAGCTACGGGAGCAATAATTAAAACCATAGTATCAGTAGTAAAATTATCGGGACATTCAGGGGCTCCATGTAAGGTAAGAATGATAGTATCTCTTCCTGCTGCACTAGCGTTTGCACTTGGAGTATATATAGGGTTGAGAATGAATGGATTACTAAAAATTCCATTATATATTGAAGACCACATAATAGAGCTATACCCAGTTCCGCTTCCGTTGAGAGAATAAGATTCTCCAGTACAAATACCTCCATCAGGACCCGCATCAGCAAAAGGCAGTCCATAAATAGTAAGGTTAAATGTATCAGTAATGATGTTCCCCATGCAGCTTCCTTCTCCCATTGCCATAAGAATTAACTCATCGGTCCGAGTTGAAATTTCTAAGGGGTTCAAATAAAAATAATTATAAGAGGTGGCAAGGGAATAAGGATCTGAAAAATCTCCAATACCCATAGTGGTCCAATATGTTAAACTACAATAGTTTGCCTCGGCATAGGTGAAGAAAGGATCATCAAAACAAATAGCTGTATCATTCCCGGCATTCAGTTGTGGGAGTTTCTGAATATGGAGTATGAGAGTATCTCTGGCAATAACTCCTGGACACAAGGATAGATTTGTTACATTAAGAATTAAATTTACATTTCCTAATAGAATATCATTAAAACCAGGAGTGTAAGTGGTATTAAGAATATAAGGATTATCGAAAACACCATCCCCATTTGTTGACCATGATAAAGACGAATAATTCATGGCAGTTCCCATAGGGGAGAATGTCTGGTTTTCACAAATTGATGCATCGGAGCCTGCAAATGCAATAGGGCCTGTATGAATTACACATTGTCCATTCATCCATTGCTCGCAACCTGATAAAGGATCAATGGCAAGGATCATATACGTTCCTGTATCATGGATCAATCCAAAAGAAATGGGACTTCCAGTTCCGATTATAGAAACAGGAGGAATTAATTCACCATCTTGATTGTATAAATGATAAATGATGCCGGGTTGACTATTATCAAGCCCTATAACCACCGGTATGCAGTTGGGCCCTTGTGGAATAAGGTTATAAGCTAAAGGCCGAGCGTGAATGGTAGTGCTGCCTTGCATTAGGCTAGTGCAACCGTAATTTCCAAAAGCAGTAATAGTATAAGTCCCCTCTATATTTTGAACTCCAAAATTTATTTGACTTCCTGTACCAGCTAAAATTTTAGGGAAACTGGGGTGGGGTGGATCAATATTGAGATGATAATATACTCCTACATCTGAATTATTAAGTATAATCTCTGTACCAGAGCATTGTTCTCCAACAGGAGATAATGTATAAATTGTAGGCTGTGGATTAATTATAGCAATTCCATTCATAACCACGGAACAAGAAGTGTAAGGATTATTTGCTATGACCTTATAATTGCCTGGAGTATTTATTGGGCCAAAAGTAATAGAACCACCAGTTCCTGAAATTGGTGCCCCAATATAAATAGAATCATCTTTTATGAGTTGATATTCTATGCCTATTTCTGAACCATTTAATGTGAGTATTGTTCCCGGGCAAAGATTTCCCACGGGGGAAAGATCGAAGAGATAAGGCGTTTGGAACAATTGTAGCGAACCATACATTTCGGTGAAGCAGTAATGATTTTCATCTAAAGCTTTTACAGTATATATTCCCGATGTATAATAAGTTCCGAATGAAATGGCTGCTCCATTTCCATTGGCTGAATCAATAGGAGGTTCCAAATTATTTCTATAAAGATAATAAGTAAAGTTAGGTTGACTTCCATTTAAACCTATTTGAATGCTTCCGCAAGTATCTCCTATGGGTGATATACTGAAAATCTCAGGAATACTATCTAAATAAGCCGAATTGTTCATCCATGTACCACAAAGAGAGGTTGGATTGTAGGCGTAAACACGGTAAATACCAGGAATAGATTGTAACCCAAAATTCAAGGTGTCGTTAATTCCAGGTAAAGCTGAACCTATGTTAATCGTATCGAATAGACGTAATTGATACATAATTCCTGTATCGGAATGGTCTAGCATTACTTCCATATTTGCGCATAGAATTCCAGCTGGAATAACATTATATATAGCAGGAGGGGTTTGAATGATTACCGAGCCCAGCATCCAGGCAGAACAGCCTGTAGTATTATTTACAGCTTCAACTTTATAGATTCCTGGTTCGGTTTGAATCCCAAAGCTAATAAATCCAGGCAGACCAGTACCAGCAATGGTGGGACCCATTGTCCCATTATGCCAAAGTGTGTAACTAACTCCTAATTCACTTCCATTTAATCTGATTTCTATATTAGGGCACTGTATCCCTGAAGGAACTATAGAAAATGAGGTAGGCAAAGGATGAATTGTCACTTGTGCAACACCTAACATAGGAATGCTTGCACCATTAGTTGGGTTTATCCCTATGCAGGTATAAGTTCCTTCTAATTTAGGCCCAAAGTTTAAAGCTGCATTGGTGCCTGATAAAATTGTATCGATAACAGACCCATTATATAAATAATAATCAATGCCAATTTCACTTCCACTAAGCCCTATTTCGACACCTGGCGTATTCTCACAACCCTCTCCTCCTCCTGTAAGATAGAATACGGTTGGTACAGGATTAATAATTACCTCAATGCTTCCAGCCATCATCCCTTCACATAAAGTTATAGGATTCACTCCCCTTACTACATAGGTTCCTTCTTCGGTCTGATTTCCAAAGCTGATAGCACTTCCGCTGCCTATAATAGGACCAATTTCTATCCCTGTAGTTTGATTAATGAGATAATAATGGAAATTGACTTCTGAGCCGGATAATCCGACAGGAACCCCAGGGCCTCCAAGAGCGTAAGAACCTCCACCTGTTACAGTAAACGGAATAGGTAATGGATTAATAATAATTTCTGCCTGTCCATTCATGTTTTGTGCTGGACATCCTGAGGCACTGGCAATTATTGTATATGTTCCTGCCTGAGTTTGATTGTTCCAGAATAAAATTCCACCCGTACCCGTCTGAGTGGTTTCATAAAGTGTATCTATTTCACCTATTGAGTTTTGATGAACTAAAGTGTAGTTCACCCCCATAGTTGAACCATCTAATTGAATACTTACTCCTGTGCCACCGGCACAATAGGCTCCGCCTCCATTTACATTGAATGCAGTCGGAGTTGGTATGACCATCAAGTTTATTGTGCCATTTGCTGTATTGTATCCATCATTCACAGTTACTGTATAAGTAATTGAAGTAGGAGGCGAGGCAGTTGGAGTGGCAATAGTCGGATCATCGAGATAATCTGGAGGATTCCATAAATAAGTATAATTCTCAGACCCACCTGAAGCATTCGCATCAAGAAGAGTACTGCTACCTTCACAAATGGGATTATTTAATGCTGAAGGATCAACAGCAAGTGCAGTTCCAGTAAGATAAACCCATTTGTTATCAAAGTTTTCGCATCCTTTGTCATCTTCTACACTCAAAGTAAATTCAGTATCAGTATATAAATTTGTGGTATTGACGACCCATTGATTCGAAACTCCATTAATTTTATCGGTGGGTGTCCATTGAGGAGGAAGTAATGGTGACTCTCCCGTTCCATTGCCCTTTAACTGAGTTGCAGTGCCATAATGGATGACTGTATCATTGCCAGCGGAAACGATAGGTAGAGGTCGTACAAGTAGCTGAAGCTGAGTAGGTAGACTGACACAAAATAAAGGAGCAGGACCAATTGCCGTAAGATTATAGATTACATTTATACTTGAATCAGTAGAGTTATCTAGGACTTCATAAATAACAGGACTCATACCTGACGCACTAGTAGGAGTAATTCCGGGTATAGCTGGGCGATTCCAAGTAAACGTACTGTTGAGTACATCACTTGTCATTGTGTATTCGAACAAATTATCGCTACAAATTTCACTAGTTAAGGTACTGTTAATTTCTGGCACAGGATATACAGTAATGATATAATCTCTGGGAGAAGCTGCGCAACTTCCCAGTACTCCACTTGGAATGATGTGATAGGTTACAGTTCCAGCCTCATTTTCAGGATTTATTATTGTTTGAGCTGGAATGATATTCGTGCCACTAGGTTCATATCCTGTAAGCGTAGAAGGATCAGGTGTTGCTGTCCATGTAAAGTTGATGCCAGGAACATTTGGTATAAGAGTTACGGGCTCAGTAGTTGCTCCAGAACAGATTTCTTGAGATAATGGACTATTTGTTACTGTGGGAGAAGGATCTACCGTAACCGTAAAAGTAGTCGAAGGTCCAGGACAGTTCTGTGGATTGGGACCAGAAGGAGTAATGGTGAAAATGACATCAACAGGATCAATATTTATGCTGTAAATAGTAATGGCTGGTATACTTGTTCCCGAGCCAGAGGATGGTGTCAAAGATATTCCATAAGGAACTGTAGTAGCACTCCAGACAGCGCTTGAACCAGCAATGTTGAAAGTTAGATTGATGGGGGAAGTGGCTTCGCCGGCACAAATGGTTTGTTCTAAGGGCGGATTGGTAATTTGAGGAAGGGGATAAACTGTAGCGTCAACTTCTACGGGTGTTCCCACGCAAAATGTTGGAGCAGACCCAGTGGGCGTAATAGTATAAGTTACTATACCAGAAGTCGTTATTCCTTCAGGAATTGTTAGAATATCATTTATTGGTCCGTTTCCTGTTGGGGTATTCCCTACAACTGTACCTGAACTTACTACTGATGTATAAGATGTCGTAGCTCCTGGATCATTAGTTACAGGAAATAAAGAGAAGATGTTTCCAGAACATATCTCAGCATCAGTGGCTGAAAGAACCTCTGGAATAGGATTAACAGTAACCATCACAGGATTGCTTATCCCTTCTGAACAGGGAGGGCTTTCAGCGAAACGTACAAACCATGTTGTTTGAGTTAAAGGTGTAGGATGTGCGTATATGCTGTCATTGGCTCCAGGTATGAAGTTCCAAGGCCCTGAAGGGCCTGAATTGCTCATAGCCCATTTATATGTATATGTTCCGTTGCCTCCTGAAGGGTATTCTACATTGGTAAATGGTTCTGGCACTGTACCAGAACAAATTGTTTGATCTGAAGCAATTATGCCTCCACTAATTGGAAAATCAACACGAACCCAATAACTTGTAAAATATGAACATTGCGGCGTGGTATTGGAAACAGCTACGGCTTTGAGGGTTGTTGATGAGAACAAGGTAAGCGTGATTGTATCCTCTGTCATAAGAACTGTTGGCACTGGTGGTAGCCAGTAATACTCAGGTGCATTCGTATGTAGGTAAAAAGTGATAGGTGTTCCGCTGCAAATGGGAGGAGTGGGCATACTGGTAATATATGCAGTAGGTAAAGGATTAACGGTAAGAGAAATAGTATTCGAATAATTACTGCAACCAGGGGCTTTTGCCTTATAAGTACCAGCTACTTTTGCCGTAAATATACTTCTTGTCGAATCGGGAATTAATGTTCCATTGTGATACCATGAATATCCACTTGTGGCTGAAGGACTCGATGAAAGAATAACTGAATCACCCGCACAAAATTTAACATTATTCCCGTTAATTATAACTCCTGGTGCTGGCTGAGGTGTTACAATAGGTGGACATTGTGCTTGAAGTCTTAAAGGCAAAAGACTAAATGCAAAATAAAATGCTGCAATAGTAATTATTGAAAATTTCTTAATTAATAACTCTATTCCTTTGGTTATCATGGTTTTGGTTTTTGAAACAATTCAATAAAAATTTCAGTAATTCATTCAACACTATATCATTATATACTAATTATATGTGCCAGAAGTAAGTAAAATTTTTTCTCCCCAAAAATAAAAAGTTTTCTCTTGTATCCACCGAAATTCAAAATTAAATTATCAAAAAGACATCTTCTCCTTTTAGTTTGTTGCATAGCTTTTGAAAATATGCTTTAATTTATATTTTAGTGCTTAAAGAAATTTTGTAATTTCTTCTATTGTTTGATTCTCATCTCTTTTTTCGAACAAACTTGTCGATTCCTTTGTTAGATAAGGGTTTAATTTACTAAATGAGGTAACATTATGAAAAAATTCACAAAGCTTTCTTTCGCCATGCTCTTTTTCTTAGGAGCTTTTATGTTAAATGTTTCAGCTGCCGATTGGTCAGCTATTGTTAAAAAATTAAGTGATGCACAGCTAACGGCCATGAGCAATCAAAAGCCATTACCTTATGCCTACAATGCACTTGAGCCTTATATTGATGCTCGAACTATGGAAATTCATTATTCCAAGCATCATGCAACCTATACCAGCAATATGAACAAAGCCGCAAAGGGCCAAGCTTTTGAATCGCTTTCTTTGTTGAGAATTTTTGTTGAAGTGGATAAATACCCTGTGGCAGTCCGGAATAATGGAGGTGGTTTTTACAATCATTATCTTTTTTGGGAAATAATGAAGCCTCAGGGTGGGGGTTTGCCGTCTGAGATATTGCAAAAAGCTATTCAGGACGCTTTTGGAAGTTTTGATGCGTTCAAGTCAGAATTTTCGAAGGCTGCACTCGATCGTTTTGGTAGCGGTTGGGCTTGGTTATCGGTTGATGAAACTGGTCACTTGTTTGTATCGTCCACACCCAATCAGGATAATCCTTTAATGCCCATAGTTGAAAAAAGGGGTATTCCAATTTTTTGCCTCGATGTTTGGGAACATGCCTATTACCTGAATTATCAAAACCGACGTGCTGATTATGTTCAGAACTTTTGGAACCTTGTCAATTGGCAGGAAGTTGAGAAACGCTATACAGAAGCATTAATGGCTCTTGGTATCACAAAGTGAGATGTTTTTAAATACGCTCATCCTCACTTAGTTGAGTAAAATTTGCAATGGATCATTTTAGGGAGGAGGTTTAGTTTACGTATTTCAAAAAAATCTTAAACAGATATAAGGAGTTGATAATGCGTTCATCTTATTTAGAATGTTTTTAAATCCTGTCCGCCTTACTAAAAATATTTTCTTTTAATTAGAAAAACAATAATTTTGCCGACCTATTGTTAGTACGCTAACAATAGGTTTTTTCGTGGAAACTTAAATAATTGAAATTTAGTGATAACTCATTTAAAATAAGGAGGATAAATGGCAAATACAGAAATGCGTGTAAAGGAATTAGCCGAAAAATACGGCCGAAACCGCGAAGCTCTTATGCCGATTTTACAAGAATTGATAGATGAAAGGCGTTATGTTAACGATGAAGCCATGGTGAATGTAGCAAGAGAACTCGATTTATCGGCTGCTGAAGTTTATGGAACGGCTTCCTTTTATTCATTCATAGAAACGGAGGAAGTCGGGAAATTTGTAATACGGCTATGCAAAACCATAGTATGCGATATGAAAGGTAAGGAAGATGTTTTGCAGGCAATTGAAAATACGTTGAAAATCAAAGTAGGTCAAACAACAGCCGATAAGAAATTTACCTTGAAAACTACCAATTGCCTTGGATGGTGTCACAAGGGTCCGACCATGCTTATTAATGATGAAGTTTATACCGAATTAACACCCGGGAAAGCTATTGAAATTATAGAAAGTTATATGAACAAGTAAATCTGAAATTTTTTTGACAAGAAAACTTAATACGATATGGAAACCAAGAAATTGACACGTGTTGATTATATTTTTCGGCCCGATAATACTTGTATGGACACTTTGAAAAAATCCTTGCAACGCGATCGTGATGAGATTGTTCTCGAATTGATAGATTCTGGTTTGAAAGGTAGGGGAGGAGCAGGATTTTTGACCGGATTGAAATGGAAACTTGCTAAGGAAGCACCTGGAGATATAAAATACGTCATTTGCAATGCTGATGAAGGCGAGCCAGGTACTTTCAAAGATAGAGAAATTCTCGACCGAGTTCCTCGCAGAGTTTTTACAGGAATGGCTTTGTGTGGCTATGTTATTGGGGCAAAGGAAGGATTTCTGTATTTGCGCGCCGAATATAAATTCCTTGCTCCGAAATTAAAGACGATTATGGCCGAGATGAATGAGGAGTTTAAGAAACTTGGGCTCGATTTCACTTTGAATATTCGTTATGGAAGTGGGGCCTATGTTTGTGGTGAAGAAACCGCCTTAATCGATTCGATGGAAGGACGCCGCGGAGAACCTCGTAATAAACCTCCTTTTCCAGTTACTGAAGGTTATTTGAATAAACCTACCGTAGTTAATAATGTAGAAACCTTCGTTAATTGTTCTATTATTATGGCTATAGGTGCCGAAGAATATAAGAGATTCGGTACTGATAGTTCGAGAGGTTTCAAGTTATTCTCGGTGAGTGGCGACTGTTCCAAAGAAGGCATATATGAGCTGGAATTGGGAATGCTGCTTAGCGACTTTGTGGAAGAATTTGGAGATGGTGATACAAAAGCTGTTCAAGTAGGCGGAGCATCAGGTTTTTGTGTGCCACGTAAAAAATTCAATCAAACCATCATTGGTTTCGAAGGAATACCAACAGGCGGTTCAATGAAAATTTTTAACAGCAGCCGTTCTATGTATCATGTATTGCATAATTATCTCGAATTTTTCGAAGAAGAATCTTGCGGGCAATGCACTCCATGCAGGGTTGGCTGTCAACAATTGCTCAAAGGGATAGAAGCTGTAAAGAGTAAGAAGCGCCCACCCTCATACCTCGACGAACTCGTAAAACTTGCAAAAGTAATGAAGGTGGCAGCAAAATGTGGCTTGGGTCAATCTGTGGGCAATGCCTTCGTATCTATAGTCGACAATTTTAGAGAAGAAATCGTTTATTAAAAACTTTAAAAAGAATATATTATGGCAAATATGATAAATCTGACGATTAATAATATACCAGTAAGTGTGGAAGAAGGTTCCACCATTTTAGAAGCTGCACGCAAGTTGAGTATTCGTATTCCTACCCTTTGCAATCACGATGATCTTTGTGTTGCTGGTAATTGTCGTGTTTGCGTAGTTGAACAAATTGGCAACCGTACCCTTCAGGCAGCTTGTGCCACACCAGTTAGAGAAAACATGCAAATCTTAACCAATAGCATGATGGTGATGCAAGCTCGGAAAACTATTATCGAACTTTTATTATCCGAGCATAATGCTGACTGTACAAAGTGTTATAAAAATGGGAACTGTGAACTTCAGGATCTGTCGAATGAGTATCGCACTGGCAATCAGATATACATTGATTTGGTTCCTTCGAAGCATTATACTATCGATCAATCTTCGCCTTCGCTCATCAAGGATGATAGCAAGTGCATCCGTTGTCAGCGCTGCGTACGCACATGTTCTGAGTTACAGGCAGTAAGTGCATTATCGGCTGCCTATAAAGGAGCAGGAATGAAAATCTCGAGCTTTTATGATCGTCCTATGCATGAGGTGGTTTGTACTAATTGCGGGCAATGCATCAACCGTTGTCCTACGGGAGCTCTCACAGAACGTAATTATATTGACGAGGTATGGAATGCAATCTATGATCCCACTAAACATGTAGTAGTTCAAACTGCTCCTGCAGTTCGTGTGGCCTTAGGAGAAGAATTGGGTTACGACCCAGGAGCGCGCGTTACAGGTAAATTGGTCACAGCTCTTCGCAGATTGGGATTCGATTCGGTGCTTGATACTGATTTTACCGCCGACTTAACCATCATGGAAGAAGGAACGGAGTTACTTACTCGTTTGAAAAAAGTTTTGGTCGATAAAGATACTTCGGCGGCTTTGCCCATGTTTACCTCATGTTCGCCTGGATGGATAAAATTTATTGAACATACTTTTCCCGAACTTTTGCCGCATCTTTCTACATGCAAGTCACCTCAGCAAATGTTTGGTGCATTAGCTAAAACTTATTATGCACAAAAGAAGGGTATTAATCCCAAAGATATAGTATCGGTTTCTATAATGCCTTGTACGGCAAAGAAATTTGAAGCTACACGGCCAGAAATGCGCGATAGTGGCTTCCAAGATGTGGATTATGTCCTTACCACCCGCGAACTAGCTATCATGATAAAACAAGCCGGGATAGAATTCATGAAGCTCGATGACGAAGATTATGATCGTTTTATGGGTGAGTCATCTGGGGCAGGGGTTATTTTCGGTGCTACTGGAGGTGTGATGGAAGCAGCTTTACGTACAGCCTATGAGATTGTTACTGGCCGCGAGGTTCCATTTGGTAATCTAAATATTACTCCCGTAAGAGGTATGGAAGGCATTAAGGAAGCTGAAGTGAAAATTGAAAACGTCAAGCCCGAATGGAGTTTTCTCGAAGGTGTTACTCTAAAAGTAGCTATTGCGCACGGATTGGCCAATGCAAAAAGATTAATGACTGCCATCCGTGATGGTAAGGTACAGTATCATTTTGTAGAAATTATGGCTTGCCCAGGTGGATGTTTGGGTGGAGGCGGCCAGCCTATTCCAACTAATTTGGAAATCAGAAAAAAACGCGCCGAGGCCATTTATGCAGAAGATGAAAATCTGCCTATTCGAAAATCACACGAAAATCCTGAAGTCCTACAAATTTATCAGGAATTCTTAGGCGAACCGCTTAGCCATACTTCACATGAATTATTACATACGCATTATGTTCCTCGTAAACGCTACTAATCTGAATATGAATAATGCTTAAACTTCAGAAATTCTTCGGATTTGTCGAAAATGCGTATTATCTTTTTTTAATAAGAAACATATAAATTTTAGTTATCATGAAAGACATTAAGATATTGCTGGTAGATGATGATATAGACTTTGTATTCATACAGAAAGCTTTTTTGGAAAAGGAAGGTTTTCAAGTGGTTACAGCTGGTGACAAGCTTGCAGGTTTCGAAAGAGCCAAGGCAGAGAAACCCGATTTAGCTATACTCGACGTGATGATGACTACCGATCAGGAAGGGTTTGAAATGGCACGTGAAATGCGCAAAGACCCTCTATTGAAAGATATCCCCATCATAATGTTAACTAGTGTAGATTCGGTTACAGGCCTCAACCTCAAAGAAATGGCTAACGACCCTAAATGGCTTCCAGTAGATTCCTACCTCGAAAAACCTGTTCAACCTCAAAAACTTCTTTCTGAAATAAAACGCCTTCTTAAACTTTGATAAAAAGTTAAACTGTATTACTTAAAGCCAGCCTGTCAAGGCTGGCTTTCTTTGTATGACTGAATGCAATACAATGTGTAGCCATTGCCAAAGCAGTAATGTGAAAGAATTGCCGAAGCCTCGGTGGCAACAAATTTTCTACCAAGGATCATTGCCAAGACGAAGGTTTTGTGGGGAGTAATGCTTTCAGCCTAACAATTCAAAATTATTCTCGCAACTTTAGATATATTGCAAAAAATTATTTGTTAATTAATTAACAACTCTTCTTTTATTGAAGGAAATCCCTCTACCTTTGAAGACGCAAATAAATCAGCCATTTTCAATTTAATATATTGTAGATCAGAAATATAATATTTTATGAAGGGGGGAAAAATTTTAATCAGGGATTTAACCTTGCGTGATGGGCAGCAGTCGTTATTTGCCACACGGATGTCACAAGAACAAATAGACAAAGTACTTCCTTTATACAAAGAGGGGGGGTTCTATGCGATGGAGGTTTGGGGAGGAGCAGTTCCTGATTCGATGATGCGTTATTTGAAGGAAGATCCATGGGAAAGGCTCGAGAAAATAAGCAAGACTATTGGAAACGCATCCAAACTCACTGCCTTATCGAGAGGAAGAAATCTTTTTGGTTACAATCCTTATCCTGACGAAGTCATCGAAGGATTTTTACGAAATGCCGTTGAATCGGGGATACAAATTATGAGAGTTTTCGATGCCTTAAATGACACGGATAACATTAAATCTTCTGTTCAATTTTTAAAAAAATATGGTGCAACGGTGGATGCGGCTGTATGCTATACGGTAGACCCAAAATTTTCGACTCGCACTCGAGTAAAAGCCTTCTTGCACGGCAAATCTTTGCCCAATCGCATTTTTACGGATGAATATTTTGTCAATTGTGCCAAGCAACTCGAAGTAATGGGAGCCGATATGCTTACTATAAAAGATATGGCTGGCTTGATTACCCCTCTTAGAACTTATCGACTCATCAGCCGCTTAAAAAAAGAACTTTCCATTCCGGTAGATTTTCACACTCACTGCACTCCTGGTTATGGGTTAGCTTCGGCACTTATGGCTCTTTTGGCCGAAGTTGATATTCTTGACACTTCCATTTTGAATTTTGCCGGAGGCCCTGGCGCACCTGCCTTCGAAATCATTCAAATCTTCTGTAATAAGCTGGGCATTGAAACTAACCTCAATTTAAAAGCTATTGGCGATATCAACCAAAAACTCGGAGAAATTAGAAAATCACTTTCACCTTACGACACAGTTTCTTACCTACCACGTCCTTTCCATATTGCTACGGATGATATACCGCTCGAGATTCATAATCTTTTCGATAAGGCCATAGAGGCAGCTCAGAATAAAAGACAGGACGAACTTATCGATTATTGCCATGCTATTGAAGATTATTTCCAACTGCCTCCTCCCGATGATAAAATAAAAGAAGCAGAAATTCCTGGCGGGATGTACACGAATATGTTATCCCAATTAAAACAGGTAAAACTCGAAAATCTTTTACCACGTACATTGGAATTAATTCCCGAAGTTAGATTAGATGCTGGATTACCACCTTTAGTAACTCCTACTAGCCAGATTATTGGATCACAAGCCGTCAATTGTGCTCTCGATGAAACTAAAGGCCAGCCTATGTATACAACTCGCTCAATACAGTTTGTCAACTTGGTAAAAGGCATATATGGGAAAACCCCTTATCCCATCAACCCTGAATTCAGATATAAGATTACCGGTGTTAGAGAAGAAACACCTTATGATTTTCGATTCTATAAAAAACAACCCAACTCCGTTTTCGAAGAATATGGAGGGATTAAATTGGCCAATACTGAAAAAGAAGAATTATTGCTCGAACTTTTCCCAAACGTGGCTAACGACTTTTTGAAAAATAGAGCAGAGCAAATTTATATGGCAAAAATTCATCAAATTGAAGAAGAAAAACGCCGAAAATTAGAAGCAGAAAAAGCAGCTTACGAAAAATTAAGCCCCGAAGAAAAACAACAACGATTATTGAAAGGTTTATACAATTATCAGTGGACCTCTTTCCAGGACGAAGAAGAAGCTTTGGGGCATTCTTAATATAGTGTTGAAATATGCATGAAACTTTCACTCTTTTTATCCTCTATTTTACATCCTTTTTTACCCTCATTAATCCTTTAGGCGCTATGCCCGTTTTTATGACCATGACACAGAGCCTAAGCGATCAAGAAAGACATAAAACTGCACGCAACGCCTGCATCACCGCCTTTATCGTTTTGGTGGTTTTTGCCTTAACGGGTCAATTACTATTTCGTTTTTTCAATATTTCAGTCAATGGGTTTAGAATAGTAGGCGGTATTATTTTCTTTATTATGGGCTATGATATGCTCAATGCTCGTATTAGTCGTCTCAAAATTAAGAAAAAAGATGTTAAGCAGTATGCAGAAGATGTCGCAGTTACTCCTTTGGGAATTCCCATACTTGCCGGTCCAGGCTCTATTACCAATAGTATTGTTTTAATGGAAGATTCTCACACTATCAGCGCAAAATTTGTACTGTTTATTTCGATTTTTCTTGTACTTCTGATAGCTTATATTTTATTGGTAAGCGCTGGCCGTTTAACTAAAATGATAGGTGAAACCGGCAATAAAGTGCTTATGAAACTCATGGGCTTGATTGTAATGGTAATCGCTGTGGAATTTTTTATTTCAGGAATAAAACCTGTATTGAGAGATATATTTATGATTGGTTAACCTCTGGTATGGAGGGAAAATAATCTAAAATTATCATCCTGAGACTAAATTTTTACATGAATCGAAAGTGAATTACGACTCGAGAGAAGCCATAATTTCGTCGGTGAGGCTCATATTGTGATAAATATTCTGAACATCATCGTCTTCTTCGAACAAGTCGATCACTCTCAATATTTTTTTTGCAGTTTCAACATCAACCTCTATAGTTGAAACAGGGATACGTTGCAATTGAGCATTTTCTGGTTCTATGTGTAAAGCTTCCAGTTTTTTAATCATAGGACCAAAGTCTTCCATGGCAGTATTAATAGTTATTATGCCATTTTCTTCGTCTACATCAATATCTTCAGCTCCTGCATCTATTACCTCGAGTTCGAATTCTTCCATATTTTTAATTTGGGATAATGGGATGGTGAAGATGCCTTTACGTTCAAAAATATGAGCTAAAGAACCGTTTACGCCCAGACTCCCTCCAAATTTATTAAAAATGCTACGAACATTAGAAACAGTGCGCTGAACATTGTCAGTAGTGCATTCCACAAAAATAGCGACACCACTGATGTAGCCTTCATAGGTAGTTTCCAGAAAATTAGCAGTTTCTTTTTCTGTGCCTTTGTTGATAGCTCTAAGGATATTTTCTTTAGGCATACTGACGCCTTTGGCATTGGCAATTGCAAGACGAAGTCTGGGATTAGAATCTGGATCTGAGCCGCCTTCTTTAACGGCTACTGTAATTTCTTTGATGATTTTCGAAAACATCTTTGAACGCTTTGTATCGAGCGCTCCTTTCTTTCTTTTGATGGTTGACCATTTGTTATGACCTGACATAGAATGAGTTTTAAATTTTTTTTAACGGAAAAACAAATTGTAAAATTATAAAAAATATGGGTCTCAACAGACCCACGAGCGTATTTTTTAATAAAGGATTGAAGATATGGCTGCCCCCGTTCCGGGGGCAGCCATAAACCGAACGCAAATCACCAACCAATCAAAGTCAGGCCCACTGAAAATGGATATAGCTCCGGCCCACGATTATTACGAAACAAAGTCGTTAGGCTGTAAGTCCCAAATAAATTGATATAACCCCAACCCACCCTTACCATTACATCGGCTTTAAATGGATTGAGATTAAAATCGTCATGAACCTTTTCAGTTTCTTGACGCGGAGAAATCATGGTTTTCCAAATCTCACCAGTAGCAGGATCAATCAATTGATATTCTTTTAACTGTTCAGCATATACGGTCTTAGTGTGTGAACCTATGCGTGCCCCAAGTAATAAACCTGCAGTAAAATGATAAGATTCGAGCTTAGAATCTCCATCGTGCTGGAACTCAAACAATACTGGCACTGTAAGATATCTGATCATTAATTTGTTCTTCTTGATTCTTACACCATCAACCAAATAACCATTCAATTCATGGGCTTTCTCATCAAGATAAACTCCTTGATCGAAACGGTAATTATGCCATTCTATACCTAATCCTGTAATAAAACCAAAATTACCCGAGTGCGAAATTTTTATATTTTGCTCGTAAGCATTGAGATGTACACCTACAGATTTTGGCATATTCAAGTCGAGATAACGATTAGCACCACCAAAATCCATATTCCAGTCACTATTGAGATATCCGTTTAAACTCAAATCGAATCCTCCCCAATGCCCTTCAAAACGATGAGGCTTCTTTTCTTTTTTCAAATGCACATTGCCATCTTCATCCACAATTAATTCTTGCTTTCCTATCTTGATTGTACTTACACCTTCATCTTCATCTACCTTGATTTTTACTTTACCTAAATCAACAACTACTGAGTCTCCTCCCAAATTTACTATTCCGTTATTGTTAGAGTCGATCTTAGTTTGTGCGGAAGGAGGAACAACATTAGTCAAAACAGGAGGTTTTTGGGTATATTTGATATGTGCAGCACCACTTTGCTCAACAACAGCCATATCTTTCACATTGACAATAGCTTCGGCTGCTCCACTCAAAAATATAATTAAAGTATCTGTCTCCAGCTCCGAAGCTTTCAAACTTCCAGCCCCACTTAATTCCGATTTGTGCCATACAGCCTTCCCATTCACTTTTACATCGGCCGCTCCAGATATATCTGTAAGAAAATGATCTATCTCCCCATTCATGTCAACATTGGCTGCACCACTTGCTATGAGTTTCATTTCCTTTACTCTGTTCATCCCATTTACTTTAAAAGTAACAGCACCACTTGCTTTGAGATATCTTAGTTCAGGAATGGTAATATATACATTCACAGCAGAATTTTTAAGTTTATCCCCTTTAATATACAAAATATCATTGACTACCTCAGTAATCACATTTTCTACCTGATTTTCATCTACTTCTATTTTTACCTCCTGAAACTGACCTATGTTTATAATGACATTAAAAATTCCTCCAGCCTCTACTCCATAAAAAGATGGTAATTCTCTTGTTATGGTAATCACTTTATCTATAGTTGTGATTTCGGCAGCTTTTAAAATAGTGCCCGATAAGGCTGAAATCATAACTATCAAGCTAAATGCGCAATAAAAGACATGTTCTCTGTTTTTCATATTAGGTGATTTAAATTTTAGATTTTTCATTTTCATTTATGACGAAATATCGTCCCAGTTGTTACATTTATTCCCTTATTATTCGACCATTTTTCACAATCAGTGGAATTTGGTTTGAATTATTTGCCAAAAGCATTTTCAAAACTTCATAATTTTGTTCTATGACACTTGAAATAAGTAATAACAGGGCATACGATATTTACAAACATTATAGCCAGCAACTCTCTTCGATTTATTCGCCCGAAGAGGCTGCAGCTATAGCACGCTTAGTGATGCAAGAAATTTTAGGTATAGACCGTATAAAATTTTTTACCGAACCCGACTTACGACTGAGCGAATCTGAAATCCTAAAAATTCATTTTGCTTTTAAGGATTTGATGAACCATCAACCCGTACAATATGTTTTGGGAAATGCAAACTTTAGAAACTTGCGTCTAAAAGTTGGGCCTGGTGTGCTTATTCCAAGACCTGAAACCGAAGAATTAATTGAATGGATTATAGAAGATTTTTCTGATAAGTCCTATTTAAGTATTCTTGATGTGGGCACAGGAAGCGGTTGCATTGCCATTGCATTGGCCAAAGAATTGAAAACTGCCAATATTACAGCCACAGATATTTCAGAAACTGCACTCGAGTATGCTCGCGAAAATGCTTTAGAAAATGAAGTGGTCATTCACTTTGTACTCCACGATATTCATCAAATTAAAACATCTATAGAATTCGATTCGTTCGATATTATAGTTTCGAATCCTCCTTATATAACCTCTTCTGAAAAATTAGCTATGCATCCAAACATTCTAAGATATGAACCTCATGAAGCATTATTTGTAAACGACGATGACCCTCTTGTTTTTTACCGAAGCATCGCCACATTTGGACGAAAATTCTTGAAAAAGGACGGCTGGATTTATGTTGAAATAAATGAAAGATTTTCGGCTGAGGTGAAAGCAACTTTCTCTTCACATCATTATCATAATGTCGCATTAAAAAAAGATTTCAATGAAAAATTTAGGATGCTGAAAGCTCAGAAAAAAGAATAAGAGAGATATATTATATCTCAAATTGCATTCGCCTGACTTCAATGCCTCTGATCTGATTCAAGGCATTTTCGAGTTTATCTTGCTCTTCGACGGAGCCGCCAAGTTGAAGCATAATTATTCCCATTCTTGAGCAAACAGCTTCCGTTACCTCATGAAAGCCTAAACGCGATTTAATTACATGAGCAAAATTAGAAAGTACTCTTTGGGTTTGACCCGCTTCTTTTATTCTATCAGTAATTAAAATTCCAATGATTCTGATTTCTTTCATCTATGAAAAATTTTCGAATTTAATATAAAATATTTTTAATGAAATACTTATAGTGAAGTCGAAAGACTAATTTTATTCTCAAGTAGGTTGTATTATGAAATTTTAAAAATACAAGTCTCTTTCGCCCTGCTTAATTCTTTCGATTCGGCGACGTATTTCCTGAGTATTGGCTGTATTTCCTAATTGATCGAGATTTTCTTCAATGGCTTTCCAGCCCTTTTGGGCAGTTTCTTCAGGGGCATAATCTACTAAATATTCAGAAAGTGTCAATATAGCGTTGGGGGTACAAAATCTCTTGATAAAGCCAGGAACGCTAAATTCCATGAAATGTTCGCCTGTTCGGCCAATACGGTAGCAAGCCGTGCAGAATGAAGGAATAAAGTCGTTTTGGATAAGTTCTTCTATGATTTCGTTAAGAGAACGGTCGTCGTTAATCTCGAATTGTTCGCGATTGAGGTCTTGTTTAGCATTGAGATTTTGGGAATAGGTGCCCAGTTCGAGGCGCGTACCACCATCGATTTGAGAAATGCCGAAAGGTATAACTTCTCTACGAAGTCTTGGATTTTCTCTTGCGGTTAATATCATTCCTGTATAAGGAACGGCTAACCTAAGAATAGCCACCAATTTAGCAAAATCGGCATCATTCACCAAGTAACGACCATCAATATTGAGTGAAGAAGCATTCTGTATTCGAGGGAAGCTTATAGTATGAGGGCCTACATTATAACATGCTTCCAGATGGTTGGCATGTCTAACCAATCCCATCACTTCGAAACGCCAATCATACAAACCCATCAAGGCGCCAATACCCACATCGTCGATTCCAGCTTCCTGAGCTCTGTCTAAGGCTGTAAGCCTCCATTCATAATCTCTCTTTTTGCCACTGAGATGATACATCTTATAAGCTTCGGGATGATATGTCTCTTGAAAAATTTGATAAGTACCAATGCCAGCTTGTTTTACTGTGCGAAAACCATCAATATCAAGGGGTGCTGCGTTAATATTCACTCTTCTAATTTCACCTTTCCCTTTTTTAACGCTGCAAACCAAACGAACCGTGTGGGCTATATAATCGGCATCATAATCGGGATGTTCTCCATAAACCAAAATAAGCCTCTTTTGGCCGTTGTCTTCGAGGGCCTCTACCTCTCTGACGATTTCTTCGTCAGTCAAAGTCTTCCTCACAGCAGCCTTATTGCTCGTTCTAAATCCACAATATTGACAGTTATTGGTGCACTTATTTCCAATATATAAAGGCGCAAACAGCACAATTCGATTGCCATAAATTCTTTTTTTGAGTTCACGAGCTCCTTGCTTTATTTCTTCAACAAGATCAGTTTCAGTGGCATTAATTAAAAGAGCGGTTTCCTCTAAAGTTAGTCGATTTTTTTCGAGTGATTTTGCTATGGTTTCTTTCACTCTTACTGCATCGGGTTTGGTATGATTGAGTAAATCCCAAATCTCATCAGCATCGATGAAAGGTTTCATCCTTTCATCTTTTATCTTGCATTTCTCTGGATTAAACTTCATTGAAATAAAATTAAAAATCTTTTTGCAAATTTACACCAAAAGGCCCCAAGTGATTCAATAAAGAAGCTATAGATGTTTTTTAACATAAAAGGCAACTTTTTCTAAAGAAGTTATCATGTCTATTTCTTCGAGATAAACATGTGGGGGAACATTTAAGGGTTTGGGTGAAAAATTAAGAATTCCCCTTATGCCTGCCATAACGAGCTGTTCGGCTACGGAAGTTGCATTTTCGGCAGGAACAGTAATAATAGCAATGGAGATTCCCTCTTGCACAATGATCTCCGACATTTTTTCACTCGAAAAACAATGAACACCGGCGTAGATTTTCCCAATTTTATCAGGATTATTGTCGAAACCTGCTACAATATTCAGTTTTGACCTTTTCCCGCTGAAATAGCCAATTAGGGCACGACCTAAATTACCAACACCCACGATAGCCACTTTCAACCCTTGTTCGGTATCGAGAATCTTACCGATTAAATCAATCAATTCCCTCACATCGTAACCTTTCCTTAGGGTACCGGAATAGCCAATGAGCATAAGGTCGCGACGCACCTGAACAGGTGTAATGTGATGAATTTGTGCGATTTCATGCGAAAAAATATGATGTTTCCCCTGTGATAAACAAATGAGTAGGTTGCGTCGGTATTGACTCAATCTTTCAATGGTTTTATCAGGCAGTGACTTAGGATTCATAACTATGCGTTTATTATTTATTGAATGATTTGAGCTAAAGACTGAACGGGTAAAGTTATAATAAAAATACTTCCCACATCGGGTGTGCTTTGCACACTTATGTTACCATTGTATGTCTCGACAATTTTTTTGACAATTGATAAACCTAAACCGCTACCAGTGATATTTCTTGTTTTTTCATTTTTTATTCTTACGAATTCCTGAAATAAGCGGGAGGTTTCTTCAGCTGTCATACCTATTCCCGTATCCGATACTTCAATCACCAAATTGTCTTCATCTTTGTATATTCTCACTGTAACCTCTCCACTTTTTTTATTGTACTTTACCGCATTGGATATCAGATTATTAAAGATAATCTCCATGTCATAGGCATCGGCTTCAAATTCCAAATCTTTTGGGCAATCGAGACGAATCTTTACATCTCGTTGTATGGCCATAGGTTTGCAAGTATCTATGGAGGTTTGAGCTATGGTACATAAATTAAGCTTTTCTATTTTCTTCTCTTTTTCTCCTGTTTCAATTCGAGTCATATCGAGGAGGTCTAAGATTAGCGTCCGCATTCCATTAATTCGGGTAAGGGAACGATCGAGAACTTGCATATAGTCCTCTATTTTATCTCCAAGTTGTTTTTCCTTCATCATTTGCAAATATCCTTCAATGGCGTTTAGTGGGGCTTTTAATTCATGACTTAAAACGGATAGGAATTGAAAACGTATTTGTTTTCCAGCAAGATTCATTTGCTGAGTCATGCGTTTGAGATAAATATGTTTGGCAGTAGATTCTATCACCGATCTTAACTCTTGAGGAGTAAAAGGCTTGGGAACAAAATCATGAGCACCATCATTAGTGGCTCTAACAGCCAAATCGAGTGAGGCATAAGAAGTTATCATAATGACTACGATGTCGAATTTTTTCTTTTTTACATAGGAAAGTACTTCTACGCCCTGAATACCAGGCAATTTATTATCGAGCAAAACAATGTCAGGCCTATCTTTAATGATAATTTCGATAGCATCTTCACCTGTGGGTGCATCGAGAATCTCACATTCATAAGGCTCGGTCATAAAAGGATAATCTACCTTGAAATTATCGAGTATGCGATGAATGCCCGAGCGGATAAATGGTTCATCGTCCACAACAAGAATCTTAAGCTTTGCCATGCTGAATTTGATTAACCAAGATTTAATTTTAATAATTTATTGATTTCACGAATCAATTGATCAGAACGCAGGCCTTTGGGTAGAAAAAGATCTGCTTTAACCCATTGTGAATTCATTCCTAATTCGTTTTCGAAATTGATTCCAGTTTCGGCCTTAACTGCCGTAAAAATAATTACCGGAACATTAGGATATAATCGTTTGATTTGATAACTGAGGATGAATCCACTATCTTCGTTTTCCATCATCAAATCAACTATAGCCAGATCGGGTTTGATACGTTCGATGATTTTTTGGGCCTCACGCTGGCTATCGGCCGTTATTACTTGAAAACCATTTTTCTGAAGCAATACTTGCAACTGAAACAAGTAATCAGGGTCATCATCGGCTATAAAAATCGTCTTTTTGTGGTGTTCCATAATAAATCTTTTAAAATAAAATCATCAAATTAAATTAGGATTGCGTGGAAGAGTAATCGTAAAAGTTGTTCCTGTGGGGCCTTCTTCTTTCTTGTTATTTGACATAACACTAATCTTACCCTTATGCATTTTAACAATTCCATAAATAAGCGGAAGTCCAAGACCAGTGCCTTTGCCCAATTCTTTTGTGGTGAAAAAGGGGGTAAATAATTTGTCCATATTTTCCTTGTCGATGCCTACGCCAGTATCAGATATAATAATAATTACTTCCTGAGAATTATCTTTGAGGGTAATGTTAATTTCACCGCCTTCAGGAGGCATGGCTTCAATAGCATTTTTCTCGAGATTAGTTAAAACCTGCATCATTTGATCCTGATCGAGATAGCATATAGGATTTTTCATCTCAGCATTCATTTTAATTTTTATATTTTCAGGTATCACCACCGAATCAATGCTTCTGTGAACCAACATTTCTAAGTTGGTTTCACTTAAATTTACCTGATTTTTACGAGCAAAATTGAGCAGGCCACTAACAATTTTTCTACAACGGTTTGCTTGTTCGACTATTAATTCCAAATCTTTTCGTAAGGGGTCATTTTCAGGGCGTTCTTCGAGCATGATATTAGCATACATAGTAATGACGCCTAAAGGATTGTTGAGTTCATGTGCTATGCCAGCAGAAAGTTGCCCCATGTGAGCTAATTTTTCAGATTGTTTAAGCGCAGCTTTAGCATGAGCGAGTTTTTCGTTAGAGATATTTAAATCGACAATGGATTTATGTAATTTTTCTATGGCATACGGAAGGCACATTTCGGGTTCGGCAAAACCTTGTGCAATCGCAATGGCATGCTCTTCGCAAGTATCGTATCCACAGGCACCGCAATTCAAATAATCTTCAGGAGTAAGTTTCCCAATCTCGAATAAGGCTTTTTCAATTTGTTCTTTAGTAGGCAGAGGTTTTCGTCGGTCTTCTGGAGTAAAATGTATACTAAAATCGAGATGGTCGAATTTGTCGATATAATATTGCCTCTCCTCGGAGCTTGTTTGAAGGAGTTTCTGTTTTACATAATTTGCTACGCGTGTTCTTCTTACATAGCGTTTCCCATTCTTGCCCATACCTGCACCCATGATACAACCCTTGCAGCAAAGTAATTCAAGATGATGTGTACTAACGAGTCCATCGTCGAATTCTCGTACAGCTTCCTTAAAACTCGGGCTTCCTTCAGCTATAATAATATTTCTTTCGGTAACATCTTCGCGTATATTAGTGGTTTGCAATAATCCCCTGCTTACCGGGAAAATAGCCCCTTTCCCGGCATACGGAGGATCAAAATCAGAAGGAGTTACGTTTTGTTGTGTAATATGCATTTCATCCAATATCTCCCGTAGCTCGGTAAAGGTAAGAGCCTCGTCCACTTCGTTACTTTCTGCCTTCTTGGCAATACACGGACCAATAAATACTGTTTTTACATTTTCTCCATATTCCGCCTTAACGCATCGATTAAGGGCAATCATCGGTGAAACAATAGGGGCAAGTCTATCTACAAGATGAGGATAATAATGCCGTATATAAAAAGTTATGGAAGGGCAATCACTGGTGATAATACCTTTATCTGAGGGCTGGTTCATGATTTCGGCATAGCGTCGTGCTACCATATCGGCTCCAAAACCAACCTCGCAAACATACTTGAATCCCAAAGCACGTATCATTCCTACAAATACACGATAATCTGTAATTTCTTCAAATTCTGCGGGAAAACTTGGCGCTATCAAAGCAGCAACAGGATCTTGCCCATAGAGAAGTTCCTTTACTTCATTCTGAGAACGCAAAAATATTTTGGCTCCCTGGCTGCAAACCCTCACACAATTTCCACAACCTATGCATCGCTCACTCATCACCTCGGCCTGCCCATTAACTATACGTATGGCTTTGACAGGACATTCTCGCACACAAGTATAACATACTCGGCATCTATCCTTTACCGTAAAAACTAATTGATTTTTATAAGATTTGCTCATTTCCTTCCAACTTTTTCTCTAACTTTCTTTTATGTAAAAACTCAATTGCCTTCTGGCTTAAGGGTGCCCCAAAATATTTTTGATATAATTCAGTAACTATGGGGTTTTTATGGGCCACACGAATATTTTCTCTTTCGTCTATATCATATATGCTTTTACTTCTCATTTTCAATTCTTTTTGACGCGTACCAATTTTCTGGCCTCCTCCATTGATACATCCACCCGGACATGCCATCACCTCGACGAAATCCAAATTTATCTTGCCTACTTCTATTTCTTGCAATAATTTTTCTGCTTGATGCATACTACTCACAACAGCAGCTCTTACACTGTATTTCCCGGCTTGTATAGTATAAAACTTGCTTAGATTACTCGTTCGAAGCTCTGAGATAGTAAGAGGTGAACATTCATTCCCAGTTAGCATATAATAAACTGTACGCAATATGGCTTCTGTAACACCTCCCGATACACCAAATAGTTTTGCTGCCGTACTTCTTATGTGGAAGGGCTGATGTGGCAGAAGAGGTTCAATATTATTTATATCAATTCCATATAATCTGATAAACTTTGCTAATTCACGTGTTGTAAGCACTGCATCAGTAATATATAAATCATTCATCAACATCTCCTGACGAATTATTTCATATTTCTTAGCAGTGCAAGGCATCAATCCAACAGTATAAACATCTTCGACTTCCCATCCTTCTTCTTTGGCATAAATCCATTTGATGAGCACACTCATGATTTGCTGAGGCGATAATACAGAACTTAGATGTGGCAATATTTCAGGATGAAAAGTTTCGGCATAATGAACCCATGAAGGACAACACGAAGTAAACAATGGCATAGTTTCTCCCTCACGAATACGATTAGCCAGTAAAGCCGCATTCTCAATGATATTTAAGTCACATCCTACCCCATTGTCAAAAATCTTTGAGAATCCAATCTTACTTAAGGCGGCAACAATAAGATTATCAGCTACTTTACCCGGTTTTAATCCGAAATTTTCGCCCAAGCTTGCGCTTAATGCAGGTGAAAATTGAGCCACCAGATGTTGATTGGGTTTATGCAAAACATCTTGAACCTTTGAAATATGTTGTTGCTCAGAAAGTGCACCTGTTGGACAAATCAAGATACATTGTCCACACTGATGGCAATTTTTCAAACTTAGGCCGTGATTGTATGATGTCCCTATGGTCATTTGATTGCCCCTGCCAATAAAGTCGACTGCTGCCACCTCCTGTTCGGTTTCGCATAGCCGAATGCAGCGGCCGCATAGAATACATTTGGAAGGTTCACGCATTATACTTGCACTTGCATAATCATTTTTTAGTGCGATTTTCTTTCCTGTAAATCTTTTCTCTCTGAGATTCAAATCGATGGAAAGTTTTTGCAATTCACAATTTCCATTTCTTTCACAGAATAGGCAATCATCAGGATGATTGGACAGTAACATCTCTGCTATGGCTTTTCGTGCACGAATAACACGAGGTGAATGAGTTTTAATATGCATCCATTCTTCCACTGGATGCGAACATGAAGGTATTAAATCGGGGCGGCCTTCTACTTCCACTACGCATATCCTGCAAGCTCCTGTAGGTGAATATCCTTCAATATGGCAAAGCGTAGGAACAAAAATCCCATTCCTATTTAAACATTCAAGAATAGTTTCGCCTCTTTGCGCCGTTATTATATTGTTATTAACCTCTATCGAAAAAAGCATGAATTTACCATTAAAAATAAGACAATTTAATATCAATGAACACTAATTGCATCGAATTTACAGACTTCATAACATATACCGCATCCAATACACTTATCCTGAACGATAAAGTGTGGATTAAGTTGAGTACCAATGATAGCAGAAGTGGGGCATTTTCGGTAACAAATTGTACATCCTGTACATTTATCGGTATGGATGTAAAAGGTTCTAAGTCCACTGCATACATTGGCTCGGCATTTTCGTTCAAAAATATGTTCTTCATATTCATCACGAAAATACTTGAGTGTACTCAATACAGGATTGGGGGCTGTTTTTCCCAGCCCGCATAATGAAGTTTCTGCGACAACAGCTGCCAGTTCCTCCAGCATTAGTACACCCTTGAATCTTTCGAGGGATTGATGTTCTTGGCCTTCGGTTGGTTTTTGAGTAATCGACTCGAGGATTTCCCACATTCTGCGAGTGCCTTCACGGCATGGGATGCACTTTCCACAACTCTCATGCTGAAGAAAATTCATAAAAAACCGCGCAATATCAACCATGCAGGTCGATTCATCCATCACCACCAAGCCTCCACTTCCCATCATGGCTCCTTCTTGTTTAAGCGATTCATAATCAACAGATAAATCTAAACAAGCCTTGCCCAAGCAGGCGCCAGACGGTCCACCAATTTGCATGGCTTTGAAATCCTTAAAGTCCTTCATCCCTCCACAAATATCATAAATTACTTCACGAAATGTTAGCCCCATTTCCACTTCTACCCATCCGTTATACTCTACTTTCCCGGTAACGGCAAAGACTTTAGTTCCATGGCTAGAGGGTGTTCCTATATTAGCAAACCACAATGGACCATTCTGTATGATCAAAGGTACGTTAGCTAATGTTTCTACATTATTCACTACCGTAGGATGACTATATAAACCCTGAACTGCAGGATAAGGAGGTTTCGGCTCGGGCGTTCCCCTTTTCCCTTCCATATTATTAATTAATGCCGTTTCCTCTCCACAAACAAATGCACCCGAACCTATCTTAATATTCAAATAAAAGTTCACACTACTATCCAGAACATTGCTGCCAATCAATCCTAGCTCTTTGGCACTTGCAATGGCATTTTTCAATGTTTGTATGGCTTTGTTATATTCAGAACGAATATAGACGAAAGCTTGGCTTGCTCCTATGGCATAAGCAGCAATAGCAATTCCTTCGATTAATTTATGAGGATCACCTTCTATGAGTGCTCTATCCATGAATGCACCTGGATCGCTCTCATCGGCATTACAAATTAAGAATTTTTGGTCACTCTCGGCTTGTCGGGCAATCTTCCATTTTTTACCCGTCAGAAAACCCCCACCTCCTCGCCCTCTGAGGCCACTCTCCTCAATTATTTCGCAAATCTCCGCAGCCGTGTAGTTTTGAATCGCCTTTGCATAAGCTTTATACCCACCACGTGCCAAATATTCCTCTATACTCGCAGGATTAATAATGCCACAATTTTGCATCACCAAACGTTTTTGTTTCCTGAAGAATGGCAAATGACCTATGTATTCCACACCTTCCCAAGGGACTAAATGAGGAGATTCAAACTGACCTATAACGTCCTCCGTATCAACTGTATTATTAAAAATAGCATCTAATAACGGATAAACTTTATCAGATGAAATATTCTTAAATGAAATCCTGTTTTTTCCTGGCAATTGAATATCTACTATAGGTTCGAATTGACATAAACCTATACACCCTACTTCAACTATATCTGCCTTCAACTGATGATCAATCAAATATTGTTGAATTTTTATAAGCGTTTGTTCTGCCCCTGCAATCATACCACATGTGCCACTGCCAATAAAAATTACAGGCCTTTCTACTTTGTCTCGCTTTAATAAGGCTACTTTTTGAATAGTTTGTGGAGTATAATGATCTGGTGGGATTAACAGAATATCTGAAATATAAGGATTCCGAACTTTCTTATTTGTATTCCTATTCATGATTCATTCTTCTATTTTGGATAAGTGTTCTATAATCTGACGCAATTTTTCGGGTGTTACTCTATTGTAATATCTTTCATTAATTTGCATGGCTGGCGCTTGACTGCATGCTCCCATACATTCAACCAATTCTAATCCATATTCATTATCCTTGGTCCTTTGCCCAGGTTCTATGCCCAGTAACTTCTTAATTTCACGAACTACTATGGATGAACCCAAAATATGACAAGCCGTTCCCTCACATATTCTAATCCTCCTTCGAGCTTGGGGAACAAACTTAAATTGATCATAAAACGTAGCTATCGAATAAATCCGGTTCTCTGGAACATTAAGGCTATGACTAACTTCATGAATGACTTCCATACTTAAATACCCCTCCTCTTCCTGTATTTCTTGTAATACCGAAAGCAAGGCTTCCTTTCCTGAGCTTTTATACCTATCAATTATATCATGAAGGTTATCCATTTAAGTATTCTTTTAGAGATGAAAACTTTTTTGATTTCAGGCCACTAAATTACAAATTTTTTTATTATTGTTATTATAATAACAATGTGAAAAACTTAACACTCAAAATTGAATTAAAAACAAATCTCCCATAAGACACTGTATAGGCCAAAATACTGAGTGCTATTCGACTTCAAACTAATTTCGAAAATTTATGTGCAATTTTATAGGCTCCTATTGGTAAGTCAATAAAATAATTTATAGAACCTATTGTATAATAGTAAGTCATAAAAGTATCTTCCCTTAAATAAATCGCTTTCAGGTAATTACTCTGTCTTACATCATGTTAAGATTTTAAAATGCTTAAGCAAAATGAATTACAGTAGGTGCAAAGCTATAGTTTGCTTTATCAAATCCATGAACAATGCATACACGACCATAAAATGGTTTACTTTTGAAGAAAGTTTTCGGATAAATGAAAAATAGCCTACATGAGTGAGAAGGTTGAAATAATCATTTGTTTAGGAAGTTCTTGTTTTTCCAGGGGAAATAAGTACACGGTAAAAGCTATAGATGATTGGTTGAAAGAAAAGCGGCTAAAAGACAGGGTAAATTTTCACGGAGCACATTGTTTTTCGCAATGTGTGAATGGTCCGGTTTTAAAAATTGCCGATAAAATCTATGAACATATAGATAAAGAAAAGGCGATTAAAATTTTGACGGAATATTTTGATGTATAATTAATTTGAAAATGAGAAGGATATGCAGGTTATAGAATTCGACAAGGAGAAATGCATACAATGTTACGCATGTGTAAGGGTATGTCCGGTAAAAGCCATAGCTGTGCCCATTAATGAAGACTATCCTAGCATTTTACATAACCGCTGCATTGGCTGTGGCGATTGTTTGCCTGTATGCTCTCCTGCTGCTCTTACATTTTCATCATCAATTGCGAGAGTAAACGAATTATTGGCTTCAGATAGAAAGGTAGCGGCTATTTTGGCTCCAAGCATAGCAGGAGAATTTACCGATATCACTGATTACAGGAAGTTTGTAAGCATGATAAGAGAATTAGGGTTTGAATATGTCAACGAAGTTTCTTTTGGGGCCGATTTAGTGGCTCAAGAATACAAGGAGTTACTCGAAAATTTCAAGGGTAAATACTACATTACTTCACTTTGCCCCACCCTCACGGCCTATGTGTGTTACTTTTATCCTGAACTTACTGTAAATCTTGCCCCTATAGTAACCCCCATGATTGCTACTGCTCGGGTTGTAAAGCAAAAATATGGACCTGAGGTTAAAGTTGTTTATATTGGCCCTTGCATCTCTGCAAAATATGAACCTTTTTTGCTTGAAGACGAAAATCCAATCGATGAGGTACTTACCTTTACCGAATTGCGTCAAATGTTTAAGGAAGCTTCAATTACCGAACAAACATTGGAATATTCTGAGTTTGATGGTCCAATAGGTCATTTAGGTTCATTGTTTCCTATCAGCAATGGACTCTTACAAGCCGTAGGACTCGACGAAAATTTACTCACAGGAACTATCACTACCATAGAGGGAAAAGATAATTTTATGGATTCTGTACGTCAATTCAATAATTACACCGAACTTATACGTCGGCATTTCAATATCTTTTATTGTCATGGTTGTTTGATGGGCCCAGGAACAAGCCCTGGTGGAGAAAAATATCTCAGACGTTCGATGGCAGTAGAATATGCTAATAAAAGACTCAAAGAATTCAAGCCAGAGGCCTGGCAAGAAAATATACAAAAGTACAATACCATCAAACTTTCTCGCAATTTTCGGCCTGACGATCAAAGACTGCAAGTTCCCCAAAAAGAAAAAATAGACGAAGTCTTAAAGGTAATTGGACGAGAGGGCGCTGACAATTTAATGGGATGCGGAGCATGTGGGTTTTCGTCATGCTACGAGTTTGCTACTGCAGTTGCCTCAGGCTTGGCTAAACCCGAGATGTGCATCACTTACAATTTGCGCAATCAAAACGAATATATCAAAACATTGAAAGCCACAAATGAAAAACTTGCCAAAACTGAAATTGCTCTCAAAGAATCGGAAAAGATTGCACGCCGCGAACAAATGCTAGCTCGCGAAGCTAACGAAGTCGTCAATATTATGTTGCAAAAACTACCTTCGGGCGTTGTGATAGTTGACGAAAATTTAAAAATCGTTCAGGCTAATAAAACTTTTATAGAAACGCTTGGTGAAGATGCTCGCCTTATTGATGAAGTCATTCCTGGACTTGTTGGTGCAGACTTAAAGACTTTGCTGCCTTATCAGTTTTATAATTTATTTTCTTATGTATTGAAGAGTGGTGAAGATGTCACTAACCGTGATGTAAATTTCAACGATAACATACTTAATGTTTCTATATTCACTATTCGGCCCAACAAAATCGTAGGTGCTGTAGTTCGCGATTTGAAAATGCCAGAAGTCAGGCGCGAACAGATCATTAACCGAATTAACGAAGCAATTACCGAAAATCTTGAAATGGTTCAAAAAATAGGATTCTTATTGGGTGAAGGAGCCAGTAAAACGGAGAGAATGCTCAATTCAATCATCAGTGCCTATCAATCTGAAAAAAATGATAAAACAGGCCAAGCAGAGCCTTAATGTCAAATAATTTTATGGAGAATAATGTTTATATAGAAGTAAGCTGCCAGCAAATTCATCATGAAGGGGAAAGAATCTGTGGAGATGTCTTCCTGTCGAGAAAAATAAAAGAAGAAGGACGCACCATTGCTGTATTATCAGACGGAATGGGTCACGGGGTAAAAGCCAATGTACTGGCTACTTTAACTGCTACTATGGCTTTGAATTTCACAATAGAACATAAAGATGTAGATGTAATTGCTGAACTGATTATGAATACTTTACCTGTATGTAGCGAGCGTAAAATCAGTTATAGCACCTTTTCAATTGTAGATATTCTGCTGGATGATACTACTAAAATTCTTGAATACGATAATCCCCAATGTATTGTTTTAAGAGCGAATGCCCCTTTTCAGCCTAATTGGAACTGTGTTATTCTTCAGAGTGAAAAGAATGCCGGCAAGGAATTGATGACTTGTCAGTTTTATCATCAGAAAGAAGATCGTATCATATTGATAAGTGATGGAGTAGCCCAATCGGGTATGGGAACCGAAAAATATCCATTTGGTTGGGGAAGAGATAATGTACAGGATTTTGTAGTTCAGCTCGTAAACAATGACCCTCAAATTTCAGCTGCTACCTTAGCTACCAAAGTTGTTAATTATGCACATATTAATGATGGCTATCGCAGTAAAGATGATACAAGCTGTGCGGTTATTTATTTCCGAGAACCTCGTAAACTTCTCATTTGTACAGGGCCTCCTTTCGACGAAAATAAAGACAAAGAATATGCTGAAGCCGTAAAAAATTTTCAAGGAAAAAAAATTCTATGCGGGGCGACTACAGCCGATATTATTGCACGCGAGTTGGGCGTTGAAATTACTGATTCTTTCGAATTTGAAGATCCCGACTTACCCCCCATCAGTTTTATGCCCGGTGTTGATTTGGTTACCGAAGGAATACTTACTCTTGGTAAGGTCAATCAAATATTATTGAACTATGGACTCAATACCCGATTAGGAAATGGACCGGCCGATAAAATTATAAAAATGCTTCTCGAGAGCGATGAAATTTATTTCATCATAGGTACGCGCATCAATATTGCCCATCAAGACCCTAGTCTGCCAGTCGAACTCGAAATCCGCCGCACAGTCGTTAAGAGAATCGCTCAACTACTCGAAGAAAAATATCTTAAAGAAGTAAAACTCTCATTTATCTAATTATCAATTCATTACATGTTGCATTGCTCTTTATTGGGCATTAAATTTATCTAATAAAAAATCAATTTATAAATCTAATTTAAGCCTAAACCTCATAATGGCTCTGAGGCATTTCAAATTAGCTTAGTGCAAGTTTGGACTTTTTGTCCTATTTCACCTGCATTACTTCCACTGTGTCAACTTAAGTATAAAAATGAATAATTGACAGAATTCGAATAAAAATGGTAAGCAATTCTGTAATTCTCAGTTACTTACTTTGGTTATGAGTTCCTGATAGCATCGTATGACATTAGTTCTATTAAGTTGAGCATTCGAAACTAAGAAAAAGTTCTATATTTGATGGCATAAAACTTGATGAAAAGGCACGTAAATTAAAATAAAATGGCTGGGATATATATTATATTTATTGCTTTTGCAATTATTAGTTGGCTTGTTAGCAATCAATTGAAAATTAGATTTACCCGATATTCGAAGATTCCTGTTCAGTACACGGGAAAAGAAATTGCTGAGCGCATGCTAAGACAAAATGGCATAGACGATGTAAAAGTAGTTTCTACGGAAGGGCTATTAACAGACCATTATAATCCTGCTAATAAAACCGTAAATTTAAGCAGAGATGTTTACTATGGCAGCAATGTGGCCGCAGCAGCAGTTGCAGCTCATGAAACTGGTCATGCCGTTCAGCATGCCAATGCTTATGCTTGGCTTCAAATGCGTTCGGCTCTTGTGCCAGTTGTAAGTTTTGCCAGCAGATGGGTTCAATGGGTACTTTTGGCGGGAATTTTACTTGTAAACGCTTTCCCTCAACTTCTGACTATTGGTATTATTCTATTTGCCACTACTACGCTCTTCAGCATCATTACGCTGCCGGTTGAAGTAAATGCCAGCCACAGGGCCTTGGCTTGGCTCAAGGGAACTGGCATAACCAACGATCAGAATCAAACAGCTGCCTTCGATGCCTTAAAATGGGCTGCTTATACCTATTTTATCGCTGCTTTGGCATCATTAGCCACACTGGTTTATTATGTCCTGATATTGATGGGGGCCCGAAGCCGTGACTAATTGTCAGCCTATAAATTCACATTATCATTGCTATCCCAAAGGCTAAACATATACAGATGAAGGGAAAATTTATTTGGAAAATTTTTCTGGTTTCAAGGTACTAAAGTATCGTTTACGTCTGATGTAATAGCACCAAACTATACTTCCGCCATATACTCTCGAAACCTGACGCAATGGTTGCTTCCCTCTTTTTTCTAAAGTATAGCGAAACGATTTGATCAGGCTAGAATAAGCCTTAAAAACTGCCCAAAAATTTCTAAATCCTCCATCTACCAGAAACTTCAATGCTGCAGCAAAATCGAGGAACAAACGAGCGAACAAAACTATGGGTAACCATTGTTTAGGTAGATTCTTGATAAGCATTAAAGCATTGTTACGCATATTAAAATAGGTCTTTCGCCATGATTTCTTAGGCAAAGTCCCACCTCCCACATGAAATACTGTTGCTTGGGGCACAACCATTATTTTGTAACCTTTATTCTTCAATCGCCAGCATAAATCGATTTCTTCCATGTGTGCAAAAAAATCTTCATCAAAACCACCAACCTCCCAAAAACACTCTCTCCTAATCATTAAACAAGCTCCACTTGCCCAAAATATTTCGGTAATATCGTCGTATTGTCCATGGTCTGTTTCAATAGCCTGAAATAAACGTCCCCGACAAAATGGATAGCCCCAAAAATCGATGTACCCACCTGAAGCCCCTGCATACTCAAACTTATTTCGCTCGTTAAATGACCTAATCTTAGGCTGACAGGCCGCCACTTCAGGATGGGCTTCCAAAAAATCTATCATTGGATAGATCCATGACGGGGTAACCTCAATATCAGAATTTAAAATGATGTAATATTCGGCTTCAATAAATTTCAGCCCTCGATTGTACCCTCCAGCAAAACCATAGTTCTCTGAATTTTCAATGATTTTTATTCCACCAAAATTTTCTCTTAAAAAAGCAACCGACCCATCCGAGGAAGCATTGTCTATTACATAAACCTCAGCAACCTGCGAACTATATTGCAAAACATAGGGCAAAAATTTTGCAAGAAATTCTCGCCCATTCCAGTTGAGTATAGCAATAGCAATCCTCGGCGACATAAAGTTATATTAAGAGGAAAATTCTCATACCATTAATCGTTTGGAGTTTGATTTACATTGGGAAGACCTTCATCTACATCAAAGAAAGGAAGCCTATGTAACTCACTTTGCCATGCAGGGTTGTATATTTCTCCCTTCACATCACTATGCAAGAGTTGATAATTATTAGGTATTAAATGTGGATTATAAAAAACGAAGAATCTATTGCGTTGATCTTTAATTTGATAATATTGCCAAATTTGATAAGGAACACTTCCCCCCATTCCTTTGTTGATCTCATTGTCAGAAAGTGTAGTAATCAATCCTGTGTCGAAAGGATAATCATTAATGACGTCGGGAGGACCATATTGTAAATAAACCCGGCCTCTATCACTATTGTAACCCTTTAAATAGGAAGTCCCAAATAAAGTTTGAACCTTAGCCACTTCTCCCAAATAGGTTATAAAGGCACCTTCAGGATCACTTGAGGAACGATTCTTCCAAAATGAAAATAAAAATGCCTGCATTACCTCTAATGGTGCATTCCTCATCCCCTGGTCGATAAAAATTTTTTCGTAATCTGCTGCAATAGGTCTAAGGCATCTGATATATTCCCGAAGTGTATCCATATTGCGAATATGAGAAGCAAAAGAATTGCGCAGCGATAAACTGTCGATATTAGTTAAATCAGGAACATAACCCGGATTACTTCTTTGAAAAAAAAGTGTATTAAGGCTCACAAGACGGTTTTCTCGATCACGAGCCTCGATGACTAAATTAAAATTTCCACTGGGTAAAAGCGTAATATCAAATTCGTTGAATACCACATTCACATTTTGGGCATCCATTCGCTTCACCTTAGTGAACTGCTCGAAATGATAGCCCGATTCATAATTGGAGATAAAAGTGCGCACAAGAAATTTTTGACCTTCACCCAACACTTTGATGGCATTATATATTTCGGCATAATATATCAATTTGTTTTGATCGGCCGCATAAAAAGAACTCACACGAGGGACTAGTTCATACCCATTTTTAACTAAAATAGATTCCTTATCACTTTTACTATATGAATCCACCAGCTGTATTCCCGAGATAACTAAATTAGTGTCGGAATAATATATCTCTATGGGAATATGATGGATATATGATTCTTTTCTATTATTCTGGTCGGTAATTCGAAGTTCGAAATCGTACTTTCCTATAGGAAGAGGAATACGCTGTTGATCGATAAAATTTACATTTATTGAAGTAGTATCAGAAATTTCAGGACTAAGTAATTCATATTTTTTAAAATTAACAATGTTCTCCTCTTGTCTAAAAATCATGGCTATTTCAATTGCGGCTCTGAATAAACCATTTTCATTTTGAGTGAAAACAACAGAATTCCCATTAACAGAGAAATAGGTCTCTATATAAGGACCATCAACTGGAGAATAGAAAGTGGCATAATTAAGGTTAGCCTGAAGCTTTTTAGCATAAGTAAGTTGAGAAAACATCAATAAGAATAATAATAAGGGCAAAAATTTTTTCATTTCGAGCAAAATTGGAGTATACAGTATTAGAAGACTCAACATACAAAATTACATCATTTCATTGCAAAAGCAATAAAGGAACCTCTAAAAGGGAGAATGAGGAATAGAAAAATAAAAATTTGTACTTTTGCCGCTGGAGAGATGGCAGAGTGGTCGATTGCGGCGGTCTTGAAAACCGTTGTCCGCCGGAAGGTGGACCGGGGGTTCGAATCCCTCTCTCTCCGCCGATTTTAATAATACCAATATTTAGAAAGGAGAGGTGGCAGAGTGGTCGAATGCGGCGGTCTCGAAAACCGTTGTCCGTCGTAAGATGGACCGGGGGTTCGAATCCCCCCCTCTCCGCAGTCTTTCATCCC
>DIEY01000049.1 GCA_002418865.1 Bacteroidales bacterium UBA5762 | reverse complement strand
TTAACATGGGCTGAGCAGTTACGATGAATGTAATAATGATTTGCCGGGAAGAACGATGGAGGGCAGCGAGAAGTTTCTTTTTGCCAGAAACGAGAGTAATGACGTTTTTATCTGGGGTTTTTGCGACATAGCATCTGCCGATGCACCAGTAAAAACAATAGTGTCGTTGTTTGAATGGACGGCGGGATCTGACGGAGAGACTGAAAAAATTTACCAGGATTTAGTGCCTTTGGATGACGATACTGTGGGTTATGTGGATAGTAACGGCAATTCTCATGCAATTTGCAAGAAGTCTGAAAACTATATAGTTGAAGCTTATGATAATAATGGGGGAGTAATAGTTTCTCAAAGTTTGAATCCTGAGGCGTTTGTTTTTTTGTGGAAAACTCAACCACAGCCAAAATCCAACAGACCTTCGATAACAGCACCGGTTATTCCTGATGTTTCGGCTCCGATCTCAGTAGAGAATGTCAGTCAGTTAACCCGTCTAACTTCTTTAGGAGAAGGCGACATTCTAAACATGCAATTATCCCCTGATGAAAAATGGATTGTATTAGGAACTAGCAATGGGATATTAATTCTCGACTCAACATCTATGGAGAAGGTTATCTTCCTGCCGACCGCGATGAAAGCACTTAATATTTCATTTCTCGATGACGGGGCAAAAGTAGTAGCTTGGGATTGTTTTCAGGGTTATTTATGGACTATTCCAGAGGGAAAATTGTCTTCCCATATTCTTTTTATGGGAAGTGGTGAATTAGGTCAGATTTATTCAAACTACTATTGCACTATAGATCCTGATAGTAATTGGGAATTTGCTTTCGGCGCATCTACGAGTCCAGCGGATTGGTGGAGCGATAGTTTTTTGCAAGGGTTCAAACCAATCAATGGATTATATAGACTTAACGATAATGAAATAATTTATTCTCTGGATTTTCCAATCAAGCAATACGCAATTTCTCCGGATGGAGAATTGGTTGCAGTAAGTTCAAGTGATAAGTTATCCATTATTCAATATCAGGATGGTAAAACTCTACGAGAAATTCCACAGGTGGGAATTAATCAATTATTCTTCTTCCCGGATGGAAAAATTATCGGAGCGGTACTTGCCAACAAATTGATTTTTTGGAATACTGATGATCTTACATTAATTAAAACTATCAATACCTATGGGATTCAGTCGACTTCCTTCTCGCCGGATAATACTATCCTTGCACTTAAAACTGATAGTGAGATCAGGTTCCTTAATGTCGAAAACCTGAATTTGATCAGTGCGATAAACGGAAAAGATTTTGCCTTTTCTGCAGATAGTCAATCCATAGTCGTTTATACAGGAAACAATCAAGTGCAATATTTTGATCTACAACCAGATCGTTCTCTATATACGCTCACGTTTTCTTTTTATGGAAATGGACTTCAATATTCTATATCAATGCGTAGTACAGGAGCCGAATATTTTAGTGACGTTGGCAGCATCTTATCATCTGATAATTCGATAGTAATAGTTGCAAAAATGACAAGCGGTTATTCGGATCGGATGCTGTTGGCATTTGATTTGGATGATGGTTCCCTGCTTCAAAGCTTCCCAACTGATGCTTTTTCAAATCATTATGGAATTGACGATGCATTGTGGATCCCAAATTTAAGCACATTTATTGTGCTTGGAGGAGGAGAAGCGAAAAGTTTAGGTGTTTTAGATTTTAAGACCGGTGAAATCAAACCAATTATTAGCAACAATACCGATATGCACTATTCCGCGATCAATTTTTCGCCTAAAAGTGATTTGCTGGTCTCAGTAAAAGGAAATCGGCTTCTGTCATGGGATATCGAAAATAATAGTTATTGGCAAATAAAAGATTATTCAAATGAATTAACTAGTAAAATTGTTCTTCCAAAAATAGGTTTTTCTCCTGATGAGTCATTCATATCGGTGTTAGACGCATCTAATGAGACTCATTTCTACAATTCTGCTGATTACTCGACCATCGAATCACAAAAAGAGGTGGAGTCTATAAATTGGTCTTATGGAACAGCAAATACTTCTCCAAATGGGAAATACAGCGCATCAATACAAAACCAGTCTAATACTCAAAAAGTTGTTGTTCGGAACACAAGTGATGAGAATTATATTTACGAATTGGGAGAAGGGTGGAGAGTGGATTTTGCATTTTCTTCTGATAGTAAAATGATTGCTGTAAGTACAAATGGTCCTTATGGGAACCAAATCACCATTTTTGGACTCTCAGATGGAAAATCGCTCTTTTCTACAGGACTCTATTTCTGTAATGATTATATTCCTCCGATGCTATCTTTTTCTCCAGACGGAAAATACCTTGCTGTTCTACCCTCATATGGTTATCCACAAATTTGGGGGATACCATAATTTTTCACCTCGCAGGAGATGCACTTACTATTTCTAAACTTGGTATAACCTTGGTTTTTTAGTATCAATTATATACAAAAATTCATAGTAGATAATCCATTGGGTGAGTTTGATAATCCACTCGTAAGTATTTCTGGTCATCAATTTTTACGAGTTTGATTTTTATCTTGTGGTAACAGCCATCTTCAAGAAATAATACATCACCTGATTTGATCATCGTTATTGCATCCTCTCTTGAAATACTGCAAAATCCGCTTCAAATCCCACCGTAATTCCGCATCAAATCGCACACTTTTAGTGGAGAGAGAAATAAACTGGAAATTCCCAAAATGTGGCATGCTCACTCTTTGAGAGACAAGGAGGAGAACATGGCCAGAAAGCGATTAACCATGAGAATAATCAAAGAAGTATTGAGGTTGAAGTATGAAACAAACCTATCGAACAGGGCGATTACGGGTATTTCTAATTTATTTTGTAGTTGGCCGTAAATGAAGGTGTTTTTTTGACGTGGAATTCAGGTTTTTTTGAATCAAAAAACCATTTTCGAGTGTTATTTTTTTCAGATGCTATAATTAAACATATTTCCATGTTGCTTATAGAAGAGATTGTATCTATACAGGGGCCATCAAATTTAATAGAAGGGGTTAAATATGATCACAAGTTCAAAATTGTATAAGATCATTAAGGTATTATTTTACTTCTCCGTTATCACAATTATTTTAGGCTCGATATTCTTTACATCTTCAAAGACCTTTGCGCAAAGTGAGGAAGTATTACCAGAGACTTTCATCATCCACCTAGTGGGGCTTGATGATGTACCCGATCCGTGTATTAAATTTAGTTGGGAACTTGAATGTATACCAGTAACTGATGGACAGGAAATTGTCTTGGAGTACATTCCTGGGAATTATATCGGTCCTATGCTTGAATTTAATAAGGTCGATAATGATGGAAATACATGGTTTTATACCTTGTTAGGTGATTATCAGGAATTTATTGGGAAAGAAGAACCTACTCACGTTTACTTCGGTGGAGATTTTTCTCTTGTACCTGGGGTTGAAGAACCACCGTATCAATTTGGTGACAGTATAATGGCCACGAAAGTTATTGTTGATAATCCTTATGATCAATTACTTGAGTGGGTATATGTTATAGATCACATTACAGGTTATTACAGCAAGCCGATTCCTGTGTATACCTTTAAATACACAAAGGATAGTATCGATTATGAAATAGATTGCGAAATACCTGCGGATAATGCAAATAGCGGTATCTGGGCATTTTGTCCATTCACAATTCCTGCCGATGGTCCTGCAGGAAACTGGACGCTTCAGGTATCCTACGATACTGGTCCTTTTAGAGGAAACTTAACGGGATCAATAGATTTTACAGTGGTTGACCCAACAGAGAATAACACCGAGAAAGAACCCTTCATTATCAATCTGGAGGATCTTGATGATGTTACTAATTTATGCATTAGATTCAGTGGAGAACTCCCTTGTATACCAGTAACTGATGGACAGGAAATAACCTTGGAGTACATTCCTGGGAATATCATAGGACCTGTGCTTAACTTTGAAAAGGTTGATAGTGATGGAAATACATGGAATTATGCCATATTAGGAGATTATCAAGAGTTTATAGGTAATATAAAAACAGATCCTACTGTAATTAGCTTTGGTGGGGATTTTACCTTAACTCCATGGGCTGGGGAACCACCTTTTCAATTTAATGAGAATAAAATTGTTGCAAAAGAAATCCGTGACGGAAATGATCATTATCTTGAGTGGGTGTCGCTAACAGACCATGTCACTAGCCAATATAGTAAGCCAATCCCAATCTATTCCTTTACGAATAGCAATCATGGTATAGATAATCGAATTACTTGCATAGTACCTGAGACTGAAATAATGAAAGGTGTTTGGGCTCTTTGTCCATTTACAATCCCTTCTGATGGTCCAGTGGGGCTTTGGACTGCTCATGTTTCTTATGACACTGGCCCATTCCGTGGAACTCTCGAAGGAGAATTTAACTTCTTTGTGGCCGACCTTGACCAGGATGGTATATGGGATGAAATTGATAATGCCCCGAATAACTACAACCCCGATCAACGGGATGTGGATGACGATGGACAGGCTGATGTAATTGATTCCTGCCCATCAGATCCTACCGATAG
>DIEY01000096.1:1036-3397 GCA_002418865.1 Bacteroidales bacterium UBA5762 | reverse complement strand
AAAGTAGTATAGCCGTTTACACAAATTTTGTTACAGCCTCAGATAATAGGCTACCCAATATTCAAATATCTCTAGCCTTCATCGCCGCATGAAGTGAAAAACACATATGAATCCTTCTCATGATCAAAAACAGCAAGGCTTGTAGAACATAGAAAAGACTCATCGCTCTTTGGGATATATATGACAACCGTGTATTTTTCCTGCTCTGTCAGATAGGACATGTTAAAATTATAGATGGCCCATCTCGATGGCATTTCCTTTTCAGTAAAAACCTCGGAAAAAATCACTGGCTCATTTATCTTTTCTTCAAGCTTCTTTTTAAGATATTCTAGGGTTGGTTTGCCTTTATTTTCCATTAGTCTTCCTCATCTAAGAAGGAAGTGTCTGGAAGAATTTCAAAATCATTTTCATCATGGGGCTTGTCCTTCTTTTCAAGACGATCAAGGAGCATAGAGAAGTTTTCCTGTCGTTCAAAGTAATCCAGCATCCAGCTAGAAAAATAATCCCTGACTTTTGATGCCTGAACCTTGTTTTTGAATAGATAATCCCCTAAAACATGGGCGGGATATTGAACATACCTTTCACGATTTTTTTTAATGTATTTTCGAATATAAGGGTCCTTGAACATATACGAGTACTCTTTGATAAACTTCCAAAGAATTTTTTCTAATTCGATCTGAACGATCATGCTTTTCCTCCACTTTCGTTTTTTATAATTGGCCTCCATTCAATTTGCTCATGGCTTTAACTAGCTCAGTGAAATAGGGAGGGAATTTATTGCTCCCATGTTTTTTTATTTTTCTCTTTCCTTGGTATTTGATTTCTATACTCCACTGCGTCCCATCAAGGATGTTACTGTCAATGCTTGAGCTAGGCCATTCCAAGATGTAGAGTTTAGGTATTATTCCTTGAAGATACTTTACTTCTTCCACAGAAAGCTTTTTTGTCTGTTCAATCGGGCTATTTGTAGAATCGCTTTTGCTATTAAACGGCAATAAATGGCGATAGGTTAGGATATATGAATTAGATGCCAATGAGATATCTATAAAATGATTGTCGCGATTGAAGCCACCGACGAAGAATAATACATTTTCTATAATCCTAAAAGACTCAGAGGCCTTCCCAAAAGATTTACGGCAATCTTTACAGTATCGGCTTGGACTATCTACAGAAATTTTACGGCCACCAAGCCAAATTTTCCCCGCTTCCTCTTCCAAGAATGCTTCACAGCTCGGCATACCATATAGGATTGGTATTGTATGCCGTTTCCCACATAAGGGGCATTTTATTGAGGAATTCTTCCTATATCCATTCATTATTGATCTATCCCAAAGACAATAATATACCGGATTTGGTTTTATATTCAGTAAAGCAATTCATTTCAGGTTTATAGCCAAGCATTTTTGCAAATGCTTCATAGTCAGGATACGAATCATTATTAGAGCTAAATGTATGGACCAGCATGATCGTCTTTTTTGTGCAATACTTTTGTGCGGTTAGAATCGCTGATACTGTCCTGTGAAAAAGCTGATAGCGTAGTTTGCCAATATTTAATACAGGTAAACCTAAAGTTGTGGCAAGGTAAGCAAGCCTTGATCTTTTCCCTTCGCTAAATCCACCATCTTTCTTCCATTCAGCAATAGTTTTACCAAATGGCTCACGATGTTTACCTTCAACCATAATTGCCACTAATTCATTATCAATTCTAGCTAATACAAACAGGTCATTCTGTGATGCTTTGCTCCCTCCGGGGAGATCAACCTCGTACTCTGGTATGCCCTGGATAAACTCGATTTCCTTGTCCTCTGCAACTTTACTGCTTGCTAAAGCATTTCTAACGATTCTTGGGAAATCCAATGCGTTCTGCCAGGCTTCGGCTAGTTCTTTGGCGGAATAGCCATCTTTCCATTGCTTTCGGGGTTGTGCTAAGAAAACTTTCCAATCTTCTGGTTTTGAAACGGGGATATAAAACATCGTTTCCTCCGAAAAATAAAAAAGGGATTGCTAATGAAAAATCAATATAGGCCAATCACCTTGCCGATTAATACTGCAATAGGCTGGTTGTTTCTATCCCATGTGTTCGAATTTCTTGCCCTGTATACAGGCTTCAGTTGGGTTGCTGATATTTCACAAGTATTTGAGAAATTAGCACCATATAATGATTTAATTTTCCTACCGTCAAATTCCCATGAATTAGAAGAAGTTGTGCCATACCATGGCTTTAGCTTTCTGCCATCCCATTCCCAATCCCTCGGCAACTCCACTCTGTTTGACATCTGTAGCCTCCTAAAAAAATGATTAAATTAGTGAGCCACTTGCAAAAGTCATAGGCTAAACGAATTTTAATGAAAAGCGGGGACA
>DIEY01000096.1:0-1014 GCA_002418865.1 Bacteroidales bacterium UBA5762 | reverse complement strand
CGCAATGAAAAGTATAACCGAAATCATGGGCGGCATGCAAATACTTTTCGGGATCAGCTTTGATATTCAAAAATGATTCGAAGAATATCTGACTCATGATCAGCAAGCATTTCTGTCGATATTGCAAGTGCTAGAAGCACACATGAACGCACCTGAAGAGACAGGGTCACATTTTGGGCGCCCTGCGTATGATCAAAAGCCCTGCCTGTCATTGCACAACAAAAGACCATGCCGCTGAAAGAAGCCCTGAAAACATTGGATATGCGCTGTTCTTGGAGCTGTAAGAAGAATTCCCGCGGGTTACCCATTTATATTCGCTCATGGACGCAGTCTATGACTCGGACGTGATTGATTCGTTTATTCGACAACGCGGCCGGGTGGCCATTGTTGATCATAACAAACGAAGGAACGACACGCGCCCTGGCTTTGATCTTGCCACACAACGCCGCTATGCGATACGGACAACGGTTGAGCGAGCGAATTCGCATTTGAAGGATTGGCTTTTATCCGTTCCATATTTTGTCAGAGGGATCGAAAAAGTAACGTTTCAAGTGATGTGCAGGGTCGTAAGTCTAGCGGCGATCAAGATCTTGCAGTGCTTTATAGCGCCATCGCTGACGAAAAGCGCATAATATTTATCTGGTAAGGGTGAGGCGCTAGGGGCAGTCTGTCCTCATAGCTACAATTCCGGGAAATTTCTTGTTTTTTGACCTATGCCCCACTAAATCTACAGTACTCGACTGCTCGTAACCGTATCCGTTTTAGAATGCGACCTATTCAGCCGTTTAATGTGCGAGACTTTTGCAAGAGGCTCTACTTAACGCATTTTCGATCCAAATGGTGGGTCTTAATCCCTTTATTCAGGTCCCATCGGAAAAATACACATGGTTGTCGAGCAATGGGAGCGTAACCCCAGGTTGTAATCCCTTTATTCAGGTCCTATCGGAAAAATCCGACGACGAGCAGCAGAAAAGGCATGACGAGCACATGGCGTTGTAATCCCTTTATTCAGGT
>DIEY01000061.1 GCA_002418865.1 Bacteroidales bacterium UBA5762 | reverse complement strand
ATACGAATGCATTTAAAAGAAACGGGTGGAGTTAGAAATCACGGCACAGGGTTTCGTATTGCTGAAAAATATCTAATAGATTTATATCAAAAACAAAGAAAATTACTTTAGCTCGGCTTAATGTGTCGTTAAAACAGTTTAACACTAATGGATTAATGAAATGTTTATATGAATTGTGAACGCTATCCAATTTTTGTTAATAAAGGTAATTTATTGAAGAGGTGAGATGTACTTAATTTACTAGGCAAATTTGGTTAGTTCCTCTTCCATTATTTAAAGTAATCTTGTGCGATACCCCATCTTAACAGAAAGAACTATGAACTTGCTTTTATATGATTTATATTTATAAGATATTGTACGACAATAAGAAGAAGGGATTAATTAGATTTTGATATTATTTTTTTGTGTTTTTTGAAAATTAATTAGGAAAAACTAACTACTTTTGTGCTATGGATGAATTTATCGAGATCATATCACAATTATCGCATTTGATGGGGCAAGCTGAGGAACAGACACGTGAGGAATATCATAAACTTCATCTCACTATAACACAAATGCATTATCTGGAGACTATCAACTTTATGCATAATCCGAATGTTACCGAGCTTGCCACGCAGTTAAACCTGTCGAAACCTAGTGTTAAAGCCGTGGTGGATAAGCTAATCGAGAAGGATTGCATTTACAAAGTAAGGTCAGATGCCGACAGGCGTAGTGCGCATCTGCATCTTACCGAAAAGGGAAAATTGATTCAGCAAATGCACGATAAGGCTCATAGAAACATAGCCGAATTATTTATGAATAAACTCAGTGAGGAAGAAATCACTGAACTGAAAGAACTATTAATGAAAGTTCTTAAGGAATGAAGAAAAATCTTTTGGGTACATACTCAACCATTGTATTCAAATTTTCCAGAAAAAATTATAGATGATGATTGGTTTACTTTAAATCTTATTGAAAATAAATAGAATAAGCGATGTTCTTCTCAGTTTTTATAAATATAGTTAGTATATCCTAACGAAATCATAAAAAATGGCAGCTAATTTTCAAGATAAAGACATAAGAGGTTTGTCGTTCGAAGAGGTGAGACATAGACTTGCCACGGATGGATACAATGAACTACCCTCGTCGAAGCCGAAAAATATTTTTCAGATTGCCCTAGGTGTAATCAAGGAGCCTATGTTTATTCTGCTAGTTATTTGTGGCAGCTTGTATCTGATATTGGGAGATCTTCAAGAAGGCTTGATGTTGTTGAGTTTTGTATTTGTCATTATGGGGATAGAATTCTACCAGGAGAGGAAGACCGATAAAGCACTTGATGCTTTGAGAGATTTGGCAAGTCCCAGGGCATTGGTTGTACGCGAAGGTGAGACTATAAGAATTCCTGGTCGCGAGGTAGTGAGAGATGATATTGTGGTTTTACAGGAAGGTGATCGTGTGCCGGCTGATGCAATAGTTTTGAGTTGTGTGAATTTATCAGCCGATGAATCCATGCTGACAGGTGAATCCGTTGCAGTGAGAAAAAGAGAATGGCAAGAAGGAGACACAAGCTTTTTCCCTGGAGGAGATGATATACCAATGGTTTATTCTGGCTCAATGATAGTTGGAGGGAATGCCATTGTAAAAGTAGTGGCCACTGGAATAAATACCGAGATTGGTAAGATTGGGAGAGCACTTGAGGACGTAAAAGAAGAGCCATCGCCTTTGAATAAAGAAATTGGTAAGCTAGTGAAACTTCTTGTATGGATAGGAGCCATACTGTGCCTAATGGTAGTGGTTATATATACTTTAACTAGAGGAGATTTGCTTAATGGTTTTTTGGCTGGTCTTACTCTTGCTATGGCCATGCTTCCGGAAGAATTTCCTGTTGTATTGACAGTTTTTCTCGCGCTTGGAGCCTGGAGAATATCTAAAAAAAACGTTTTGACCCGCCAACCTGCAGCCATAGAAACTTTAGGTTCTATTACAGTTCTTTGTACTGATAAAACTGGAACGCTCACTCAAAATAAAATGACTGTTGTTCAGCTTTATAATGGGGAAAAATCAGTTTCATTGACTACTGACGAGAGTTTTACAGAAGATTTTCATGAGATTATAGAATTTGGAATATTAGCTAGCCAAGCTACTCCTTTCGACCCGATGGAAAGGGCTATTTTAAGAGTAGGGGATCAATATCTTCAAAATTCTGAGCATATTCATCACGATTGGGTCATGGAGAAAGAATATCCCTTATCGAAAGAGTTGTTAGCCATGTCGAGGGTTTTTTCCAATTCTGAAACCCTTGAGAAGGTTATTGCCGCAAAAGGTGCTCCAGAAGCTATTTTTGATTTATGTCATTTACCATATAATAAGATAGAACAACACCAACAGGCTATTGAGAAAATGGCTTCGAAAGGATTGCGTGTAATAGGAGTGGCACGTTCTAAAATAAATAACGAAAATTTGCCAATCCAACAACATGACTTCGATTTCGAATTTTTGGGGTTGATTGGGTTGAGGGATCCCATTCGGGAAAATATACCCCAAGCCATAGACGAATGCCATAAAGCTGGAATAAGGGTCATTATGATTACGGGTGATTATCCTATTACTGCTATCAATATAGGTAAGGAAATCGGGCTAAAGAATCCTGAACTTTTCTTAACCGGTCAAGATATTGAAAAGTTAACAGAAGAAGAACTTAGTGAAAGAATCAGAAAGGTGAACATTTTTGCCAGAGTAGTACCCGAGCAAAAATTGAAAATTGTGAATGCCTTGAAAAGAAATCAAGAGATAGTAGCCATGACAGGTGATGGGGTGAATGATGCACCAGCTTTAAAAGCCGCCAATATTGGTATAGCCATGGGAGAAAAAGGCACAGATGTAGCTCGTGAAGCTGCTTCTTTGGTTTTGCTCGACGATAATTTTGCCTCTATTGTTGAAGCCATAAAGATGGGAAGGAGAATTTCTGACAATTTGCAAAAAGCGCTTGCTTATATTTTCGCTATTCATCTGCC
>DIEY01000023.1 GCA_002418865.1 Bacteroidales bacterium UBA5762 | reverse complement strand
TAGATAAATTTTTCGATGAAGATGTTTTATGATGCAGATGTCAAAAGAATTTTATCGGCAAGCCTTTTAAGGTCGAGGCCGTCGAAATTGCCAGAACTCATTAGTAACAAATTCGTGTTCTTCCATGACAGAGATTCAAGATAAGCTAATAATTCGTTTATATCATCGAACACCTGTAAAGAATCATCTTCAAATGATGATTTTATTTCTTCTGGCAACAGAAAAGGGAGGTTCTTCAGTTGTAGGGCGTGTGGATTGAAATAAACCACTCGTTTTTGAGCCATTTTTAAGCTTCCTTTATATTGAGGTAGAAAATCTTTGTTAAGGCTGCTATAGGTATGCAATTCGAGGCAAGCCACAAGGTTTCTATCTTGGTATTGACTATAAAGAGCTTCCACTGTAGCTTTTACTTTAGAAGGAGAATGTGCAAAATCGCGGTAAATGGTAGTTGATTCGTTTTGGGCGATTAATTCGAGACGGTTTGAAGCTCCACGAAAACTCGTCATTGTCTGCATAAAAGTAAGGTTGTCGATTCCGACCAGTTTGCATACCTCCATGGCACCCATCAAATTTAAAAGATTATGTTTCCCAAATATTTGTAATGAAAACCATTCGTCGGCAGCTTTTACATAAGTTTTATGATCCTTTAGAAAAGATTCAGGCATAGAGTAGCCAACTTTAGTGATATTTTCCGGAGCATTTCTGGCAATTTGTCTAACTGTTTCATCTTCGTTGCAATAAACCAGAGTACCATGGGGTACGATAGAGGAAGCAAAAATTTCGAATTGTTTTTTATAGATTTCGAAAGAAGGGAACACATTAAAATGATCCCATGCAATTCCGCTGAGCAAGGCAATATGAGGGTGATAGAGATGAAACTTAGGGCGTGGGTCTATAGGAGAAGTTAAATACTCGTCTCCTTCTATCACCATATAGTGGGCATTGTGGCTTAGTTTTACCATTACTTCGAAGCCTTCGAGGTGAGCCCCAATCATGTAATCGGATATAATTCCTGCTTGCTTAAAAGCATGCAAAACCATTGCTGTGATAGTCGTTTTGCCATGGCTTCCTCCAATCACTATCCTTGTTTTGTCTTTCGACTGTTCATAAAGATATTCGGGATAGGAGTAGATTTTCAATTTGAGCTCTTTTGCCCTGAGCAGCTCGGGATTGTCGGCTTTAGCATGCATCCCAAGTATGACTGCATCTATGTTATTATCGAGTTTCTCTGGAAACCAACCTTCTTTTTCGGGTAGCAAGCCTTTATTGGCAAGTCGTGAGCGCGATGGTTCAAAAATTTCATCATCACTTCCGGTTATCGTATATCCTTTGTCGGCAAGGGCTAAAGCTAAATTGTGCATGGCACTACCCCCAATAGCAATGAAATGTATACGCATGTTTTCTTCAAATTTCATTCGATAAAACAATGCTACGAAATTAGAGATTTATCGTACTTATTCCCTCTGTTTATCCATCTATACTTGATAAATGAATGAAAACAACAATTTTGATAGGAAATCTTATGTCGAATTATGAAATTCCCAAAAGTCTCAGTAGTGTCACTAATTGAACGGGCTTAGTTTAAAGTAAATAAATAATTATCAACGACATGGTGTTTTGATGATTTTTTTGTAAAAAAATTTAACAATACTTATATATTTATATATACAAGCAATGGAAAAATATGTAATTTTGCACAACCAAAATCAAAATTCATTCTTCGAGAAGAAATCAATGAATTGGGAAATGAGGTTTAAAAGAGCAGAATTCAGAGAACAAACAAGGCCCATTATAACAAGAAAATGAAAATCCATTATGAAGTTTTAAGTGAGGTTGTAAGCAGAAAAACCAGTTCAATATCTCTTCAATGAAAAATAAGAAGGGTCAAGAATCTATAATTAAAATTTTTATTTCAATAAATACTTTTTATTAACATTTAAATTCTTATAAACATGAAAAAGTTAGTTTCTATGTTTTGTGCAGTTACGTTTGCTGCGGTTCTTTTTAGTGGTTGTGATGATGATTCCGATTACAGTATCGGAGGATCACCGTCTGATTTAGGCAAAGAAGGTGTAATCATTACGTCTTCCTCTGTTCCCATTGCTGGTATTTCTGGATTTTCGGCAACCGTTACTTCAGTCGAAGATGGAGTATCAGTTTTCAATGGTCAAGTTGTGATTACTAACAGTACACTCAAACAAATTTTGTCAAACGTTCCTGGCCTAAACATTAGTGGAGACAATGTGAGTGTGAATGGAGTGAAAGTTAAGTTTACCGACAAAGGGATAGAAAATCAACATCCTTTCTATCAGGGTATACTAGTAAAATTTGATGCAAATGTAGGAGACACTTACCCCATCAAAGATTCGGATACAGAACGAAAGGTGGTTTATAAATCCACTACCGATGACTTTCAATATGCATTTTACAAAATCAAGGTAATTGAGGTTGAACACGAAATTAATTTCTATGGCTTAAAGAAAATCAATTACTGGGTAAATCATAAATTTGGACTCGTAAGAGTGGAATTTACATTGGATGATGGCGAAACAATTACTTTACCTTTTTATATGGGTAATTTAGAATAGTTTCGAAAGGTCATACATACCATAGTTACACTGCAAAATGGAAGAAAGGGAAAAAAAGGTATTTTTTTTATCTCCCACATATAAGCCTATTGGCTATGTCTTGATTATTGCTGGCTTGATATGGTTGTTCGTTTCGCAACAAGCTGAGATCGTACTTAGATTACCTGTTTTTGCTTTAGTTTCTTCTTTTGTTTCCACAAAATATTTCTTGATAGTTCAGACAAATATTGCCGATGAGATCGCATTGATTACAATGATAATGGGTGGTATTTTTGCTATCTTCAGCAGGGAAAAACACGAAAACGAGAAGGTGGATGCCATAAGGTATAATTCTATGTTTTTGGCATTGTTAATCAATCAGATTATCCTTCTTTTCAGTGTATTTTTTTTCTATGGAAGCGCATTTTTAACCATTGTATTGGCTAATCTTGTTTCATTATCGCTTATTTATTTAATTATATCGAGAATAAGACTTCATCGATTGAAGCAGTCGAATTTCTCCGGCTGATAAGATTTGTTGACGTATTTTCTTCCTTAAAGTATTCGGTGATGCTAATTCTCATAGAGAAGTGAGTGTTTCTTCACAAGTATGAGAAAATACCATTTTAAATTACAATTTTACTGAAGAATTTCTAAATTTTCCCTTTGTTCATCCCTTTCTATTTCTGTTTTGAGGAGGGGGAAGGCCGATCTTTATAAAATTACAAAGTATATGCTATTGGATTACATTTTTCAATTAGCTAATGATTGAAGGATTCTAATACTATGGATATTGCCTTCTATTGTCGAGGTCAAATATTTGTTGATGAATGCTCTGCTAAAGAGCTGTCTGATCATTCTACATTGTTTTCCTAATATTTTATCAGAATTCTTTAGGATTGATTTTCTTAAGTCCAAAAAATATTTTCGATGTTTGATATACGAATTAAGTTTTTAATCCTTTAAAATATTCTTACTAAATTTATCGCCCTGTATTTGTTAATCAAATTTTGAAAATTAATATGAAAATCTGCAATAGATGTATTTTAAATGAAAATTATCGGGGTATAACTTTCAATGATGATGGTATATGCTCATTATGTATCAATAAAACGGATTTTATACCTAAGGGTGAAGAAAAATTAAGGAGGATTTTTGAAAAAGCCAGAAAAAAGAATAAGAAATATGATGCTTTGGTGCCTTTGAGTGGAGGCAAAGACAGTACTTATATTCTACATTTGGCCGTAAATATTTATAATTTAAAAGTCATTGCAATGACTTATGATAATGGCTTTATGAGTAAACTATCGCTCGACAATATAAAAAATGCGGTTGCTATAACAAAAGTTGACCATATTTTTTATAAA
>DIEY01000060.1 GCA_002418865.1 Bacteroidales bacterium UBA5762 | reverse complement strand
AAATTAATGCCGAATGCCGGTTATATTCAAGTTCCAAATAATAGTTGGTTTTCTAATATTCTTCTCTACTGGGATAGAGTTTATTCGATTGTTCCACTCGAATATTATTCATACCCAACCTTACTCGAAGATCATACACGAACATTGATTAAAGAGAATTTGTTAAAGCCACTTCACCCCGCATATTATATTGAAAAGATCCCTGATTTTGAGACTCGATTTCTTGCGATCGCTGATAAACAGAATAGCCACCACAATGATACCACAACAACGCGTGTCCACATCGAAAAACTAGGTTCTCTTTCGAATGAACTTATAGAAAGAGGATATGCAAAACGCCTAGAATATCCTTGGTTTAGTGTAAAGAGGAATATTGCGAATCAATTCATGCTGTATCTCGCCACAGAACTAGGTAAATTGAATCAGATTCATGCAAAACCCGTGACTGACGAATTAATTCATAATGAAGTATGTCAAATTCGGGAGAAGAGGCAGCATAAGTTAGAATTGACAATTTCTCAAATTCGCCCTCCAATTCTCAAACAATTGTTACCTTCGCCTATTGAGGAAATTGAGCCAAGAGCAATCTTAAGTTTTAAGGAGGACCATGGGGATTTATTAGTAAAATTTAGAGGCGCAATTGAGGACAAGCTTATTGATCTTGCCGCACTTCCTGAAGATACGAGAGATGATGCGATCTCTCTATTTATAGAAGAGAAAAAAACTCAAATGAATGAACTAAGACAACTCATGGATGATCGTGGTTGGCGAACAAAACTATGGGATGTTGCGGGATATTCTATTGCTTCACTAGGAGCCGCATATACGGTATTGAAGGGTGAGCCTAGCATTATCGGTCCAACGTTCGGATTTTCTTCATTAATTTTTAAATATTTAGGCCAAAAAAATAGAATGGTTCCAAATGACATGGCCTATGCTGTATTAGCCGAAAAAAGGTTTATTGGTTGAGTAATAATTTGAGAACCCACTCTATCATCCCCAAGGATCTCTCCCTTCTCACCTGACCCTCCGGTACCTCCATATCTATCGCTAGGGCAGATAGCGCATAGACCATGACTAACGGCCCGAAACAAGCCAGCTTCCTGGAGCAGATCGACGCCGCCGAGGTGCAAAAACTCACGCTCTATTACCTGACCTTCAAGGATAGGGGAATTTAGAATAAACCAATAATTCAAGATAAGATTAATAAATCTAATATTTTAAACTAAAATTATAAATGTCTGAATTGATACCGGTTGTTGTTAAGAGTAAAAGTTTGGGCAAATACAGTGGTTCAACGATTTATCTAACACCAGAATTGTATTCGTATTTTAGTAAAGAAAAATCAAGCCGTGGAAGCACTCTCTTGACAGAATTACAGAATTGCAGACTTATAAAAGGATTTAAACATCTCCTTGAAACTATATCAATACAAGATCCTGAAAACAAATTGGTATTAACGAGCAGAGGAACTTCAAGATCTGGGAAATATTTTTACGTCGATTATGAAGAATATAGATCTTTTAGTTCCCGGATATTTTTCCCTCTCTATAGAGAGACTGGTTTAAAATCAGCGGAAAAATTTTTAAGAGAAAATTTTGGGGATGTTTTTCCCAAAAAAGAAGTAGATACTCCTGAAGTAAGCGTAAAAACGTTTGAAAAAATATTTCCAAGTTCTATAAAAAAAGTTTACAAATACATCAAAAGGTCGGTCAAAACTTTATCAAGAAACGGCAGAGACTCTAAAGGGATTAAAGAAGGAGATCAAACTAAAAAAAGAAGAGCTAAAAGCAATCGAAGAAATCAGCCGGGCATCGAAAATTGCACTATATAAAGAACGGATAAAGGAATACCAGTCAAGATTACTAAAAGACTTACCAGAAACTAAAGGAAAAACCTCATGGCAAAATTGGATTTATGAAAACAATTGGATGTTTGGAGCGATCTATAATCAACCAATTCAGAAAGAAAAAGTTGGCTTTGACAATATTCCCGATTATATATTTCCTAGCATAGATGGATTTCTTGATATCCTCGAAATCAAGCTGCCATCTGACGAAGTAATTGAGGTAGATCGTGCGCATCCAGGATCTTGGAAATGGTCACAGAAATGCAATGGAGCAATAGGGCAGGTGATTAACTATCTCCATCAGATTGAAGCCCATCCCGACGAACTGAAACGACGAATACGTGATAGACATGGTGTCGATCTGCGTGTGGTAAAACCCCGGTCGTATATTTTAATAGGAAACTCCGAAAATTGGAAGGAAGATAAAATCGAGGGTTTGAGAAAAATGAACCACGCTCTTCATTCAATTGAAATAATTACATATAATGAATTACTAAAAAGAGGCCAAAAGATTATTGAAATGTATTCATCTGAACCTAGCTAACAATTCTTCCAAATCCTTTCTGTTCAAATTCCCTTGCGACTCTCTTAAGTATACTCACAGGCAATCCTGGAATTACCTGATAGCTATAACCGTCATTATCAACCAACCAATTTTTCGGTAAATCGAGGTTTGCTTCAAATTTTACTATTTCCTCATATGGATTGAAGATTTTATTGGGTTGTTTTGCGTCTGCCATATTGAGAATAGTGGACGAATTGTTCGAAAGTGGCATTTGGCGAATATTTACCGGCATTCTCTTCAATAACTCATGTTCGCCTGTTCCTTCGATACTGTTCTGTCTTTTCTTGGATGCGAAATTTAATCGAATTTCTGTCGTCAACCCCTCCAGCTGTTTTTCGAAATTATCTATCGTTGGAATTGCTTCTTTAGATAATCTTTGAATTTCAAATATTTGATTAACAGTCCTGAGATCTAAAATATGATTAATATGCGAGGAATACTCACTTTTAATCCATTTCCAACCCAATTTTGTAGAGAGAACATTTCCAAAAAAGAATTTTGTCATTTCTTTTTTTAATTGATAACAAATACTGAAATTTTCTTGAATATATCGTGAATTTTCAA
>DIEY01000047.1 GCA_002418865.1 Bacteroidales bacterium UBA5762 | reverse complement strand
CGGGCTCGTCCAACCAAACGGATAAGATTGTGGTTCGCTTCGCTCTCACAATCTATCCTTATTCGTTCGGCGAGTTTTGCCGAGTGATCTAACCCTTGGCTTATGAAAATTTAAAATAGTGTATAAAATGCGACTTACACGACTGGAAGTTCAATCTTCCTCGGCTTTATAAATTTTTTGTGTGTACTTGGACATCTCCTGATCCTCGGAAGCTAATTTTTTGGCGTAATCATCTTCATCCAGAAAGGTCTCCACAATGCAATTTTTGGTTCCTCTGTAGAGGTCACACAAAGTAGGACGCTCTGGGTCCCGATTAAGGAATTCCGTCATCAGGTATTTTTTCTGATTGAAGTCATAGGAGATTTTGTTAGGTGTATTTTCATGAGCAATGACTTCTTGTTGCTCTGGACCATCCAACCTCATTTTTACCAATTTTTGTTCTTTTAGTTTCCTTAGCTCCTGAGCGTGCTGCTGATCCATCGGCATCTCCTTTTTGATAAAAATATCTTTAACGTTAATTTTAAATTTGTAGAACTTTACCGTTAATTCATTAATTTTTTGATAAAGATTGTCAAAGGAATAAGGTTTTTCTAAATAATCATCCATTCCTATTGCCAAATATTCTTCTTTGGCTCTTAAGTTACCCGTCAATGCCATAATGGGGAAGTAATTCAAATTGTGGCGGATGATTTTTGTTGCTTCAAAACCATTCATTATGGGCATATCGATATCCATAAGGCACAAATCGTATTCACCTTCATGTATTTGAGCTTGTGCAACAGCCTCCTGACCATTCGAAGCCAAATCATACTCAAATCCCCAACGTTTCATTAACCTTCCAGCCATACATTGGAGGGCTGTATCATCTTCTGCTATCAAAATTCTCATAGTGAAATTACCCCTAGCCGAACGACCGAACTGTGCCGCCCGGCTTTTTGGGTCGGCACCAGTGATTTGTTAGCTTTTTTACTTTACCTTAAATTCTATAGTAAACGTTTCTAATATTTCATGTGGACGAAGCTTATAAAAAATCAACATTTCTCTTATTTTATCAATGTTATGGATACTGTTATCTATACAAATAGCCTTAATAAATTCTAAAATGTTCTCCTTCAATTTATCAAGGCAATTGGAATCAATAATTCTTGTCTTTTTATGCGGAGATGCTGCATGCTCAAATATTGACGATGGGTGTATGATTATCGGTGTGTATGTACAAGAAATATCATACTTACTTTCAAACCACATGGCAGAGCCATTAAGTTGATTACAATCATGTTTGTTAATTGACTTTGTTGTTGCGCCGTTCTTGCATTCGATCACAAAGTAATTAAGAGCACCTGTCTCCCATAAAACATCAGGCCCCTTTTTAAATTCTAACTCTGGCCTTTGGCTATTGAAACCAATGTAATTTGCTAATTTTCTAAAGCTTTCCTCAAAAATATTTGATGTATCTGGTTTGAAAAGCAGTAGTTCTAAAATGCCATTGATTTCTATTATAATTTTATTAGGATCCTTGTGTCTTGATTTAAGATACTCGCTGCAAACTCTTGATTGGTCCATCGCAGCCGATTCAAGCTTATGGTATGCAATACCTTCTAATGGTTTTAGAACTCTTCGGTTTATTGAGACAGCAGACATTAATGTTTTCTGAGATTCTACTTTATCATAAAAATTGATGTATTCGGCCAAGCATTGTTTTAAATAGCCCTTAAATGGCCTATCTGAAGTTTCGTTGACTAAACTGCTCAATTCTTTTGCGGCCATTGGAAAGTTGTTGCATGATGCAAGATCATATGATTTTCTTGTTTCTATGGCAACTTTATCAGCAGTGAATGCAGAATGATATGTAAGAGACGCCACGGCACCTTTGCTGGCAGTAACCCATTCTGTGTCCCTTTTTAAGCATAGCAAAATAGCATCCCAAATTTCCCTCAAGCCCTTCCCTTGGATTTGTTCGGATAATTTTTCTGATAGCTCAAGTTGGGCTTTTGTACCAGGTGAAAATTTTTCTACTGCTCCTCCAGCGTATAATTGCCCTGTAAGGTTTTTACCCATCAAAAATACGGCACAAAAATCATCGTTCGATCGTATTCCCCTCCCCATTCCCTGTTCAATGCGCTGAATTATTTGAGAAGTTACTCGATCGCTTCCCATAAGAACACTTTGATTTACCTTATCAATCTGTCGTCTAACATCTGGCAAGCCATCAATTACCAGTAATCTGCAAGCGTTTTTGGGCAAATCGATACCATCATATCGATTTACTAAAATTACTAGACCAACTTTTTCATTTTTCAATCTTTCAATGCCTGCATGGATGTTATCTTTTTTTAATATTAAATCAGCTTGATCTGACCAAAAATGAGAGCGGTAATCGGATGGAACAATCACGACAACATTATAATATTTTGCAGCATGCTTGCAAAAGTCTTTTATTGCCAAATCAGTAATTTCTGTATTTATTACTTGAGGAAGCAGTATCATTCTATCGCCAATATCCCCGGCAGAATCAGGCATTACTGCTTTATTAATAGAATCTTCAGTTATGCCAAAGTGCGTGGCCAATATACCATCATCTACGAGAGTGGCCGTCATAAATAGTTTCCTGGGCGCGTTAACCACACTGGGTATCATATGTATCGGAATACAGTGTGGAGAAATTTCAATTTTATCAGCGGAAATTACACATCGACAAAGACTAAGAGACTCCTTAATCAATGGCCATGAAAATTTTATTTCATCAGTATCCTTATGCTTTATTATGATCTTGCTGATTTCTGCTATATTTTCTTGCCACGTCCAAAATGGTAATTGTATATAGGCTGAGGGGTCACCAATTTCAATTTCAATTGCCTTTGATTCACATTGATTATGAAGCGCTTCTCGGAAGTTATCATACAATTCTACATATGCGCCACATAGTTTGTTTATGCTCAACATGAATTGATCCTCTATTGTGTCGAGGCATGCGTGAGCATCATCAATCAACAAACTTCCAATCTTAATCTTTATTCCTTCGTCACCAACACCAAACACTGATTTTCCATTCACAAGTTTATGGATGTTGATAACAAGAATAGCCTTCCCAGACAAAAAGCGAGTGGATTTTATATTATCTGTTGCCTCCACCCCTAAATCGTTTGCTTCGGCTAAAACCTGTGCCACCAAGTAATTATCTGGCGCGATATAAACAGCTGGGCCTTTATTCTCATTTAGACAACTTTTTAAAATTAACAGTCCGACAACTGTCTTACCAGTACCAGTATTCATTTTGACTACGAGATCATTTTCATCACGTCGTTTAAACCACGCATCCCACACCTGTGACTGAACATCTCTAGGGTATTCGAATCTACCCTCTTTTTTTTGGGGCAATGCAGTGAATATTTCACGTGGATGTAAGACAGTATCTGCGGTACCAGCGCTTGTAAGTCTTCCAAAATCTATTACCATATTTACTCCGTATGGATGTTGTTATCTCTCTACTAAGCCTAAAACAAGCGCGTTTAT
>DIEY01000030.1:1984-4865 GCA_002418865.1 Bacteroidales bacterium UBA5762 | reverse complement strand
TTGGCGTGGTTTGTGCATGGGATTTCTGCACAATCCATGCCAAAGGATTTATAAGGTTGAAGCAGGTGTTAGGCGAACTTTACACTAATTGCCCTATATTGCAAGCCAATTTTAGCTTTCTGGTTTCTAAATTGATTCCCATTCTTTTAATTCTCTTATCTAAATATTTCATTCTTTGGTCAGAAATATTATATCCATATGTAATAGATTTAATTGATTCACTTGGAATTTCAATAAATCCTGGTTCTGATTGTTCAGTAATAAAGCGATACTCTTTTTCATATTCCCAATCAGCAAATTTATGCCTAACAAGTTCAATTGATTGATTTAAATTTAGAATCTTATTACTTTTACTAAATGATACTTCTAGTTCATATGAATTATAATCTACTTTAAATCCATAAAGTTTCTTTCCGTTATAATTAACTATATGCACGTTATTTTTTATACTATTTTGAATGCATTCTTCAAAATCAAATTCAATGCAAAATCCTCTATGTGATTTTCCATAATGAGACCATAATAAATAATTCCTATTTGTTAATGAAAAACAACAACATTTTATTTTATCTTTAAATTTTTTATCTACATAACTTTTTCCATCATCAGTATTTTTTAAAAAACCAAATATTTCATATGGGTCATTAAATTGCCTAAACGAAGCAAAATATAAACGCTTATTCTTTAGTACATCTAAAAAGTATGACTCATTATTATAGTATTTAAACATTTTATTCTCCGCGCCGAAGGCGTCCGCCTAACATTGGCTTGACCTGCAATGCCGGCCTACGCTCCAGGCGTAGGCATTGGCGTGGTTTTTGCGCCTACTTATATTTTCTTGCTTTCACTCTTTAGCAAAAACCATGACAATAGGCATTGTCATGGTCAAAGCTTTTGTTAGATAGTTATCTTATGATATAGCCTTATTACTTTTTATTGAGTCTACTATGTTTTCTTATCAAATACTCTTGGTGTTCAATTTCCGTTTCATTACTAATTATTTTTCTTATAGATTCTATCCTTCCAATACAAAACTGCATTCTGTTTTTTGACATTACGATTTCTTTATTTGCTCTAATATAATTTGCTAAATTATATAAATCTACAACGCCACGAGGACAATTAGTCTTAAACTTTGCATCGCCGGTAAAGACTACTATTGAATGAATATGTTCTTTAGGTATAAAATCTAATAATGCACTAATTGCATTAATATGTAGACTGTTTTGATTGATTGGATTCATAAATTTAAATTTTAAATTATACAAGACTTGTGTCCAATTTTTACTATTCTCATCTCCAAATATCCAACCTTTATAATGTTTAGTCTCTATTACAAATATTCCATATCTAGAAACAAGAATATGATCAATTTGAGTTGTACCATCTTTAAAGGGTAAAGTAATATTATTCATGAGATGGTATTCAGCTTCAGGAAATGTAGTTAATAAATATTTCCTTACATAATATTCACCTATATTTTCTGTCCATCCTTGTTTTTTCCTTCCAATAATAAAACCGGCTATTCCAAATATTAAAGCTGTAATAGATAATGTAAAAATGTATTCCATTAAGTATCATACCTTAATCTATCTAACATTCGCTTAACCTGCGAGCGCGTCCTTAAGGGCGAGCCCGCAGGGCGAAGCTCTTAAGGGTGGCGCGAGACTTGCGCCGAACTAATGTGCCTTCTTAAAACTATTTTGCCTCTGTCTTCTCTTTCTCAAGGGTTCCCTTGAAAACTCTCACGCACCCTCCTCGCAAGGCTCGTGTCACAGCGCGAGTCAGGTTAAAGCGGGCGTTAGGCGTATGCCTTCAGTATAAATACCATTCTACCATCCTTTTCTAGTTGTGTGGTAATTCGTATTTCTGTGACTAAATTATTCTCATCAATAATTACATAATAGCTACTTTTCCCAGAGCTAAACTCAACTATACCGGCATCACTAATAGTAATGGTTTCTCTCCCCATTAGTTCGTTGATATTAGAACAAACTACCCCACTTGTTATTAGCTGTATCATTGTAGTCATTATAAAAGAACTTGTATCTTTTGATTGGTTTTGCAAAACACTAGAAAGGGATATTAATAATTGTTTGTTCTTGTTTATTATATTGCTTATACCATCTATGCTTGGCATATTGATTGACTTATTTTCTAATATCGTAGAAATACTATCATTGATTAAAAAGGGTACATCTTCTCCTTTATCAGTTATTGTATATTTTGTATTATTTAAAAATGTGAATTTTGATTCAGTTGTTAAATGCGTATATACCCATTCCCCTGAAAGAAGTAGATTATAGGACAATATGTTATATTCTAACTTATATTCATACTTACTTTCTTTTAGATGGGCACTTTTGACATTCTGCGTCCAGCCATAGACGACAGTATTAAGTAGCAATACAATTATTATTCTCTTTATCATAGTCTTGTCCATAACTGCATGCTTCTTACACGCGAAGCGAGTCCTGCTAAGATAACGTACGCTATCTTTCGCACATTTAGAGAGTTGAAAAGAGACGCCCTCATCTGGTTAAGTTGAGTTACCAGACAAAACGTGGCCAAAAGGAGGGCGCTCGCGAACGAAGTTCGCGCTGAACCAAGAAGGTTCACAAGAAAAGATTATACGAATAGACGAAGGGCTCGTGAAGCGGGAACTGAGCGAGATCGTCCGAGGCACGGTGGAGGAGACTTTGAACAAACTTCTTGACGCTGAAGCCGACGAACTCTGTGGCGCAGGAAGGTATGAACGAAGTCCCGACCGAATCGACACGAGAGCTGGTTCCTATGAACGAAACCTAGCAACAAAAGCAGGGAAGGTCACACTCAAAGTACCCAAGCTGAGAACGATTCCTTTCGAGAGCGCGATCATTGA
>DIEY01000030.1:203-1954 GCA_002418865.1 Bacteroidales bacterium UBA5762 | reverse complement strand
CTGGCTGGAGTATCAGTCCGCCGCGTAGAAGACATTACCGAGGCGCTGTGGGGCACCAGGGCTTCGGCAGGTCTCATCTCCAAGTTGAATAAGCAGGTCTATGAGAAGATAGAAGCATGGCGAAACCGGAAGATAGAAGGGCGCCATGCCTACGTCTATCTGGATGGAATCATACTTAAGCGAACCTGGGCTGATGAAGTCAGGAATGTCTCGATCCTTGTTGCCTTTGGCGTCAATGAAGATGGGTTTCGGGAGATTCTTGGTGCCGCGGAAGGGGCCAAGGAGGATAAAGCTGGCTGGGGTAGCTTCATAGCGAATCTCAAGGAACGTGGTCTCCAGGGCGTAAAGCTCTTCATTTCAGACAAATGCATGGGACTCGTAGAATCGCTCTCCGAATACTATCCTGACAGTCTCTGGCAACGTTGCACGGTACACTTCTACCGAAGCGTATTCACCAATGTCCCCTCGACAAAAGTAAAGGATGTGGCAGCGATGCTCAAGGCGATCCATGCCCAGGAAGACCGCCAGGCGGCCCTTGAGAAGGCGCAGGCGGTGGCAGAGAAGCTCAAAGCCATGAAATTGCATACCGCAGCCAAGACGCTTGAAGAGGGCATTCTGGAGACCTTGAGCTATACTGAATTCCCCCGTGAACATTGGCGAAAACTGAGAACCAACAATCCGATGGAACGAATCATGCGAGAGATCCGTCGACGTACCCGGGTGGTTGGAAACTTCCCGGATGGTAATTCTGCGCTTATGTTGGTGATCTCACGTTTACGGTATATTGCAGGCCGCCAGTGGGGCACTCGGTGCTACATGAATATGGACCTGTTATTCAAAGGAGAAATCGGCTACCAGATAATCGAGGCATAGACGGGAACTAGGTGAGGGCTTCCCGATAAATGTGCGCAAGAATGTTGACGCTACCTGTTTTAAGAAATAGGTTTCTGTTATACCACGAGGACCTAAGATAATTGCAATTCCTTCAATAGATCGAGCAGCTGATTCTTTAAATCCAAATCTCTCGTATGATTTATTATCATAGCAAAATATAATTGTTGGATATTTTTCATATTTGAATCCAATAGTAGATAATTCTTGAATTGAATTATTATATTGAATAAGTGCGTCATTTCTTTTGTCTATATTATCAATATATAATTTAGGTCCTATTTTTCTCAATCCATAAATCTTTGGTGATACTACATGTAATGGCTTATAAAATATGAAACATAGACTAATTACAATTAAAGCAGATAAGAGAACTATTATTATAGTTCTTAAAAGCTTATTGCTAATAAAGCTAAGCACGAATTTGACCCTTTGATATTTCTAACATTAATTAAACCATTCCAGCTAAAACGCAAAACGACTTTTATGCGGATCGGCCTAAACATCAGGCTGATTATCAAAGCGCTGTCGTATAAGGTGCTCGTAATTAAGTAGTATAAAGTGTTCGTAATTAAAATGTTTATTTAGGCTGGATTTTATATTGTTCAATCTAAAACCATCAAATCCTTTTTCCCATAGTGGCAGCGAAAAAATCGACAACAAAAAAGCAGGCATTGACAAAACCATTAAAAAATAAAGACCCAGTTGCCTATTGAAAGCAACTGAAGCCCGCTTTAATTTTTAGATACTTGATGTTTTCTTCGCCGTAACAGAATAAAAACACTTTAAGTATCTTTATAATCTGAAACTACAGGCAGTATACCTTGCCTTCCGTTGAAGTCAACAGAAAAAAATATGAC
>DIEY01000030.1:0-169 GCA_002418865.1 Bacteroidales bacterium UBA5762 | reverse complement strand
AACTGCTATATATGAGAAGATAAATATTCAATATGCTCTTATATGGATGGATGCTATAATCATCGGATAATGGAATAGCCAACGGAATGTCGTATCTGCACCGCGGAGTGATTAGCCTGGTATCGTGAATGAATATGCAAGAATTCTGCTTTGAATTCTTGGACTTTTA
>DIEY01000009.1 GCA_002418865.1 Bacteroidales bacterium UBA5762 | reverse complement strand
CACCTAACAAGAGGGTGTAACCTTTAGGAACTACCGTTTTATAATCGAACCAGAAATCGAACAAATCGCCCATCAGATAAATTTCTTCGGCCTCAGGCGCAATGTGCTCGAGCCAATCGATAAAAATTTTTTCCCTCACTTTGCTTTCTTTGGCAGTGGGTGCACCAAAATGCTGGTCGGAGTTGAAAAATATTTTTTTGCCCTTTTGCATCTTCAGGCAAATATATCAAGAATTGTTTTGGCTATAGTTGATTTTGTATAGGCCATCTCAAGCCGTCTGAAAAAAATCAGTTTTTTCATAAGGAAATACAAATTCTAAGAAAGATAATGGTGAGGAAGATTCTTTAACTGTGTGTTATTTTTTGCAAAAACATTATTCTTCGTTTTGGCTCATTTTGCTCCATGAATCTTTCAAAGAAACAGTTCTGTTGAACACGGGGTAGCCTGGACGCGAGTCTGGATCGAGATAGAAATAACCTATTCTTTCGAATTGATAATGTTCAGCCGGGGTGGCCTCCATTAATGCTGGTTCGCACCATGCATTGATTATTTTAAGTGAATTGGGGTTCAGATAATTGATAAAGCTTTCTCCTTCGGCAACATCTTCGGGATCGGGTTTAATGAAAAGCCTGTCGTAAAGTCTTATCTCGGCTTGAATTGCATGTTTTTTCGATACCCAATGAATAGTTCCTTTGATTTTGCGGTTAGCTGTGGCTCCGCCGGTTTTCGATTCCGGGTCGTACGTACAATAAATAGTTTTTACTTCCCCCGTTTGAGGGTCGGTTTCATACCGATGACATTTGATAATATATCCGTATTTTAGTCTAACTTCCGAACCGGGATAAAGACGATAATATTTTTTAGGAGGGTTTATCATAAAGTCGTCTCTTTCGATCCAGAGTTGCCGTGAAAATGGGATTTTACGTATACCTGCTTTCGTATCTTCTGGATTATTGGCCGCTGGAAGAAATTCGGTTTTATCTTCGGGGAAATTTTCTATGATAAGCTGTAAAGGATTCAAAACAGCGAGTCGTCTTTGAGCGATTTTGTTCAGGTCTTCACGTAAGCTGAATTCCAGCAGAGAAACATCGATGACATTATCGCGGCGGGCTACACCGATTTTTTCGGCAAAATTGCGAATAGATGTAGGTGTATAACCACGGCGGCGTAAACCGCAAATAGTAGGCATGCGCGGGTCATCCCATCCTTTAACATAACCATCTTTTACAAGCTGCAAAAGCTTGCGTTTACTCATAATGGTGTAAGTAAGATTTAGACGGGCAAACTCGATTTGTTTAGGACGATATTCGGTAGTAACAATCTGATCTAAGAACCAGTCGTATAAAGGACGATGAATCTCAAATTCGAGTGTACAGATGGAATGAGTTATGCCTTCGATGTAGTCGCTTTGGCCATGGGCATAGTCATACATAGGATATATGCACCATTTGTCTCCTGTACGATGATGGGCAGTATGTATAATACGATACATGATAGGATCGCGCATGAGCATGTTGGGATGCGACATGTTGATTTTTGCCCTCAAAACACAATATCCATCAGGAAATTCACCTGCTCTCATGCGGCGAAACAGACCTAAATTTTCTTCCACACTACGGTTTCTATAGGGGCTTTCTATCCCAGGTGTCGTTATTGTTCCTCTCTGACGACTAATCTCCTCGGCCGATTGATCATCCACGTATGCTTTGCCGTCAAGAATCAGTTTTTCGGCCCATTGGTACAACTGATCGAAATAGTCAGAGGCATAATACTCTCTATCGTCCCATGAAAATCCAAGCCATTTAATGTCTTCCTTAATAGCATCTACATATTCTTCGTCTTCTTTGGTAGGATTTGTATCATCGAAACGAAGGTTGGTGAGGCCATTATATTTTTGGGCAAGTCCAAAATTCAAACAAATTGATTTGGCATGGCCTATATGCAAATATCCATTAGGCTCTGGTGGAAAGCGTGTATGAACCCGTCCTCCATTCTTTCCGTTTTTAATATCTTCTTCTATAATTTCTTCTAAAAAATTTAAAGATGCAGAAGGTTCGTTGAATGAATCTTCCCTGATAGAATTCTCATTATTATCGTTCATAAGGAAAAATTTATTGATAGCAAACAAAACAAACCGGGTTAAAAAAACCCGGTTCCATTTTACAGTCTGCAAAGATAATATGGCTGCTGATTATGTACAACATGGCTATTCACAGGTATGTATGTTTTGCAACAATTTTTTAAAAGCAAACCGAATCACATGTTTTTTAGTATCCATCTTGATTAAATATACCTGAATTAGTCATAATTTGATAATCTTCTGATAAAGGACTGTATATAGTCAAGCAGAAACATGATATAGGATTTTGTATAAGAGACTATGGATAGCATTTCATCATCTTTTGGGTCAGAATCCTTCCATTTTGCAGCCTTGCCCTCACTAAGTACAACCCTTTTTTATGAATATATATAAGCCGCAGGTATTGGGGGCTTATTTGCAATCGTATGGGAAACCGTAAATGTTTTAGTCACTGGGTTTAAGGAACAGTTTTGGCCGTTATGTAAAATCGTTTTAACTTTGCCCTTCCTTTGGGTCTCGTGGCCGAGTGGCTAGGCACAGGTCTGCAAAACCTCGTACAGCGGTTCGAATCCGCTCGAGACCTCAGACAACTCCACATTTTTTTGTAAATTACACTGCCCTTTTTGCCTGAGATGGCTTAGAGAAATAATAGGCAACCGAATCTGGGAATATTCAAATAGTTCAATAAAAAAGAAAGTTTTCAAAATTTTGTTTTCTTTATTTATTAACCTGTTTAAAGTAGTGCAACACAAGGCTATGGATTGATTTATTCTTCGAATGTGTGCCATCAAGTCAATTGCTGAAATGAAGATTTAGGATCAAGAACCTTGAAATATATCTTATTAAATTTTTGTAATACAAACATTTATATAAAAATCTGCCATCAGTGAATAAGATTCGTGAAGAAGGTGTAATTTTACGACTTGAAAACAATCATGGAAAAAGTCTGGGTTCGTAAACCTGCAGGGGATGCTGAAATCATCCGTAATTTGCAGAACTCCTTGAATATAAATGGGGCTTTAGCCTCTTTATTGGTTCAGCGGGGAGTTACTACTTTTGATGAAGCTCGGTCATTCTTTAGGCCTGATCTCGATGATCTTCACGATCCTTTTCTGA
>DIEY01000063.1:187-4989 GCA_002418865.1 Bacteroidales bacterium UBA5762 | reverse complement strand
CAGCGCAGAGCTGATCAAACCCTTCGCCCAGGGTCGAGACATCAAACGCTACGCCCCAATTCCGGTCAAGCAGTATCTGATATTCACGCGTCGTGGGGTAAAAATCAACAACTATCCGGCAATTAAGGCATATTTAAGCCAGTTCAAAGATGAACTAATGCCCAAACCCGCCAATTGGAAAGGACCTTGGAAGGGGCGCAAGCCAGGAAAGTACCAATGGTATGAGATTCAGGATGCAATCGATTACCATGAAGAGTTTTCAAAACCAAAAATCGTCTATCCAAACATCTGCAAACAACCCGAATTCACTTTCGACGAAACTGGAGTTTATTCTAACCAAAAGACTTTCATTATCCCTACAGACGACCTGTATTTGTTGGGGATACTGAATAGTTCATTATCGATGTTCCTCTTTACCCAAATGTTCCCAAAATTGCGTGGTGATTTTTACGAGCCAGGTTGGGTGTTTTTCCAGAACTTCCCGATTCATGTCGTCGACCCCTCCAACCCTGTTCAGGCCCAGCAGAAAGAACAAATCATTACGCTTGTCGAGAAGATGTTGGAAATGCACAGATACATTCCCACAACTCCTCAAGAAAAATCACAGCTTCAAGATCTTGTAGAAGCCACTATTAAGGCAATCAATAGAGCAGTATTAGTACTGTATGGATTAATGCAATGATTAGTTTTCACTAATAATTCTTTTGCCAATACATAACCATTGAGAATTTTTTAGGGAGAGTGCCATATGAAAGAAAAGCATTTGTTAAGTTACCTTATTCACGCAAATAAGGGTTTGGAGGAGGATAAACAAATTTCACCGATCGGTAGTGAAATATCAGAGACAGATGAACTTGGTCAGATGCTGCTTCGATTGTTGAATGATAGTGAAAGAGAATGCGATATCTCGATAATATTTTCACCTTCAGAAACAGGAGAAAAGAAAAATTTGATGCAAGATTTAATTCTGCAATTTTGCGAAATACCCAGTCTACAAAATGGGTTAATCTTGGCAGAGAAATTAAGCATTTGTACTCCACAAAACTCGGGGTTGTGTCTGCTTTTCATATTACTCGAAAAAAATGACAACAAAGATGCGACTATTCTACTATCAAGATTCCCTGCTGATATTGGGGTCCTTGCAGATAGTACTGATGGTGGATTGAAGCTTGCCTATGTTAAACAAGTATTTATGAAATCGCAGAATAGGTATAAAGCGGTCTTGTATCGAGGAAAATCAGTTGCTGATGGATTGATGTTTGGAAAAGCGATTGATAAACAAGTCAATTATGGTTCGGTAGATTTAGCTAAGTACTGGATTTTTGATTTTTTAGAATCAACATACAAAGACTCCTCGGGTAGAGGCACAAGAAGGTTTACACAAGCCCTCAAAGATGCTGTAAAAAGGTGTGATAGTCCCGAAGTCACCAAGGAACTTACCGGGATAGCGCTTCTACTTCCAAGATTAGGGGGGAAAAGCACTTCAATTAGTCAGATTTTAGCTCAATATCAGTTGAGTGAGGAGGCGCAACATCTTATTATTGCCTCGTTGGAAAACCCACAAACTAAAGATACTGTGTTTCTATTCGACTCTCAGGAAGCTTTATCAACCATCCCTTTTAAAAGCATTGAATTGGACAATCAGGCCATCATGATAGCGCCATCAACAGATTTCGAAAAGATCTTTGTGCCTAGTGATGAGGTTTCTGTAAGTGGCAAGCTTACCTATACTACGCAAGGAAAAATCGTAAAAGAACAATTTAGAGCTAGAAAATGAATATTGAACATGTAATCGAGAAATACATAAGTAATCAAAAGGTGCTCAACAAAGTAAAGAATTCGTTAGTTAATAATGTTAACGAACTATTGAACGGCTATCAGAATATTGATAGCATCAGCGGAAGAGTAAAAACAATTGAAAGTTTCAAAGTTAAAGCATTTAAGCTATTGGATACTGGAGAACCAAAATATTCGGATCCTCTAATTCAAATTCAGGATCAGATTGGTATTCGAGTGGTCGTTTTTTATAAACCTAACGTCTCAACCGTACGAGAGGTTATCTTGAATTACTTTTCCAATATTGAAAGTAAAACTATCATACCCGATGAAGACGATAAGTTTGGTTATGAAGCAACGCACTTAATTTTAGCGATCCCAGATGATTATCGCGATATCGAATTAGGCGTAGAAGAATGTCCGGAATTTTTTGAATTTCAAATTCATACTCTTTTTCAACATGCTTGGGCTCAAGCAAACCATAATCTGCAATATAAACCATCAACTAAACTGAATAAGACTCAAGAAAGGAAAATCTCGTTTACAGCTGCTCAAGCTTGGGGCGCAGATCGAATGTTTGAGGAGCTTTTAGATGAACTTGGGGAGAATTGAGTAAAATTCAATGGGAAAAATTTGGTTTGAAAACACCAAGACGTTTCATTCTTTCCCAATTCCTATAATAATGAAACTTCAATTAAGAAATTTTTTCAGAAGACTTAATAGAGTGGAGTGCATAATCTATAAGCGCTAACATTCGGAAATATAAGTATCTTTTTTCAACATCATTAGTAATTTTTGTTTTTCCGGTTTCATGGTGTCTAATATTATATTGATTTCCGACATCCGATAGATATTTGAACTCCTGAGTATTGTCGTCTTTATCAATGTCAATCGACATTTTTTCAATGAGTTGATTAACCCCTCTTAATTTGTCACTATTAAGAACTGTCTTCAACCGTTCAAATGCATCCCATACCTTTTCGATAGCTATTTGATATTCATTTATCAAGAAAAACCTTCTTGCTTCTTTGAGTAAGGAATTTAATGAGGCATCAGCAGTTTCATAATCTGTGTAAAACATCAGATCATATGTTTGGTTTACGTTGAAAATTTGACTTAAGCTAACGGGTTCATTGGGGATTGATAATTCATTTAACAGAAAATTAAAATCATCGGAAGCGCGTTGAAAAGCTTTTAGATCAAATGACTGCTTGCTTTCTTTTTCATCCACCATCCGATAATATTTCTTATTAAACAATCCGTATTGGACCAAATCCAATAATTGAAGCGAGTCGAGAGTCATTAAAAAGTCAGTTGTTGAATTAACTGGATAAACGGGATTTATGTATAGGTGATGGCCGAGGTTAAAAAAGAAATTTTCGATGTCCAAGTAAATCCCATTCGGAAAATTCGAGTTTTCACCACAAATCCTTTCTGCTAATGATCTCTCCAGGTTGTCCGAGGTTTCTCTAGCGCCAATTATCCTTAGGGCAAACATTTCTCTTTCGCTGCCAGTGTCAATAATAAGTTTTAACATCTCATCTTTTAACAAGGGTAATATTATGTCAATATCTGATTCAATAATCCTATAAATTCGTTGGCCATTCTGGATTCTTTTGCTTGAAAAGAGACTTAGGCGCGTAATCCTTTTCAGATAACTCCTAGGCAAAACAGTTTTGACAGAAGGGATCCAAGAATTTAGGTTTTTCCGAGGATCTGAAGTCGACTCTTTCAAATCATTACCATAATCAATCAGCCTTTGTAACAGACCGAGTCTTGATTCAATCTCTGTCATATTAATCTCCTTTCTATGAAAATTGCATTACTGTTAGCAATTATTTTCATCTATTTCTCTGAAAAGAAACTCATCAATTTTTGCTGAGGGCGCATATCCGCTTTCGCCGGGGATGAAGACGATGTCATCACGATGGCAGTAGTAGAGCAGGTCATAGCACTGCATGGCTCTTGCATACTTATCAGTTAACAGAGTAGATCGTGCTGAGAATAATTTGTCATATTCCTGTAATTCTTCACGCCACTTTTTTTCAATTTTATCGTTTTGAAGTTGCCATTCATCTGTCAACTTCTTTGAAGGTTCTATGAAAACTCCGAATGATAATAACAATATACCGACCGAAAACAAGAGAATGGCCGGTATATAATTCGCGAAGAGTTGTGTAAATAAAAAAAATAAAGACAAAACGACCAAAACAACTCCGAGACATGAAACCCCATTACCAATTTCTACTGCAGCGGGTTTCTCTGGTGGCTCAGGTTTTGTAGGGCGTTGATATATGTGAGATACTTTCGGATTGGCTGGTGGTGCCAAGCGGGAAGCCAGGTTGCCGCCCTTCGTGTAGAGGGCACGCACAATTTCGACCCTGTCGTTCCTATGGCAGACCGGGCAGCGTCCGAATTCTTCAATATCTTCCATGCGCAGGCGGTGCTGCTGCCCGCAGTAGTCACAGGTGTAGGTGGTGGTGTTTGCGTCACGTCTTAGCTGTCCACCACAGGAAGGACAGGATATGGTGATGAAATCGCTCATTTAGTAAACCTCCCACTTGAAACTGATACTCGTCCACTTCGTGGCGAGCACGAGTAGCTCATAGCTCATAGCTCATAGCTCATAGCTCATAGCTCATAGACCCAAATTATAAGGTACTGGGAATGATTTTGTATATGGCAATTGCATTATTAAGCAAATCACGGCAGGTTTTCGCAAGCCTCGCCATCATGGTCTCCATCCATGCCGGACCAGTTATAGCTGCTGGAGCCGCCGCAAGAGCTGAAACAAGCCTGCGCTTCGTTATGGGTTGAAAAATCGTCACAGTTGTAATCTATGGAGCAATTGCACACGCTGGTTCCCCCGGGCGATGCTGTGGCGGTGGGGGACGGAGAGTCCCCTGCGCGTGCTGTAGGGTTGAGCAAAGGGGCTGCCCACATGCCCACTAACCCTGCTTCGGCAACGCCCTGGGCTTCCTTGAACGTGCTCAGGCAGGCTGTATCGGGAGGGTACGAGACCGCCA
>DIEY01000063.1:0-130 GCA_002418865.1 Bacteroidales bacterium UBA5762 | reverse complement strand
ATCACATAGCGCAGCAAGCGCTCATATCGATCCACTTCAGAGGTGTCCATGATGAGGGTGACGGTTTTTCCCAGGACCAGGTCTTCATTTTTTTGGGTAGCCTGACCGGCAAGGACGTCGGAAGTGGCTT
>DIEY01000085.1 GCA_002418865.1 Bacteroidales bacterium UBA5762 | reverse complement strand
TGAAAAATGTAATTCAACAAACTGGGGCTATCGAAATACATCCTTATAATAATTATAGTATCATAGCAGGTCAATCTACAGCAGCTGTGGAAATTTTCGAAGAAATAGGTTGGCCTGACTTTTTGATTACCCCTGTGGGAGGAGGAGGATTATTAAGTGGTTCAAGTTTAGCGGCTCTATATTTTTCTAATCATACGAAAGTTTTAGGCGCCGAACCCGAAGGCGCCGACGATGCCTATCATTCATTCCATACGGGTAAAATCGTCCCTTCTCTTCACCCTGTGACTATTGCTGATGGCTTGCTTACTTCCTTAGGATCGAAAACCTTCCCTATCATCAAGAAAAATGTTTTCGAAATCCTTAGAGTTAGCGAACAAAACATCGTAAAAGCAATGCAAATGATATGGGAAAGGATGAAAATTATAGTCGAACCCTCGGCAGCTGTTCCGTTGGGATCCATACTTCAATACCCTGAAATTTTCCTCCATTCCAAAACTGCCATTATTTTGTCGGGTGGTAATGTTGATTTAAGCAAGCTGCCATTTACTTCTCATTAACTAAGATCGAATGAATAAAGGAAAACTCTATTTAATTCCTGTACCACTCTCAATTGATTCGCCTTTTGGATGGGACGCCTATTCTCTGTCTATAATTTCTCAAATAAGACATTTTATTGTTGAAGAAATTCGAACAGCAAGAAAATTCCTGCGTATTGCTATGCCTACCTTCCCTATCGATGAATGTAACTTTCAAATTCTTAACGAGCATACCCCTAATGAAAATATTGATCACATGCTGGAAGAAGTTATAGAAGGACAAGACATTGGCTTAATGAGTGAAGCAGGTGTTCCTTGTATAGCCGATCCAGGTGCGTATATTGTCGCATTAGCTCATCGACACAATATTCGTATTATTCCCTTATCAGGCTCATCGTCAATCATTTTGGCTTTAGCTAGTTCAGGCTTCAACGGACAAAACTTTTGTTTTAACGGCTATCTCCCTATTGAAAAAAATGCACGCAAACAGCATATTCTTGAATTAGAACAAAGATCGAGACATCAAACCCAAATTTTTATGGAAACTCCTTACAGAAATCTAAAGCTTTATTCATCTCTTTTGCAATTTTGCCAACCCCAGACGGGTTTGTGTATAGCTGCGGGTCTGCTCAGTTCGAATGAGTTTATTCGAACCATGGAAATAGAACATTGGAGAAACTTCTCCCCGCCTATTCATAAAATCCCTGCTATTTTCCTGCTTGGAAATATGATGTCAATATCCCGATAACAAAGACTTTGAAAATCGCAATAATAAAAGTTTCCATATATTTGCAAGTTTTTGTAAATTTCAACTAAAATTTATTATACATTCAGCATGAAGCTATTACAGCAAAAAATGTCGAAATACGACATCCCGCAAAGGGCCCAGCAGATGGGCGTGTATCCTTACTTTCGAGTCATTGAATCGGAACAGGACACTGTAGTAAAAATTAATGGAAAAGATGTTTTGATGTTTGGTTCGAATAGTTACCTTGGATTGACTAATCATCCTAAAATTAAGGAAGCGGCTAAACAAGCTATCGATAAATATGGAAGCGGGTGTGCTGGCTCAAGATTTTTAAATGGTACCCTCGATATACATATCAAACTCGAAGAAAAGCTTGCTGAATTTGTACAAAAGGATGCTGCCATTATTTTCAGTGCCGGCTTCCTGGTTAATGCTGGGGTTATTCCCACATTAACCGGAAGAGACGACTATATCATACTCGATGAATTAGACCATGCCTCTATTATTGAAGGCCGTCGCTTATCATTTTCTCAGGCTCTCAAATACCGACATAATGATATGTCCTCTCTCGAGAAAATTCTCAAACAATGCAAACCCGACAAGATTAAACTCATTGTAGTGGATGGAATTTTTAGTATGGAAGGTGATATTGTTGATTTGCCAGGTATAGTAGAATTAGCAAAAAAATATAATGCTACCATAATGGTAGACGATGCGCATTCCATAGGAGTGATTGGCAAGAAAGGATCGGGAACCGCAAGCCATTTCGGATTGGAAAATGAGGTTGACCTCATCATGGGAACTTTCAGTAAGAGCTTAGCTTCTATAGGTGGTTTTATAGCTTCCGATTCTTATACTATTAATTATTTAAAACATAATTGTCGTTCGCTCATCTTTAGTGCAAGCATTGCCCCAGCAGCCACAGGTAGCGTTTTAGCAGCACTCGAAATTATTCAAAATGAACCACAACGCATCGAAAAACTTTGGGACAATACACATTATGCTATGAAAAGTTTTAAAGAACTGGGTTTTGATACAGGAAGATCTGAATCTCCAATTATCCCGCTCTATGTAAGAGATGATACAAAAACTTTTCTATTTACAAGAATGCTACTCGACGAGGGGGTTTTTGTCAATCCAGTGGTTTCCCCTGCCGTACCAAGCGATTCTACCCTAATTCGTTTCTCACTCATGGCCACTCATAACCACCAACAAATCGATCAGGCCATTGAAGCATGTCAAAAGGTAGGGAAAAAACTCAATATTATCCAATAAAGTGAAAATTTGTGTAAGTCTATCATGAATACAATAGATATTAAACCGGTAAAAACGCTCAATGATCTGAAAAAATTCGTTAGTTTTCCCAATATCTTATATCAGGGGGATCCTCATTATGTGCCGGTTATTGTAGAAGATGAATTGATAACTCTTTCTGCCCGACATAATCCGGTAATTAAAGATTGCAAAACGGCATATTGGCTGGCATTTAGAGATGGGAAAGTAGTAGGGCGTATTGCCGGTATTATCAATAATGAATTTATTTATAAATGGGGCAAACGCTATGCACGATTTGGATGGATAGATTTTATAGATGATCCCGAAGTGGTAGCTAAATTATTAGAGACCGTTGAAAACTGGGCTATTCAAAATGGTATGGAAGCCATCAATGGTCCTTTGGGTTTCACCGATTTGGATGTTCCAGGTTTGCTTATCAAAGGATTCGAATATAAAGCTACTCTATTGGGACGTTACAATTATCCTTACTATCAAAAATATATAGAAGACTTAGGATACAGAAAAGATGCAGACTGGATTGAATATCAAATAGATATACCCCAATCTATACCTCCCAAGTTAGAACAAACCGCTCAATATGTCACCCAGCGATATAAATTAAAAGCGCTATCATTTAATAACATTAACCAAGCCTTTTCCTACCTTAATCAAATTTTCGAAATTGTTAATCAGATTTATGGGTTGGTTTATGGTTTCGTACCCATTACAAAAGAAATTGGCGATTTTTATATTTCCAGATACAAATATCTAATCGATCCAGAACTTATCTCTATTATAACCGATGAATCTAATAGAGTAATAGCCTTTGGATTAACCATGCCTTCCTATAGCGATGTGTTCATTAAATCAAAAGGCAACTCACTTCGTCTCAAATGGCTTATTTTTAAAGGAGAACACAAAAAAACCGATGTTGTAGATATGTATTATATTGGAGTTCGTCCTGGATACATTCGTAAGGGTATTAGTTCAGTTTTGATGTATGAGATTGGTAAAAAGATTATAGAACGAGGGTTTCGCTATGCAGAAAGCAACGTTGAATATGAGAGTAATTTTTCCGTACAGTCGCTCTGGAGCCATTTCTCACATCGCCAACATAAAAGCCGGAGATGCTATCAAAAATATTTCCTCAGTAGTACCAGAACAAACGATAGTATATAAATTCTAACCACAATGGCCATTGAAATCAAGGAGGTTTGCGGACGAAAAAATATCAAGAAGTTTGTTGTTTTCCCTTTTTCACTTTATAAAGGGAATCGTTATTGGGTTCCGCCTTTGATATTTGATGAAGTCAATGCACTCGATCCTAAGAAAAACCCCGCTTATGAGTTTTGTGAAGCCAAGCTTTGGATGGCCTATAAAGATGGGAAAGCCGTTGGGCGAGTTGCAGGTATCATCAATCATAAGGCCAATCAGATATGGAACGAGCAGAATGCTCGCTTTGGATGGTTAGATTTTATAGATGATTACGAAGTTTCCAGTGCTTTATTTGCACAAGTTGAGAACTGGGCAAAAAGTAAAGGGATGAGGGCGGTACAAGGGCCTTTGGGATTTTCCGACATGGACAAAGAAGGAATGCTTATTGAGGGTTTCGAAGAATTAGGAACGATTGCCACTTATTATAACCATCCTTATTACCCTTTACACACTGAAAACGCAGGTTATCAAAAAGATGCAGACTGGCTCGAATACGAACTCGATGCTCAAGTCAGCATACCTGAAAAATTTATAAAGGTTGCCCAAATTGTCCAAGAACGTTACAAGCTGAGAATTTTACAATTTAAGAAGAAGAATGAACTCTTGAAATATGCACATCAGATTTTTGAAGTGCTCAACGATGCCTTTCGTCCCTTATATGGCTTCGTGCCGCTTACTGATGCACAAATTGAATATTACACTAAAATGTATTTTTCTTTCATTGTGCTCGATTTCGTCTCAGTAGTTGTTGATGAAAACGATAAGGTTGTCGCTTTTGGCATCACTATGCCATCATTAAGTAAATCCGTTCAAAAAGCTAAAGGGAAGCTTTTCCCATTAGGGTTTATTCACATATTGCAAGCCATGAAAAAAAACGATACGGTCGATTTTTATCTGACTGCCGTCCGTCCTAACCTTCAAGGAAAAGGAGTTAATTCACTTTTATTCATCGATCTTATTCCCAAATACCAAAAATTTGGTATTAAAAAGGCTGAAAGCAATGTAGAGCTCGAGAATAATGTAATGGTAAGGCGTCAATGGGATATGTTTCCTAAACGCCAACACAAACGCAGAAGAGCCTATATCAAGCATATCTAATTAAACTTCATTCTGATGAGAACTTATCCAAACATTTTTAATGCTTGGTACACATGGAAATACCCTTCCCTTCTTTTTAACCACTAGTGTAACCATAAGATATTACGCAAATGAAGTTTGTCAAACTGCGATTAAGATTTAAATTTTATATTTTTGTATAACTCATTATTATTTGCTAACAAATGCTTGTAAATAGCCGAGAATATAAGGCTTCGCTCAAGGCTTTAGAAATCGAGGAGTATTTTGATTTGTGGATTTTTCGGCCTTTAGGATTTATAGTAGCCAAAGCAGTCCAGCCCATAGGCATTACACCCAATCAACTTACAGTTTTGGCTATGATATGCGGCATTTGTAGCGGATATGTATTTTCAATAGGAACACCTCAGGCATTCTTGTGGGGAGCATTCTTTTACTTTCTGTTCAATGTTTTAGATTGCAGTGATGGTCAATTGGCAAGAATAAAAAGAAGTTCATCGGTTGCGGGTAAAATTTTGGATGGTGCAGCTGATTATGTAGCAGGCATTGCCATTTATACAGGAATCGGCATCGGATATGTTAATTATGTTTCCAACCCAGCTGTGTGGTGGGTCCTTCTTGTTCTTGCAGCCCTTTTCAATATCATTCACTCTATTGTCATTGATTCGGAACGTTTTCGATTTACCCATCATGCATGGGGCAGGCCTCATCAACTGAGCAACGATCTTGAATATTACAAATTGGAGCTTCATCGCCTGAGAAACATTCCTGGTACATGGTTCGAACGTTTTGTTCTTAACACATATCTAGTGTATTTAAACATTTCCCGTTTTTTTCATAAACCACCTAAAAACCCAAATTTTATTTATGATCCAGGCATTTATTACAGAAAGTTCAGAAAACTTATGAAAGCATGGACATTTTTGGGCCCTACCACTCATATTACTATTATTATTGTGAGTTGTATTTTTATGCGGCCTGATATAGCAGCATGGATCATCGTAGTTCCTATGAATATTTACTGGCTATTGCTGGTTTTGATACAAAACAAAAAGCTAAAATCACTTCATTTGATTTCAAACCCCAATCCAACCATCAACTAATATTTCTTACCATGACCAAAGCAGTAATTTTAGCAGCAGGATTAGCTCAAAGATTAAAACCCATTACCAATTATACACCCAAAAGTTTACTTAAAATTGGGAATAAGACCATTTTAGGGATGACTCTTGAAAGCTTGAGTGAAAATCAAATATCTGAAATCGTGATCGTTGTTGGTTTTGAGGCTGCACAAATTCAACAGTATGTGCGAAAAAACTATCCCCAGCTCTCTATTGAGTTTGTGTATAATGCGGAGTATGAATTTACCAATAATGCCTACTCATTATTGCTCACTCAAAAAGCGCTTGAGGGACACAGCTTGCTCCTCTTAGACGGTGATATTGTGTTTGACTCACTAATCTTAAAGAAACTATTACTCTGTGAAGAAGAAAATACTTTGGCCTTTAACAAAGCACATAAAAACTTTTTAACAAGCGAAGAAATCAAAGTGAGACTTACCCAAGACAATTATATTATAGAAATAAGCAAGGATATCAAACCTATTTTGGCCACAGGAGAGTCGGTAGGGATACATCGCTTTTCAGAACCAACAACTCATATGCTTTATCATATTCTTCATCAACAAATTCACCAACAGCATCAAATGGATGAATTTTATGAATCGGCTTTCGAAGAATTGATTCATCAAGGAGAAAAAATTTATGCCATGGATATTGCTCCCTATAATAGCATGGAAATAGATACCGAAGCCGACTGGCATGCGGCGAATAAATTTGTGAATATTCACATTTATTAATTTGTTTAAAATTGGTCAGCAATTTCGTTACCATATCGATTGTAGGTTTATTGGCAGGATTTATTTTTTCAGTGCCTGTTGCTGGCCCTATAAGTATTTTAATTACTTCTAATGCGCTTAAAGGAAAGTTCTGGTATAGTCTGAAAGCAGCCATAGGAGCATCCTTTGCCGATTTTTTCTATGTTTTTATTTCCATGCTTGGATTAACCCATTTCTACGAGTTGTATGAACCTGCTATCCCATATATCTTAATGGTTGGAGCCGTCTTTGTGTTCATCATAGGATACAGGATTACTAAAACCCAGTTAAAAGCAGAAAATCTGAACGATGACACCATACTCAAAAGTAAATATCACAATCGTGGAGGATTTCGCACCGGTTTATTTCTAAATTTTTTAAATCCTACGCTTTTTTTTGGATGGCTTTCATCAACCTTTATCACTTTTTCGTTGGTAGCATCTCTTGGATTCAACATGGGAGGCCTCGAAGATTCTTTCCAGCAAAGTATAAATGCCGTCGATCAGTCATTAGTTCAAAAACCATCAATGTTTTCTCCTACTGTCATCGATAGTATTCCACCACCCCAGCAAAGCACTGCTCTCGATCAACCTCCATCAAGGCAAAATACAACTAAAACACGCTGGTATCATTATACGCTCTCTGCTCTTTATGCTTTTTTCGTGTCTATTGGTAGCATTAGCTGGTTCTACCTGTTTGTTTCCTTTTTAGTAAAAAACCGGCATCGTATTAACATCAAAATGCTTACGAATATTATCAGGACACTAGGTTATATTCTTATAGGCATTTCATTTTATCTTTTAGGCCGTGGCATCGACCTGCTTACATAATTCATTCTCGAAATGAAATTTGCTATTATAGCCGCTGGAGAAGGCAGCCGCTTACGCGAAGAAGGCATCCTAATTCCCAAACCTTTAATCGAAATTGGGGGAATGACACTGATTGACCGACTTATTTTCAGGGCAAAACGTTATGACTTCAACCAGGTTTGCATTATCGTAAATGACATTTATCCCGAGCTTGCTCAATGGTTCGAAAATAAAGATTATGGCATTAACCTAAAGCTAATCGTTAAATCGACTCCCGGTTCCATGCATAGTTTCTATGAACTTAGCCCTTATCTTCGTGACGATGATTTTATTTTAACCACCGTCGATCCTGTTTATACAGAAGAATCGTTTCGCAATTTCATAGAATGTATTCACATTCATTTGCAAGCCGATGGCATTATGGCTGCAACCAACTATGTAGATGATGAGAATCCCGTTTGGATACTTACCAATGCTGATATGCAAATTTTGGCGTTTCCCGAGTCGCAACTTAGTTCTTCTTTAGTAAGTGCCGGGTTTTATTATTTCAAGCCTCATATAGTCGATTTACTCGATAAAGCCATGCAACAAGGTATGACTCGCATGCGGCAATTCCAGCGTTTTCTGCTGAAACAAAGATGCAGCCTTATGGCTTGCAACGTAGGTAAAGTAATTGATATCGACCATAAAAGCGATATAGCTCAAGCAGAACTCCTCCTCAATTAAGCAATTATTTATTATTATTATTTAAGGATTCTAAGAGCGATAAAAGATTATCTTATAATCACTTAAAAAATAGTTCCTCTCCCCTTCTTTAAATTAAATTTACAATTTCGTAAAGAAAACTTTACATACCAGAAAAGTTTTGTACTTTTACGCCCCCAATCGTAACAAGTTTATGGAGACGAAGCAAAAGATCATAGATACGGCAATCGATTTATTCCAACAAGATGGAATTAAGTCAGTTACGATGGATGAAATAGCCAGTCACGCTGGTGTCTCCAAACGAACCATTTATGAAATTTTTACTAATAAAGCCGAGCTTTTGAAAGCATGTATGGATAAAATTACCGAAGAAAACCTCACAACGCTGCGTCAAATTCGGCAAAACTCTAATTGTTTTCTCGAAACAATAAAAAAGCTTGAAGAATTTCATATCCAATCTCTACAACGTTTTCATCCCGACTTCTATCTCGATTTCCAAAAGTTTTTCCCTAGTTTATGGGAACATATCAACGATCGGAACGAAAAGATGAAAATGAGTGAGATTCTCTATTTTTTAAAAGAAAGTATAAAAAATGGTCTTATAAGGGCTGATGTGCATATCACTTTCGTTAGTCGAGTGATACTTGAATTATTTAAACTGGCCTTTTCTATCGAACTTGATGAAGCTACTCGCATAGATAGAAAAAATATATATAAAAACTTAATTGTTAATTACTTCAGGGGGATAGCTACTGAAAAAGGATTAAAAGAACTCGACACAGCCGAAGATCAGGAAATTAAATTTTCAAATTCTACATATAACTAAATATAAGTAAATTATCAACTATGAATTTACACTTTACTGCTATATCGAGGGGGAAAAGATACTCACCCAATCATGTTACCAACGATGCCAGAATATTTCAGTTAACCATTGAAGAGTTGGAAAAGCATGGACATAGCGTTACAATTTATGACGAAGACGAAATTAGGCCTGAATTGATTAGGACACCATTTATTTTCAATATGATACGTGGAACTCGTTCTCTCCATGTTTTGCAAGAATTAGAAGCCAAAGGTGCTTTAATTATCAACCCTACAGAAGGTATTCTCAACTGTTATCGTGACAATTTCGCTACTTTATTACCTGCCGCTAATATTCCTATACCTTCTTCCATAGTTATTGAAACCGACAAACCCTTACCTGAAATACCCTTTGCTTCTAATCCCTTTAAAGTTTGGATTAAACGAGGTGATGTGCATGCCATACATCGTGAGGATGTAACCATTGCCTATAGTTTTGAAGAACTCAACGAAATTGTTCTCGAATATCTACAAAGAGGCATTCATAGCGCAGTTATTCAACAGCACCTCGATGGTCCCGTCGTTAAATTTTATGCTGTAAAAAATACACCATTCTTTCGTTGGTATTTTCATGATAGCACTAAAGCTATTCCAATTGATGAAGACAAGTTGAAATATTTGGCTGCTCTATGTGCTGAAGTTCTTAATGTTGATATTTATGGTGGAGACGCTATTGTAACCTCTGATGGCAGAATTTATATCATCGATTTAAATGATTGGCCCAGTTTTGCTCCCGTGCGCGAGGAAGCAGCAAAATACATTGCACAAGTAATTATAAATAAAGCCTACGCACATAGCATGAAATTCGAGGAGCACACTTTACCAACAATATGAACCAAAGCGAGTTACAAAATACCTTTAAATCCTCTGATACTGAGGAACCCATCGATATTTATTTTTACCGAAGATTAGGGTATCGAGTAGCCTTATTCTCGGCCAAGCATAAAATTCGCCCAAATACCATTACCATCATTAGTATATTTTGGGGCGTTTTAGCAGGACATCTGTATTATTACAACAACATATGGATTAATGTTCTTGGAATAATTGCCCTCATTATTGCCAATACTCTCGACAGCGCAGACGGACAATTGGCCAGAATGACGAATGACAAGTCGGAACTGGGCCGAATCCTGGATGGTTTAGCAGGTAACCTTTGGTTTCTGAGTATATACATTCATATTGGATTACGACTTACCCATAATGGCTTTGGCCCGTGGATCTGGATAATTGGCATTATTACCGGCATTTCCCATATTTTTCAGGCAGCCATTGCCGATTATTACCGTAATGGACATCTCTATTTCGTTAAGGGTGAAGGGGGAAATGAGTTCCGCTCAAGCCGTGATATAAAAAAAGAATACGAACAATTGTCATGGAGAAAAAACTTCTGGATGAAACTTTTCATGTATTTCTATCATAACTACACTCGTGAACAGGAGCTTTTTACAGGCAACCTACAAAAACTGGTGTCGTTTATCCATAACAAATATCCTAATCAGATGCCTCAATGGCTGCGTGAAGGCTTTCGTACAGAAAATAAACCCTTGATGAAATATACTAATATATTGTCTTTCAATACGCGTGCTATTGCTCTATGGATATCTATTTTAATTCAACTGCCATTGTTGTATTGGTATTTTGAACTTACGGTATTGAATATTATCCTTATTTACACTATTCTGAAACAGCAAGCTATCAGCAAAAAATACTTGAATTTGCTCCAACGGGAGGTAATACAAGATGTATGAAAAAGGATTATAAAATCAACACCATATTCTTTGCCGTTGGAATAGGCATTCTTAGCTTTTTGGTTATTCGATTTGGTATCGTAAAATTAATCAAAGAGATAGCACAAATAGGTTTATGGTTTATTCCTATTATCATTGTTTGGATGGTTATTTACTGTATGAACACCTTGGCATGGAAGAAAATCATTGGTAATCATCTAAATGTAAATTTTTTTCAACTGGTCTCGCTTAAAATTAGTTCGTTTGCTCTCAATTATATTACACCCGTTATCGCGTTAGGTGGAGAACCTTGGAAGGTGATGAACATTAAACGCTTGATAGGCATCGAAAGAGCCTCATCTTCAGTAATCCTTTACGACTTAATGCATATTCTATCTCACTTTTTCTTTTGGACTTTTACTCTTTTCCTCATTTTCTTCACCGTGAAACCCACATTAGCAACCTATATCGTGTTAGGGGTAGTATTTATTTTTCTCATTAGCCTTATCCTAATCATTTACAATTGGTATAAAAAAGGAATAGTATTCTCATTTATTAATTTTTTGAATAAGATCCCTTTTTTGAAGAAACTTGCCGCCAACCTTGCGAAACAAGGAGAAACACTTGAAGAGATAGAACGACAGATTGTGGAATTTTATAAGACTCGGCGTAAGGATTTTTATGCCAGTTTAGCTTATGAATTCTTTGCACGCATTATTGGATCTATTGAGTTTTTTCTGATAATGCAGGCCATTCAAATCGATATCAATCTTTTTGAGGCCATTTACATTAGTGCAGCTACGTCATTATTAAGCAATCTGGTAGGCTTTGTTCCTATGCAATTAGGTACACGCGAAGGAAGTCTTTATTTAGTTTATGAAAGTTTGAAATTAGCACCTGAACAGGGTATAGTGGTAGGATTGGCAACACGAGTAAGAGAATTTTTTTTCATCTTTGTGGGTCTTATTCTCATGCGTATTAATCCACTATCAAAACCAATCGAAGATGAATCCATTTCATAGTATTAAAGCCATACTTTTTGATTTTGGAGGTACGCTTGATACTGATGGAGTTCATTGGAGTGAAAAATTTTGGGAAGCTTACCAGGCTGCTGGAGTACCCATTAAAAAAACCGAATATGAAAAAGCTTTTGTAGATGCAGGCGATCATCTTGTTTCTGCTCGCATATTACCTCATTATAACTTTAAAGAAACTCTAGCTACACAAATCGAATTGCAACTCCAGTTTCTTGAAATACATTTTGGTTTGCCTTCTGTTTACCATAATCATTATAAAGAAGTAATTTTGACGTACGCTTATGAAGAAGCAAGCAAGACCTTGGATAAAACAAAACAAATACTTGAGCGTTTGTCACAACACCTTCTTTTAGGAGTAGTTTCCAACTTTTACGGTAATATGGAAACGGTTCTCGACGAATTTGGCATTTTGAAATATTTGCAGGTCGTAATAGATTCGGCCAAAGTAGGAATTCGGAAGCCCGACCCTGCTATATTTCGACTTGCTACAGAACATTTGGGAATTGCACCACAAAATACGTTAATGGTGGGAGACTCTTTTGATCGCGACATTATTCCAGCAAAGCAGTGTGGTTGCATTACGGTTTGGCTGGAGGGGAAAAGTTGGAAAGATGAAGTAGGCGGCAAAGAAGCAGATTATATAATACATTCATTATCAGAACTCGAAACTTTAATTTATAACACAAAACTCTTTTAAACTAAATTTATCATGATAAAACAACAGATTAGTAAACCCCAAGGAAAACTTGGAGTATTGATCGTAGGAATGGATGGAGCAGTTGCTACAACATTTATAGCCGGGACTATGGCTGTAAGAAAAGGAATGGGTGTTCCCGTAGGTTCTCTCACGCAAATGGGAACTATTCGTATAGGGGAACGTATTGAAAACAATTTTCCCAAAATCAAGGATTTTTTACCATTATATGATTTGAATCAGATAATCTTTGGTGGATGGGATATCCGTAATGAATCGGCACTTGAAGGAGCCAGAACGGCTGAAGTATTAAATGAAAAAGATATTAACAAAGTGGCCGATGAATTGGCTGCAATTCGTCCAATGAAAGCCGTTTTCGATAAGGAATTTGTTAGAAATTTAGACGGCAATTGGGTTAAAAAAGCCAATACCAAGATGGAATTGATGGAAATGCTACGGAGCGATATACGCCAATTCAAAGCCGACAATCAATGTGATGATATGGTGGTCATTTGGTGTGCCAGTACCGAAGTATTTACTCCTGTTCAGGACGTACATTCAAGCATAGAAAAATTCGAAGAAGGTATGCGTAACAACGATCCGGCAATTGCTCCTAGTATGCTTTATGCTTGGGCGGCTTTGCTCGAAGGTGTACCTTTCATCAACGGAGCACCTAATCTCACTATAGATACTCCTGCTGCATTTCAGTTAGCTGAAAAATTACGTATTCCTATTGCTGGTAAAGACTTCAAAACAGGTCAGACTTTAGTGAAAACAACCATTGCTCCTATGCTGAAAATGCGTATGCTGGGCCTCGAAGGATGGTTCTCTACCAATATTCTCGGTAATCGAGATGGTGAAGTACTCGACGATCCAGGTTCCTTTAAAACTAAAGAAGAAAGTAAGCTCAGTGTGATTGAAAGCATACTGCAACCCGAACTCTATCCTGAATTATATAAGAACTATTATCATAAAGTTCGTATTAATTACTATCCACCACGTAAAGACAATAAAGAAGGTTGGGACAACATCGACATTTTTGGTTGGCTGGGATATCCTATGCAAATCAAGATCGATTTCTTATGTCGCGATTCTATATTAGCTGCACCTATTGCTCTGGACCTCGTACTACTAATGAATCTCGCTCAAAGAGTTGGTTTTTATGGAATACAAGAATGGCTCTCCTTCTATTTCAAAAGTCCTTTACATTCTCCAGATGTAGTTCCCGAACATGATATTTTTATCCAGCATATCAAGTTAAAGAATACCATGCGAGAAATTATGGATGAAGAACCCGTAACACATATCGACGAGAAGATTAAAAACTTCAAATAAAATCATTAGGATTGGATTTATGCGGGGCGCAGGCTTTGCCTGCGCCCCGCATCATTTTCTCCCTCACAACCACCCCTCATTAATCGGGAAAAATACGCTCACTTACTTGTTTACCGTCATTTAGCGATATTCCATATAAATCTACCCACATAACCTTGTTATAATCTTTAGCTTTCGATTGAACAAATATCTTAGTCAATCTCGCCTTTTTACCACCTATTAATATAATTGCCTGATACTTGCCTTTACTATCCTTTACAAGATTAATCTTTCGTTTAGGAAAGGCTAACAAGGGTAATTTCATAATTCCCATCTCCTATCAGCCTTGAAGAATATCCATATGCATATTTCTCCTGTATATGCGACAAATTATTTATAGCACCTGGCCTGTCGGTCTTGTTGTACCAATAAACCTTCAAAGGTTTATCGGCATCTAAATTTCCTCTACTGTGAAAGTTCAAATCATAACAAATTTGATTGGCGTTTTTCGAACGTTCAATTACGAAAAGTCTCCGGTCCTTTGGTAAATCACCACTCACACAAGTTAAAGCAATAACATGAATGAAAACCAAACTTAATAATGATTGGACCATAAAAATTCTTTTGCTTCTCTTGTTTGACCCCCATTTTGTCTTTTCTATCTTCATGTTACAAACTTAATACTTTTATCATATTTCTATAAAATGAATTTATTGTAATTTTGCCGCTTTAAAAATTATACAGAATTTTCAACTTTTTAACTAAACGGTTGTTAAAATACTGCTGATTTTTATCATTTTAATTGTTTTTTATATCAATAGGCAAAAAATACCGCCTATATTTTATAAATAAATTAACTGATCAGAAATGGAGTTTATCGTCCCATATAATAGAAATTTATTCATTAATAAAAGATTTCATTTGTTGCCCGACACTCCACAATTCTCAAAAAAAACCAAAAGGCAAGACGTCAAAATTTATGCAATCTTCAAACAAAAGAATTAAATTTTATATTTCCATAGCTATTAGTTTGATTTTAATAGTATTCGTGCCAAGTATTCAATACTTACAAGCTCAGGCACATCATCAGGGATCTACTGTCATTCAGGGAAAAATTACCGATGCCAATACCAACGAACCTATCCCTTTTGCCAATGTTTTCTTTAAAGGAACAACTATAGGCACAACCTCTGATTTCGATGGCAGATTCAAGCTCGAAACTAATACTCCAGGCGATTCGATTACGGTGAGAGTAATCAGTTATAAACCCAAATCAAAAAAAATTAAAAAAGGAATCAATCAAACCATTGATTTCCAATTAGAACCCACTTCCTTCGAGTTAGAAGAAGTAGTTATAAAAGCTGGCGAAAACCCAGCATATCCTATTATTCGAAAAGCTCGTGAAAACAGAAAATTTTATAACCCGGAATCTTTAGATGCTTATGAATATAAAAGTTATGTTAAAATTGATATTAGCTTCGACCAGATTAACGAAAATTTCAAAAACAGCAAGACATTTAAACCTTACGCTGCTTTACTGGACAGCTTAAGGCAATCCGCAGGCGAAGAAGGAAAATTGGTAATTCCTTTTTTTGTCTCTGAACAAATTAATGAAGTATATTACAGAAAAGAACCCAAACGAAATAAAACCATTGTGAAGGCAAGCCGTATGGATGGTTTAATCATCGATAACTATCAGATATTAGAATCTTATCTTGGGAAAACCATGCAAGAGTTTAATTTTTATAATAATATTCAGGAAATTCTCGACCGATCTTTTATAACTCCTTTAGCTTCAGGCAGTTTTGCCTATTATGATTATTTTATAATGGATACGGTTTTGGTAGATAACGACAGTTGTTACGAACTAAAGGTAAAACCCCGACGCCCCCTCGATTTGGCTTTCACTGGTAAAATATGGATAGATACCAAAAATTATGCTCTACGACGCCTCGACTTGGAAATCACCAGCTCAGTCAATATCAACTTTATCGATAAATATAAAGTTCAGCAAGACTATGAAAAACAATCCACTGGACACTATTTACCCACTAAAACAAGAGTTTTGGTCGATCTTCAACAAACCAGTGATTCAGCGGTAGGTTTTATAGGGAAATACTATATTGCCAATAAAGATTATGTAATTAATCAGCCACGTCCTCTTTCCTTCTATGATAATAACGTAGAAGTGGATATGGCAGCAAAAACCTTTTCAGATGAGTTTTGGGACGAGCAACGAAAACAAATGATAACCGATCATGAACAAGTGAAGGGTTCACTCGAAGCCATAGACTCACTCAAAAAGTCACCACAATTAACGCGTATTAGAAAAGCACTACGGATCATCTGGGATGGATATTATAATTTCGGCAAAGTTGAACTCGGACACTGGTACACTATGTTTGGAAATAATCCCATAGAAGGATTCCGTTTTCAAGCCTCCGTAAGAACCAATATCAACTGGAATTATTACTGGATTCTTTCAGGCTACGGAGCTTATGGATTCAAAGACGAAAAATTTAAGTATCGCATGCAGGTGGAAAGATTTCTCGACCGTAACAAATGGAGAAAAGTCGGCATTCGTTATTCTTACGATATGATGCGTTTAGGCGTTGATCCTGAGTTTCTCGAATCACATGTCTTTCTTAATTATATTTTCCTTTTCTCTTCTCAATTTGGATATCTTAACCGTATGAGCCTGTCACAAGACATTCGTCTTTGGTACGAAACCGACCATTGGCGAGGATGGAATACTAAAGTGATGTTAAAAACTAAAACCTTTCATCCTCAAGGTGATTATTATTTTGGCTATTACGACGATAACAACAATATTCAAACAAAATATCGAACTACCGAATTTCATCTCATCTCAAGCTACTCCAGAAAAAGAACTTGGCTGGTAGAAAATAACTGGAGAGCGAGCGCCGAAGCATTAAAATCGCCTTTATGGACATTTCATGCCACCATCGGATTCAAAAACTTTCTGGGTAGTGATTTTACTTTTCAGAAACTTTCTCTCAACGTAATGCATAAATGGAGAACCGGATATTTTGGACAGCTTGATTATAGCTTGACCGGAGAAGTAACCTTAGGCAAAGTACCTTATCCAGAAGCTATTATACCTCAAGGCAATGAACCTGTTTTTGCCGCCGAAAAGGCTTATAACATGATGAATTTTTTCGAATTCGTTGCCGACAAATCCGTTAGCGGAATATTTCTTCATCACTTCGATGGCTTGTTCTTCAATCGCATTCCCTTGCTTAAACGTCTTAAATGGAGAGAAGTAGTAGGATTTAATTTCATTTTTTCCACCTACGAAAAGAAGAACTATATCCGTACGGCCGATAATCCAGAAGGACTTTTAGCTTCTTCTATCAATGGAAATCCAGTCACTGAATTTCGAATCATGGATTTTGGAAAACCCTATATGGAAGTTTCTTATGGAATCGAAAACATCCTCAAAATCATACGTATTCAAGCATTCCATCGCCTCTCCTATCTCGATCCCGGACCCGACGGCAAAAAAGTACCTAAATTCATGATTAAAGCCAGTTTCTTTATCCGCCTATAATTCTCTCAAATCTTCACCTAAAATCCCATCAGGGCTTTCATAAAGCCTTTAATTACATCTCGCCTCTTTTATCAAATGAATTGATAAAATTTGTTTTCGAAACTTCAAAAGATCATGCATAGTAGAGGATTATGTGTAAAGAGGAAAACCTATTACTACTGTTGAGAATTATTTTCAAGCCCACCATTACTACTAAACAATAGATACAGTTGGCTTAATTCGGGCTTACGATTTTCCCAGCGCCTTCAGTCTTTCCATCAATGGAGGATGTGAATAATAAACTTTTACATAGAGAGGATGCGGAAAAGGATTGCTTAAATGATTGACAGATAACTTTTTAAGAGCCGATGATAAGTTTTCTTGCATATTATGTTCAGCCACAAAAGCATCAGCCTGAAATTCATGCCTACGCGAGATAGAATTGAAAATTAATCCCAATAAGGCCGAAATAGGACTGAATAAAAGACTAAAACCAATGAGTCCCATATAAAATGATGGACTTACCGGTTTTGCCCCTGCCACGGCATTGCATAGAATTTCGGTTAATTCCGAGCCAGGTTTTACAAATAGTGAAAAAATAAACAGAATTACTCCCATTTGAAGTAAACTGGTAATGAGTCCTTTGGTTGTATGATGATGCTTGTAATGGCCTATTTCATGAGCCAGAACCGCCAATATCTCATCGGTTGTGAAATTATTGACAAGAGTATCAAATAAAACAATTCTTTTTTCGGGTCCAAGGCCGGTAAAATAAGCATTGGCCTTATTACTCCTTTTTGAGCTATCAATTACGTAAATATCTTTCACCTTAAAACCTGCCTTCCGCGAAAATTCTTCTATGGCATCACGCAACTCTCCCTCAGCAATAGGAGTTTGCTTGTTGAATAATGGAACGATTAAATTACTGTAAAACAACGACATGAACAATGTAAAAAGGCTTATTACCACCCACACCAGCACCCAAAAATATTGTCCGGTTTTTTGATAAAGAAAAACAATGAACGAAAGCAAGGGTACTCCAATTATAATGGCTATTAATGCCGACTTTAATTGATCGGTAAAATATACTTTTGGAGTAGTAGTGTTGAAACCAAAACGCGTTTCTATTCCGAAGGTATCATAAATATCGAAGGGAAGCTTGATGATAAATCCAATTGCTGCAATAATTCCAAAAAATATTAAAGTCTGAAAAATGAGGTTGTCCGTCAAAGAGCGGACTATGCTATCTAACCATGCAAAACCTCCAAAATACAAAAACCCTATAGTAAGAATGAAAGTAAGAGTTGATTCAAGCAAATCGACATTGTAATTGGATAATTGATATTTACGGGCTTCGTTGAACTTATCCTCAGGAAATATATCTTGAATGATTTCGGGAACCGCATGAGGCCAATTTCTAATATTCAACGACTCCAAAATTCTTTCAGCAGCATAACTGAGGATGAGGATAACCAAAAAACCATAAAACAAATAAATAACACTTGTATTCATGTATTTAATTTTTAATCAATTCTTAAGTTATTCCTACAAAATGCCCGACCATTTCCTGATAACCCATTCTGCAGAAATAAGAACAACAATGAGAGCCAACAACCACCAAAAATCATTCAATTTAAAAAAGGATTCTTCACTATAAACTTTTGTGGCCGTATTACCCGTTTTCTTCAATAAAAGCGGAATACTATCGACCTGTGACGGATAAATAAGTTTTCCACCGCTTTTCTGGCTTAGGCTAAATAACAAAGCATGATTGGCTTTTAAGTAGTTTTTTTCGGCTAAGGTTTGTTCTACAACGAAATTACCTTTTGCTGTTAGCTCTGCCTTGTTAAATTCAGTTGTGGCAGTCCAGTAATATACCCCTGAATTGAATATCCCCGCGTCGAGTTCGTAGGCACTACCTACTCTATTGAAAATATAAGGATAGGTTACTCCATTTTCATCCTTAATTTCAAGATGAACCTCGGGGTCGTTCATTAATTTAAAAGTAGCATCATACAATTCGGCACTAAATTTTACATGTTCGTTCCCCTGAAAACGATTGGCTACTCTAACTCTAAAGTTTCCTGTTGACTCTCCGCTAATTAAATATTGTACGATGGTATGGAAAAATTCCTCAAATATCTCGTGATTCTGATAATTTTGATATAAAATGTTTCTCCACCACCATAAGCCCTCGCCAGCAATTATCCCTATTTCTTGATTTTGATTACGATGAAAAACTATCAAAGGATTGGATGTTAACACATTATCTACTTTCTGATAAAAATAAAGAATTGCAGTGGGCGCAATAGAATAAATTCCATCGGGAGAAATAAGAGGTGGCAATTTATCGAGGGTCTCCAGCAAACGATTATCCGTTTTAAAAAGCTGAAAATCGGAAGAAAGCACAGGATAAGCATTGACAAAACTTTCTCCTTGCCCATTGATCTTCAAACCTATTTGCATGGCATTGAATAATTCAATATCCGAACTCTGACCTAAGATAAACAAAACCGGTTTGCCTGCTTTCCTGGTTTGTTCATAAATATCGTTGATAGAAACCCGAGTTGAGGGTAATTGATGAAAAATGATGAGATCATACTGAAGTATATCTTTCTTGAAATCAGAGATCAAATCATCTTCAATTTGATATATATCGCGAAATGCAAATACTTTCTTTATGGCAGCAATATCAGGATGTGGAGCATCGGCTAAAATTAAAACTTTTAATCTACTATCCTTCACTTCCACAAAAATATCCATACGGTTATTTTGAGTATTGATTTCGCCCTCAACAGGATTAATCTCGAGCGTATAACGGATTAAGCCCGGTTTTTCGGCTGTTAATAAAGGAGAAAATGTTATCACCTGATTATTAGAATAAATCGTAAAATCAGAAGACCATAACTTTTTATGGTTACTATAGATGCTTACCGATGATCTCTGATTTTTACACGATTCTGCTCTAATATAAATTTCGATGGGAAATTGCGAATTGCTGAAAGTAATTTCATTAAATCGCACTTCCTGGAAAGATAAATCCTTTCTGGTAGAAGTATCGCCAAAAGCAATAGGGAAAACTGGAAACATTCTTGTTTCAGGCATGTTAGAGGGATCGCGGCCTCGATTGATAATTCCATCCGAAGCTAAGACTAATCCACTGATAACACGTTGAGGAAATCGTTCTTGAATATATGTAAACACTTCCGAAATATTAGTTTCGGGTTCGTTAAATTCGAAACTTAAACTGTCGCTAACAGATGAACCGAAACGAAGTTTTATAACTTCGAAATCGCGTGACAACTTCGTCTCGAGATCTTTCGACAGAACCTGCCACTGCCTTCTAACTTCTAATGAATCAGGTAATTGTACCATCGATTGACTATTATCGAAAGCCAAAACCACAAGAGGTTTTTCATAGCGGCTCTTTACATGCTTTACTAAAACTCCTGATAGAAGAATAACTAGCAAAGTCACCACTGCAAATCGAAAAATCCCCAAGAGGATTTGGATACGAGGACTGAAGATATCGCGGGTGTTGCGATAAAGAATCCATGCATACACAAAACCCACTACTGGGGCTATTACCAACCACCAGACAGAATGTTCAACAATCAATGACATTTTGAGAGGCAATGTTAATTACATAACCATGCCGCCGCAAACGTGAATTACTTGTCCAGTGATGTAAGATGACAAATCAGAGGCAAGAAATAGACAAGCATTGGCCACATCATCAGGTAAGCCGGCACGACGAAGCGGTATCTTTTCGGCCCAATCTTTTTTAACTTCTTCAGAAAGTTTGGCCGTCATTTCAGTTTCTATGAAACCTGGTGCCACAGCATTGCATCTTATATTGCGCGAGCCCAATTCTTGTGCTATAGACTTTGTAAAACCAATGATACCAGCTTTGGAAGCAGAATAATTGGCCTGTCCAGCATTACCCTTCACACCAACAACCGACGACATATTAATGATGCTTCCAAATCTGTTTTTTAACATAATTTTTTGAACGGCTTTGGTTAAATTGAACACAGATTTTAAATTTACTTTCATCACCAAGTCCCAATCGTTTTCACTCATACGCATCAGCAAATTATCACGCGTAATCCCTGCGTTATTCACTAAAATATCAATAGTGCCAAAATCTTCTATAACCCGATTTACCAATATCTCACTATCACTGAATGATGAAGCATCCGATGCATAGGCTTTGACTTTAACACCTATTACTCTGATTTCATCCTCCAGCTTTTGAGTTGCCTCGTCTAATTGTAAATCCGAAAAAGCTATATGGGCTCCTTGGGAAGCAAACTTCAACGCTATAGAGCGCCCGATCCCTCTTGCTGCTCCTGTAATTAAGGCAGTTTTACCTTCCAATAATTTCATGTGGATGAAAATTTTTAATCTTTAAGGATGCAAAGTTAAAAGAAAACTATTAGTGGATTCTTAAATGCCCAGTGAGTTTTATCATAAATCTACCTAACTCAAAAGTTACATTTATTGCTTGAATTTACTACAGATAAGGATTGAGAGTGAAAACCTATTCATTAAATTCAGATTACTGTTATTTAAAATAAAAAAGCTATGTCAATCTCAACCTATTATTAAAATTGATGAAGCGGAACCTTTGTGTTGATAATATCAGCTAAAGATAGACTTTTCAAAAATTCGAGAATTTTATCATTCAAAGCAACCCACACATGACGTGCCTGACAAATCCCACTTCTTTCGCATAGCTCAGGGTTTCCGATGCACTCCTGCAACAACATCTCGGGTTCAAAAGCTTGTTCGATGTCATAAAGGGAAATATCAGAAGGTGCTTTAGTCAAAACATATCCTTTTCGAGGGCCCTTTTTAACTACTAAATTGGCAATTTTGAGCGCACTAATAATATGATCGAGATATTTATATGAAATACCCTGCCTAAAAGCAATATCCTTTTGAAATACTCCTTCCTTATCATCATTATGCAGAGCAATCTCTATCATCACTCTTAAACCGTACCTTACCTTGGTGTTAAAATGCATTGGCCGATTCGTTCACCTTTATATGGCTTATTTCTATTGCAAAATTAATCCTTAATTCATCTTTAATGGTAATGAGACCAAAAATTTTATCTGGAGGAATAATATCCACTTCGCTCAATTTCAAAGGCTTTTCTCCAGATAAAACTATATGATTGGCTTGTGCTTCATTGGTTGAAAACCCTATTTGCATTTTTACAGTTTTCTCTCTTATCTTTAAATAAATGGGAGCCTCACCATTTCCCGTTAAATCAGAAGGATTCAATTCCTTAAACTGAATGATAATATCAGGATATTTATGGGCTTCCATAAGATTACGGAAATCTTTTTCCATCATAGGATTAGCTGCTTTAAATTTCTCAACAGGAATGCGCAAAAAATAAGAGTTACTCTGCTGATCGTATTCAATTGGCTGCTCCGTAATATTTGCTTTCAATTGAAAAGAATTAATGTTGGTTCGTCCTTTAATGAGGATAATCCCTTGATAAAATCCTTTAATGGAATAAGGAGGCAAGGCCTGTGCATTAGAAGTTAAATTCGCCGACAATATCATTAAAGCTAACATAAAACTCCAAAAAGATTTTGAAAAATGACCAGGTGAAAATAAGCAAAGTTGAGCCCTTTTGCCGATTTTTCTCGGATTTTTTCTAAAAAACATCAACCTGGCAAAAAGGCTCAAAGCTTGCATAATATTCATTATTTAAAAACTGATGGCAGCTTCTACCATGAAACCATCGAAACCGGCATCAGCACCAAATTCATTGATAAAATCATTATAGTTTTGCTTAACATATTCCACTTTCACTACTGTAGATTTAAGCAAAAACCAACCTGCACCTATTTGAATTCTATTTACACTCTTATCTATGCTTTGTGGATTTTTCGAGTCAGTATTGCCTTTTACATAATTATAGCGGGCTCCACCAAAAAACTGTTCTTCATTTCCAAAACGGTAAAGACCTTCAACAGCAAACTGATTAAATTCAAATTCCTTACTTGATGGATATAAACCCGTGGCATTCTCGTAAGTGCCAAAAAATTCGAATCCATAAATACGGCTAAATAAATTGACCATAAAGGCATTGGTTTTGGTGGCTGCACCTGGAGAAAAATATGTATTCAAGTGATTCGCTTTGATATCCACATCTGTAGGACTGAATGTTTGACGATTCATCACCAAATAGTAACGTGAACCCGCACGGTCTCCACCATATAGAGTATTACGATGATTTTTCTCGGGCATATGATAACCCGAAACCGTTAATCGACCACGAATTTTTTCTTTGAAATTGCGATCATATCCTACTTTCCAATATGCTCCTATTTCTTTCAAGGCATCATAATCTGTATAAGTATGAGTTTTACCATCATAGGCTGTTAAATCCTGACGCAACTGGCCCGTCGAAAGCGCTCCCATAAGAATGATCCCGTTATTACGGTACATCACTTCAAGAGAAGGTGCTGTAGTGTAAGCATCCATAATGTAATTGCCAACAAAAGGATTGCGCGTAACATTACCATTATCAGAGCGACGAAAATGAGCATCACCATAGTTAATCTCCATATCTCCAATAGTAATTGTCATCTTGTCCATAAGGTTGCTTATCCAGTCAGAATGTATAAAAGGCAGCTCATCCATTACAAAATATCCACCTTTCACCCAGGCTTCATTGTGATGACGCGATGAGAGAAAAACTTCCAGATTAAGCCTCATGCCCTTAGCCAAATCAACATCAACGGTCATATTGGCCGTTGGAAGATTAAAACCTGTGCCTAATGGAATCAACGCACTGTCGGCATGATGATCTAAAATTTGATATTGTAAGGCAAAATCTCCCCCAAGCTTCACATTAACTTTCTCAAAATCATCACACCTCAATTGGGGTTGCTCAAACTGAGCCTTCAATGCATACCCTGAAATAACCAATAATACAACGAATAAATACTTCTTCATAGAGTTTGGATTTAGTTTGTTTGTAATTTGTTGATATTTAATATTTAAACTACTGGTTCAATGTAATCGTATTGTCCTTGTTCATTTCAACTGTAAAAACTACTTCCACGATATTCCCCGCTTTTACAGTTCCCATAATGGCTGTAGGAGGATCCATCTGAAATTCCTTCATATCTAATGT
>DIEY01000035.1 GCA_002418865.1 Bacteroidales bacterium UBA5762 | reverse complement strand
ACCGGCATTGAATCCTGCAAGGGTGTTGAAGCGGTGTGTCCCGGTGCCGACGGTCTTTGCAGCGGTGTCCTCATACACAATCCGTGCAGTGTAGGATTCCCGGGTCTTCTCTACCGGAGCGTGGCTCTCCCCGGCGGTCATATACGATACNNTTGTCGGTGATGACCGACTGGACGATCAGGTTGAACGCCGTTACGTCTGCAATCGGGCTCGCAAGCGTGCGAACCGCATTTTTGGTCTGTGAATTCTGTACGAAATCTGCCATTGGTTTTCGATTCCTGCCCTCGGGCCCTTGGGCTGAGTAGTACTCTATAGGAATGGGAACTTAGGCGTTGCTGAAGGGGGAAGGGGAAATTCTCATAACTTTTTATATTATATCAAAAACGGGCATACCAATATTTATTAAAGAAAACAAATGAGCCAAATAAATTAAACACAAATCGGCTTGTTACCAAATTGGCTTTTTACTTTGTTTTAACAGTTCTTCACGTCTTTCATTTATTCTCTTTACGTTAAACCAAGGTTCACTCTCAATGGAGCTTAATTTCGCCAGAACCTCTTCATTTTGCAGCATATTATTTCGCTTCATAAAAGACAAACCGTAGATCGTATCTTCAGAATATCTTCTGAATAAGTCCAGCTTATTATAATCTTCAATCGTGTCAATTGTCGCTTGGTGCATACTTCCGTCGTTCCGGAGAACTGAACTTGTGAAGTCGATAAGCCGCATTACTGTTTCCATTTTACTGTAATTGAGGCCTGTATGTTTTCCTGAACTCTCTACAAAATATGAACATTTCTTAGTCAGAGGATCTAATACAAACTGATCTTGTTTTTGTCCAGTAATATAGGTCAAAGCAATATTTTTTATTAAACAGGCCATGCAATAGCCGCATTCGACCTTATTGTTAGATGCAATTCTAAAGCCCCCTCGACACGAGTAAGTGGTTTTTAATAAATCGACATGGTCTCTACAGAGCGAAATCATCTCAGCCTTTGTAAGATCATCAAAGGGCATGCTTATAACAACATTAATTCCTTTTTTCTTGAATAACGCTGCTGCAAGCTTAAGCATATAAGGATGGGTAGTCTTTGTTATCTCATCAGCAATCGAAATGTTTGGTTGATATTTTGTCACCCCACACTCTGAAATTATTACTCTGTCAGATCCGAGATGACTCGCATAAATGGCAGCAGCGGTCAAATACATGAATCCTCTGGTTTGTTGCAGAAAATCGCTGCCTCCGGAAAAAGAAGTAGCTTTCAAAAGATCTTTATCAAAATTCAATTCTTTTGCTAATTTATTCACATATCCTGCGATTTTATGTATTTCGTGATCTACAAACACGAGTTTAATATTATTAAACTTCGTTTTAGCCCCAAAAAAACCAATAGTACTGTCAAGCCCCCCCGAATACAAACATACAGCATCGATTTTTTCAGCGGTTTGTCCATTGGTCGTTTCATCCATTCTTGATTCAATTTTTTCATTTATTTGGAATTGTGGATGATACCCTAAAAGAAACGCGAATATATTTTCCAAAAGATTTTTTGTTTCTTCATCGGTTTCCGAATGAACCGTGAATGTGACTTTTTTCGGCAGAACATTTGATTCGCCTGCTCTGGATTTCTTTCTTATGAGAGTTTCCATCTCGAACAAAAAAGCTGCAAAATTGGCTAAATCTTTTTCTTCTGGAGTAAGATTCCGTTTAATATTCTTAAATGACAATTTAATTTGGTTTTCTTTACTAACTTGATGATTGTTAACCTCACTCATTGTCGATAGGATTACACTATTTTTGGTGTTTCGGACAGATTCTTCATCGGTTTCAATAATATTTTTTGAAGAAGATTTGCGAGTTTGCTCGTAAGGATCCTCATCTGTCATCTCGAATGAGTACCGTTCATTCATTATTTCGATCAATCTCTTCCTCATTGTTACAGGATGGGGTCTCCTTCCGTCTTTGGTTCTTTCAAAAAGTTCTTCTGCAATTTCCAAGGTTATTTTTTTCACAGCCTCTCGGAGTAACTTCTGACTATTCAGATCCCTTGTCGAAACGAAATAGTATGGTGATCTGTTCTTACTCTGATCGGAAACATCAGATTTTGATTCCATCAGACTGTTGGAAAAATAATCAAAAATGGCACCGTATACTTGTTTATAAATAAATTCTCCATCAAGTGGCCTCCCTTCTTTTGCAGCATCTATTGCGGCTTTTAATACCTTGTTGATAACAAGCTTGGCTACCTGATCTTGGTTTGGGGTTGTATCAATTCCTGTCTCTGTTTTTAATAATGTCCATGACTGATCAGCGATCTCACTTACAATCATATTTATTCCCATATTAATTCCAATTTTTAGCGCCTTTTCTACGAGTAGTTGGATTACAGCTTCATCGCCGCCACGCTGATAAGCATCCTCAATTTCTGGATACAATGTGATTATTTTTTCTGCAATTGAGAGTGCATGGTAGGCAACGGCTAACACAGGATTGCTATTAATTAAAAATCCCATGGCGATTTTTGCACGAGCTTCACACTCTTCTTTAGAAAGGGGGGTATCAGATTGCGTAGGAAAAAAAGTATCTGATGATGTAACAAGCGAAGTTCCAGGTTGCATTGAAAGGGAAGTATCAGATTGTGCCGAAACGGGCGTACCTGATTGCATTGAAAAGTAAGTACCAGATTGTGCTGCAAAGGACGTACCTGATTGCATTGTAATAGTCGAAAGAGGAGTAGATAGTATAGCGATATCTTTGTGGATTCTTCTGTTTTTCCCCACAATTGAAGTATACGAAGCACCAGTTCTCGAACCCATTATATCTCGACCTTAAAAAAACCCAATGCACCCCTAAACGGCTTCGGTTCGATCCTTTCGATATCTGCTAGCAAAAATCCGAATTTTGGTCGTGAGAAGCCAAAAAATCCGGCAGCATGGCGTGAATTATCCTCGGCATATTGTACAGGCATAGAGTACTCCTTGGAGGAAACGATTTTTGCTTTTCCAATCAATGAGCCAGTAATTAACGTCTTTGGATCAATTTTGAAGAATTTACATGCCTCCAGATCAATTTGTTTTGGCGAATGGATGAAAAATTCTCCTCTGAATCCAGTGTTCCAGGTCCGGGTTTCTATATCTTTTTTACCTTTTATGATGAGCTCTGCCCACGGCTGTCTAATGGATAAAGCGTATTGAACCACACCGATAACCTCAATTAATAGTATACAATTACTGCAAATATTAAAGGTACTATACTTTGGTAGTATCATCTGGCAAATTCCCGGCGGGGGCGGGCTACATGCCCCTATATAATAAATGAGTATAAAATTGTCTCATATAAGAAGACGTCTTTCGGTAGTTGATGAAAACATGCCACAAACACATAATGAATTAATAATTTGCCCGGTAATCGAAAGAATATTCCATCAACAAACTCCTGATGGTCATGGATTTTATGAGACGATTTTCTCTATTGCAAATACAGGCAGAACCCCCATCACGGTTCCGGAATTGGTGATGAAGATTAAAATCCACGATAGACCGGAGGAATACAAGCTTGAATTTCCTCATGATGTAACAAGATGGCTACCAGAAACCAACATAGTTTTCCTGCCAGATCAAATGCCGGTGAAAATTCCGTATGGTAATCCCACAATGATCAGTATCCTGAACCGAGATGGCGGGAAGGAATTAACCCGGGCGGATGTCCTGTTTATTACACGTTGAGGAAAATGTTGGTCGTCTAGCGGGCTTAGGTTTTCCTGAAGAGAAGAAGAGAAAATTCAACCTCCAAATATTTCCAACACGTTTAACGTCTCCGAATAAAAAGATCACTACAAATGCCAGCCCCTG
>DIEY01000039.1 GCA_002418865.1 Bacteroidales bacterium UBA5762 | reverse complement strand
ACTTCCTTCGACTCCGCTCAGGGAAAAGCTCAGGGAACGGACGAAGGTGGTTGAGCGTAGTCGAAACCACCGCTTACCTACAACAACACATCAATATGAGTAAAATCGATGAACTGATTGCGCAGTATTGCCCCAATGGCGTGAAATATAATGGACGATGTAAATGCAGCAATGCAAAGTACAGATATGCCCACCGACGAAAGATAAGCGTACGCTAATATGCTCCATTGAAAGCCATAAAAGATAATTACGACATGTAAGTCGGTACGATGGACGAGATGCGTTTTCCTTCAGTCGTTTTCGTGTGTATTCCTTCTGAAAATTGTTTTTTGGCTCTATTGATTACACTTATTAATTTTACTCCTTGTTTTTGTCAATAAAATACTTTGTATATCAATATAATAATGTTTTTTGTTTTCGTTGTCAATAATTATCTTCCATTTTTACCCCCTTATTTTTGTTAATAAAATACTCTCGGTATTTCTTTCCTCCATTTATTATTTATAGCTCACCGTTTTTCACTGTGCGGTATAAACATGTTCTCAATTTCCTTGTCGGTATTTCTTTTCTTATTCTCTTGATCTGACCCTTATTTCTCCAAAGATTTTTTGCCTCATACTGTATAAGTTTCAGTTTTCGACAGTAATAAAGGTTAAAACAGGCCTAACAGGCTTAAAAACCTGTTAGGTTTATTACTACTACGAAAATTCTTTTAATTTCGCTATTCATTCAAATCTTTAATATAATGCCTTTCGTTAATTTTCAGAGTCGTCCCATCTTTTATGATAATCGCGGCTTAGGTCCTGCAATCGTTTTTCTACATGGTTTAATGGAATCCCACGAAATATGGAATTCTTTTGCAAATTCTTTTTCTGATGAGTTTCAGTCTATTTTAGTTGATTTACCAGGTCACGGACAGAGTGCCACGATAGCACCGGTTCACACCATGGAATTAATGGCCGACTGTGTAAAAACCTCATTGGATGAGTTGCATATACAAGAATGTGTTCTGGTGGGGCATTCCATGGGAGGCTATGTTTCTCTATCCTTTGCGGATAAATTTCCTGAATATGTAAAAGGACTCGTATTATTTCATTCGTCTGCCTTGCCTGATTCAGAAGAAGGTCGCAAAAACCGTCAACGAACTATTGAATTCATTCAACAAAACAAATTAGGATTTATCTTGCAATTTATCCCATCTTTATTTGCTGCGGGCAATACCGAAATATACCAGATGGAAATTCAGATGCTTGTCAAAATGGCTTCGGCTATGGCTCCTGACGCAATTATTGCCGCTCAGCGTGGTATGATGGAAAGACCTTCTTATCTAAATGTACTTTCAAAGATTCAAGCTCCTGTTCTTTTTATCATTGGCAAACAGGATAGTCGTATCTCGGCCGAAAGTTATTTTTCTCAGATTTTTCTTCCTTCACATGCCGAAACCCTGATACTCGAAAATGTTGGTCATAATGGCCATATCGAAGCTTTTCCGATTACTTCGGCTGTCGTCCGTCATTTTGCACAAAGAGCATTTGAGTTAAATTCAACCATTTGATTCGTTTGCGAGTTTTACTTCTAAACTTATGTTTTTTTATGGTGAAAAGTAGTTGCCATTAAATGATAATGCGAGTAAATTTTGGCAGAAATATTATAGAATCTTGATTTCGAATCCATACTTCATTAATTCATAAGGCCATATTTGTATCCCTATTTTTTTCTTGGGTGTGACTGAATAGGACTTAATCCAGTGGCCACTCTATAGTTTAAGATATTCTTTGATGATTCTCAATTTTTTAGTTCTAAAATTATTTACTTTGCAAGTTTCTTTCGATATATATTAAAGAAATGAGATGTAGAAGAATTTTCGATTTATTAGAGTACAATGTTGAACGTTATCATCAACGCGTTGCATTGGCGAGTAAAAAAGGTGGTAAATGGATAACTTATTCTTCAGAAGAATATGCACATTATGCCGATTGGCTAAGTTATGCAATGCTGGCCAAAGGCCTGAGCAAGGGTGATAAGGTGAGTACTATCAGTATCAACAGACCTGAATGGAATTTTGTGGATATGGGCATATTGCAAATTGGAGGAATACATGTTCCCCTTTATCCTACCATCAATGATGACGACTTGATTTATATTCTGAAAGAAGCAGAAGTGAAACTTATTTTCGTCGGTAACAAATATTTGTATAATAAGATAAAGAATCTTTCTGGCCAACTGCCTACATTATTGGCAGTTTATTCATTCGATGAAGTGGAAGGTTGTATCTCCTTCTCAGAATTTGTCCAATTTGGGAAATCCAATATTCAGAAAGATTTGCTCGAACGTTTGAAAGCCTCTGTATCACCTTACGATTTGGCTTCTATCATTTATACATCGGGGACGACAGGCTTGCCCAAGGGTGTGATGCTGACTCATGAAAATCATTTAAGCAATTCTTTAATAGCAGCTTACACCATCAATTTGAATTATACGCACGCCGAAGTTAGTTTTTTGCCTTTATCTCATTCTTACGAGCGCATGGTTAATTATGCAACACTTTACTTGGGCATGCCGGTTTATTATGCTGATGTAACGTCGAATATTCTTCTCAATTTTCAGGAGATTAGGCCTCAGTTGATGATTACTGTTCCCTTGCTATTAGAAAAAGTTTATCAAGGGATATTGAAGAAGAGGCTTGAGCTCGGGAATATTCAGAGATTTGTTTTCGATTGGGCTTTAAAACTTGCCAAAAGGTTCGAAATAGGTAAGGATATGGGGAAATGGTATCGTTGGAAGTTAAGCATAGCCGATCGTTTGGTTTTTGTGAAATGGCGTGAAGCACTTGGCAATTCATTGGTGAAGATCGTTACCGGCGGAGCGAGTGTTCGGCCAGAATTGGTGAATATTTTTTGGGCGGCTGGCATCAAAGTTTATGAGGGTTACGGCCTCACCGAAGCCTCTCCATTGATTGCATTCAATACTGAAACCGACATTAAGGTGGGAACTATTGGTAAAGCTATTCCCGACATACTCGTTAAAGTTTCGGATGAAGGTGAGCTACTCGTTAATGGCCCTAATGTAATGAAGGGTTATTATAAACACCCAGAGCTTACCAGCAAGGTAATAGAACCGGATGGATGGCTTCATACGGGCGACCTCGCCACAATTGACGAAGAAGGCTTTATCACTATAACCGGTCGAAAAAATGAAATTTTCAAAATGGCTTCAGGGGTATATGTGAATCCTGAAAAACTCGAAAATAAACTGCAACAATCTTTTTTTATTAGCCAAGCCTTTGTGGTTGGCCAAAATCAAAGTTTTCTCTCCGCACTCATCCTTCCTGATTTTGATTATATAAAGGAATATTTTGCTCATCAAGGTGTCCATTTCGATTCTAACCTTGAAATTATACAAAATCAAAAAGTGATATCTCTAATCGATCAGGAAATAAATATGTTAAATGGCTATGGAATTAAAGAAAATGAAAACATACAGCGTTTTGCCCTCGTAGCCGATGATTGGACAATAGAATCTGGTGAGTTGTCTCCTTCCCTAAAACTCAAAAGAAGAGTAATACTCGAAAAGTACAAAGATGTGATACGAAATTTCTATCAAAAAGTGGATGATTTATAAGAGTTAAAATTTTGGTAATTAACAATTTGGAAGCGTTGTAGGGTTTGAATTTTCTAAATAACTCGCTTTGTTGTCTTTTTTCGAAAAAATGAAGGCCGGTTAATCAAAATGTTTCTCATGCTCTTGCCATCGTGAATGTACATGTTTCGATAATTCCAATTGCTCATATAACTCCAATATGCAGTAATCACACTTCTCAACTTCCAGCTTGACCGATAGAATTTTCGCCTAAGAAATCCAGGTTCATAAATACGTTGATATACCCTTTGCATTTCTTCCTCGAACTCTTGTTTGCTCATCAATGGTAGACGGTGAACCAATTCCCAATAATCATAACGTTGCCAGTCATCGGGATAATTTTTTAAGGTAATACGGTTTTCATCCAATAATTTCTTATAGAGCCTTGTTCCTGGTAATGGGGTTACTATGCTGGTTTGAATGGAGTCAGCTTGAGAATGACGAATATATTCGACTCTTTGTTGTATTTTATGAGCTGTGTCAGAATCCCAACCGAACATAAATCCTGCAATGACTGCAATGCCATATTTATTAACTTTTTGAAATACTTTTTCATAAGATGAAACTCCATATTTAAGGTTGATGCGTTTGTTCGATTCCAAGAGCCCATCTTCAATCTCGCTCTCTACGCCAATGAACATCATTCTGCAGCCACTTCGAGCCGCCCATTTTAGGACTTCAGAATTATCGGCAAGATTAATGGATGCTTGGCTAATCCAATTCTTTTTAATTCTACGTTCGATGATTTTTCTGAACAGCTCTATGGCTCTTTCTTGGTGTTCTTTGGTAATGCCAACGATATTATCGTCAAGAAAGAAAACGTTATTTTGGGGGATTTCTTCTAATTCGTCTAAAACTTCTTCTATGGGCCGCATTCTATACTTACGTCCATTGAAAGCAGATACAGAACAAAAGCTACAATCGAATGGGCAACCCCGAGTAGTTTGGATGGAAGCAAAAACATAAGCCGGGTGAAACAAATCGCGTCTTGGTTTTGGGCTGTGAATCATTTCGAGTAGTTCACCCCTATATAATCGCTGGATATGTCCTTCTTCAAAATCGGAGATTACTTTTGCCCATACGCTCTCGGCTTCACCTACAACTACTGTATCAACAAATTGTAAGGCCTCCTCGGGCATCATGCTGGCATGTATTCCGCCGATAACTGTGGGTATACCCTGCTTTTTGTAAATTCGTGCAATTTCATAAGCACGTGTAGCCGTGCTCGAAAATGCAGTAATCCCAACCAAGTCGGCAGGGTAATATTTGAAAGAACGAAAATTTTCATCTATCAGCTTTACTTTCCAGTGAGGCGGGGTTAAGGCAGCTATAATCCCTAAACTCAGTGGTTGATATTTAGTATCGCGATTCGATAAAAATCCTTTCCTCAAGGGATTGGCCGGGTAAACCAGTAATAAGGTGGGTCGATCTTTATCGTTCATTTTCAATGGATATCATCAGTTTCTGAAGAAATATTCTGTAAATCATAGCAAACAACTGGAGGTATTTCCATAGAAACTGCTCTATAGTTGAGGTTGCTGTTCCATGCCCAGACTGCAGTTCTTAAATTTTTGGTATTCCATAGTGTACGTAAAAATTTAATTCTCAATAATTTCTTAGAGAAAATCTTCTGGTAGGCCATCCAAAGATTATCGGCAAGTTCTTGAGCTTCCATTTTGGCTGGCTTAAAAACTACGTCGGAAAAATGAAAATATTTCCAAGAATGGGGAGTATGGTGGGCAATAATTCTATTTTCTTGCTGAAGTCGATTAAAAAGGCGGGTTCCTGGCAAGGGAGTCATTGCGCTGGCTTGCACAACATCCACCGAAGAACGTTCTATAAATTTTGTACGGTTTTGTAGGGCGGAAGGTGTGTCGGAGTCCATGCCATAGATAAAGGCACCTAAAACGGCTATGCCGGCTTGATGTATCGTCCGAAAGGCATGCTTATAGGTTTTGGTCCCTAATGCTAAATTTACATGTTTATTAGCATCACGAAGAGCATTCTCATCCTCGGCTTCAATACCAATCAATAACATCTTGCATCCGCTGCGTGCAGCCAATTTTAAAAGTTCTGGATTTTGCGAAATATTGAGGCTGGCCTGTGCAAACCATTCTTTTTTTAGTCTTCTGCGTATCATTCCTTCGAACAGCTCTTGCGCGTGCTTTTCAGATGCCTTGCTATAACCAGTAATGTTATCATCTACGAAATAGATAAGTTTTTGTGGCAGAGTCTCCATTTCATTCAATATTGCCTCTACAGGTCGCAGGCGGTAGCTATGGCCGTTAAAAGCCGGTACCGAACAGAAATCACAATCCATGGGGCAGCCACGACTGGTTTGAATACTGGCGAAAAGGTAAGAAGGATGAAAAAGGTCATGTCGTGGAATAGGGTATTGTGAAAGATCGGCATGTGGGCCACGATAGATTTTTTGAAGTCGTCCGGCTTCAAAATCATGCATAACTTTAGGCCATGAAGTTTCTGCTTCTCCAATTACTACTGCATCACCGTATTGAAGAGCTTCATCCGGTAGCATGGAAACATGAATGCCCCCCAAAACCACTGGGATTCCTTTTTCACGGTAAATTGAGGCGATTTCATAGGCGCGTTGTGCAGTAGAAGTAAATGCCGTGATGCCTACAAGATCGGCTTCGCGTAAGCGAATGGGTTTAATATTCTCATCCAAAATAATAATTTTCCAATTCGCAGGCGTCAGAGCTGCAATAATTCCTAAACCGAGTGGTACTTGGCGAGATTGCCGACGCAAGGCAAATCCCCGCCTATATTGATTGGATGGATTAATTAAAATTAAGGTCTTCTTATTCAACGAGTAAATAAAAATAGTACAAACGCCAAATTTACGATAATTTATGGAGTTAAATTCTTAGAACCTCTCTTGCTATGAGTTACTCCTGCAAGCTTTGCAAAGCTTGCACACTTCATTCAGTGATGGATATGTATGAAATCTTGACTAAATATTTTAAATTTGCCATCGAAATATAATTTTTCACTATGGCCTTGAATATAGATGATTTTATAAAAAAGATAGAAGATGAATTCGATGAACTCGAACCAGGAAAATTGAAACCCGAAAGTGCGTTTCGTCAAATGTTCGATTGGAACTCTATCAATGCTTTGGTACTTATTGCAATGGTTAAAACCGAATATAATGTAACTATTAACGCCGATGATTTAACAAAATCGAAGACCGTAAAAGATATTTTCAAGATTATCGAATCACGGTATCATGAATAGTTAATAATTTTAAAAAATGGCTACTTTTAGTGTTCCCGGAATTAAAGTATCAGGCTTAGCTGCCTGTGTTCCCAGAAAAGAAGTTTCTAATTATGATTACCGCTGGGTAACGGCTAAAGAAAGGGAACAGCTTGTAAAAACCATAGGCGTTGAGAAGCGGCGTCATGTAGAGAAAGGTACAACCACGAGCGATATGTGTCAAAAGGCTGCTCAAAGTTTGCTGGAAGGTCTTCAATGGAATACAACTGAAATAGAACTTTTGATCTTCGTGTCTCAAACCCGCGACTACCTTATTCCGCAGACTTCTAATATTCTTCAACATAAGTTGGGATTGCCCACTACTGCCATTGCACTCGACATCAGTTTGGGATGCTCGGGTTATGTATATGGCTTGGCCGTAGCTTCTGCCATGATGAACTCTTTTGGTCTATCCAAGGCTTTGCTGCTGGTAGGTGATATTTCTTCACTCAATTCGGCTTATCGTGATAAAAGTACTTATCCTTTATTTGGTGATGCTGGTACAGCTACTGCACTCGAGCGCTTCGAAGATGCGCCACTTATGCATTTCAGCCTCGAAGGAGATGGGTCGGGTTACAAGGCTATTATGATCCCGGATGGAGGAATGAGACACATCGTTTCTAAGAAATCATTCGAATATAAGAAAATTGCTCCTGGTATTTATCGCACCCCTTTGCATATCGCCCTCGATGGTATAGAGGTTTTTAATTTTAGCCTTCGTGAGGTGGTTCCTAACATCAATAAATTGCTCGCCTTTAGCGGGCAAGACCTCGCCACTGTGGATTATATCATTTTTCATCAGGCAAATCGCCTCATCAACGAAACGCTGCGCAAAATGCTGAAAATTCCGAAAGAAAAGGTTCCTTATTCGTTGTACAAATTTGGAAATACTTCTTCTGCAAGCATACCCTTAACCATTGTTTCAGAATTACGAAACCATGTGCAGCAGGACGATCTTCTTTTGCTTCTCTCGGCTTTTGGAATAGGTTTGTCCTGGGCAACGGCTACGGTAGAATTTCATAAGGTTTTTTGTCCTGAACTCATAGAATTATAGCTTATGCTTCAGGAATTTCAACTTACTGGGAAGAACATTCTTGTAACAGGAGCCTCGTCAGGCTTAGGTCGTCAGACTGCCATTCAGGCGAGCAAAGACGAAGCTAAGCTAATAATAACGGGACGTAATCTTAGTAGGTTAGAGGAGACTTTCCGACAGCTTGAAGGCGATAATCATCTTATGATACCAGCCGATCTCACTCACGAAGATGAATTGAACCATTTGGTTGATGCTGTGCCTCCTCTGAATGGGGTAATTTTTAGCACGGGTGTTAGTATTCTAAAACCCGTTCGCTTTCTCGAATCTGCCGATATTGCCGAGAATTTTTCCATTGGATTTAATGCTCCGGTGTTATTGACTTCAAGATTGCTTGCAAAGAAAAAACTGGTCAGTGGAAATTGTTCTCTGGTTTTTATTTCTTCTATTTCTATAAAATATCCTTTTGTTGGGGGGAGTATGTATGTTAGCGTAAAGGCGGCGCTTGAAGGATTTGCACGTGTTTTGGCTCTTGAATTGGCTCCTAAGGGAATTAGAGTAAATTGCGTAGCTCCTGCTTTCGTTAAAGGGCCCATGCTTGAACAAACGCAAGAAGCTACCAGTGAGGAAACCATTCAACAAATTAAAGCCCGTCAACCACTTGGATTGGGCGATCCTGTTGATGTGGCAAATGCTATTATTTTTTTTCTGAGTGATGCTTCTCGTTGGATTACTGCTACCAGCTTGATTCTTGGTGGCGGCTGAAATCTTTCATTCGAAATTTTATGAATCAACCCGAATATAGCGTAGTAGTTCCAGTTTTTAACAGCCAGGAATCTCTTATCGAGCTTTTCGAAGGAATTGTAGAAGCTTTTGTTGAGTTGGATATGGCTTTTGAAACTATTTTCATAGACGACCGAAGCACTGACAATAGCTGGGAAGTGCTACAAAATCTCAAGCAGCAACATCCTCAACATGTTAAAATAGTTAGATTAAGCAGAAATTATGGCCAGCACAATGCAACCTTGTGCGGACTTATGTTTGCCAAAGGCGAGGCAGTTATCACTATAGACGATGATTTGCAAACTCCACCCCATGAAATCGTTACTTTGGTTCGAGCCTTCGAAGATTCTCCTTGTGATGTGATTTATGGTATCCCATACGGTAAAAAAGCTCATCATTTTTATAGAAATCTTGGAAGTTTTCTCGTTAAAAAATCTTCACGCAATTTTAGAAAAACACCAGGTGAGGGTTCCTCTTTCCGTTTACTTCGCCGTTCTATAACCGATAAAATTGTTCAGCATTCCCTGTTTTTTATTTTTATAGATGAAATTCTGCTTTGGTACACCGAAGATATTCGTTTTGTCGAAGTTGAGCATTTACCTCGGAAATATAATCATTCAGGCTATTCTTTTGGTAAACTTTGGCATTTGGTAACCAATTTGGTGGTATTCTATACCGATGCTCCTCTTAAACTCATGGTTTATGGTGGGCTTTTCGCCTCTTTTGTAAGTTTCATCCTCGGTGTCATTTATATTGTTAAAAAATTGTTTTTTAACGTCCCACTTGGGTATACTTCATTAATCGTTGCTATTTTATTTTCAACGAGTATTATTTTGTTCAGTTTGGGGATTATTGGGGAATATCTCAGCCGAATTTATAAGGTACAAAATCGTAAACCACCCTTTTCTATCGATAAAGTCATAGAATAAATATTGAAGATGAAACTGATAAAATACGACATAGTGCTCGAAAGACTTAAGGAAGCAGATATAGAGCTGGTAAGGCAGCATCGCAATAGCGAACAGATTCGGCAAACAATGGAATACCGAGAAAATATTACTCCTGAGATGCAAAGAGAATGGTTCGAAAGCATCAATAAAGACATCAATCAGTTATATTTCATCATTCATTACCAATCGAAAAAGATAGGACTCCTTAATGCCAAAAATATCGATTGGGATAAACAGATCCTTGAATCGGGTATTTTTTTGTGGGAAACGAATTATTATGAAACATTCATACCTGCCATCGTTTCGATCATGATTACAGATATGTGTTTTGAGCTGTTGGGGTGGGATGTGATTTATGCTCATGTATTAAGAAGCAATGAAAGAGCTATTAAGTATAACAAGAGTTTAGGGTATGTTTTATGCGAGAATCAGGAAGATAAAGAAAATCAATTATATCGGCTGACCTTACAATCATTTCATCAAAATACGCAAAAACTCCGAAAAGCCATATCCCATCTTTATTCTGGGAAAGATGAAGCCTATTTGATTGTAGAACCTTCTGATATCTCCAAGGGTATTCTTTTGCAGCTCGAGCCTTTTTTTCGATTGGTTAGGCGACAGAAGGGGAATTTCGAGTCATACTCCAATGTGGATGGCAGCATTACTTTTGCTTTTTGAACCATTTATGATAAGTATTGGTCAGTTTTGGCAAAGCCATAGAAAAGCTGTGCCTTAAAGAAGCTGGTAGAAATTCGGCCATGGACATCATTTGATATAAAACAAAACCATATAATTGCCATGGCGTTGTCTTTATCCATGTAATCGGATGAAATTTTTTATTGGCTCTAAGATATCCTATCCTTTCGGCATATCTTCCAACCACCTGGTCGGCAGTTTTGATTTCTTCTTCCTTCATTTCTTTAATCCATTTACCACTCGAAGAGGTTTGAATGGGAGACTGAAGTCCAGAATGAAACTGATTTAATAACTCAAGATCAACAAATTCGGAATATTTTGATGAATAGGCCGAATAATCGAGCATACGTCCATCATAAGGAATTCCTAAGAAGTTGCAGATTTGGGTTAAAATTTTTTCTGGTTCTCTGGTTAAATCTTCATATTTTGCAATGAATGTTTGAAGTGGAAATTTTTTAGAGAATTGATAGGCTAATCGAGCCACATATTTCCATCTATATGCCTGCAAGGCTAAAACAGGAGCTTCAAATCGGAACCTTTTAACCGAAAGAAAATTATCCCGATAATCTCTGAAAATGAAAATAAATTTGGCATTGGGGAATATCTTATGCAGCCGAAACGCATGTGTAGCAAAAATGGGATTTTTATCGCCTATATGAGTTATAACTTCCTTACCAGGTATTACTGATGTATAATTGAGATAGAAACATTTGAAAACTTCTTCAAAAGTGGTATTGGGTAGAAGACTTTTTAAATCTACATTTAATTGTCTTTCATCTATGCGCAAAAAATTATAGTTCCAGTTTTTCGAAGATAGTGGTGATCTGAAGTCTTTTTTAAATTCCTCGAGTGTTGTTTCATCCCATTGACGAATCCTACCATATTTCTTATAAAGTTGCAATACTACAGGATATTCGGGAGGTACTTTCACTTGAGGATGAGCATCCAATAGCGTTCTCAATAAAGTGGTTCCCGAACGAGGCCTTCCTAATATAAAAAATAGCTGTGGTTTTCCCTTTCCCATTTATTAGGGATAACCTTTTTAGCTAAATGTTTAGTTGAGTAAGAAAAATTTATTTTATCTGATATTATCAAATAAAAAAACCAATTTAGTTTTAGCCATAGGCTTTATGTGTCCTTCAGCGCCACTGGCCAATTATCGAATAGCCTGTCAGAAATCTTATAGACAAGCCAACTTTTTAATTTATTAACGAATAATTGATTATCAATATGCTAACTTAAATTCATTTTTTTAATTTGACAACTTTTCCATAGATTCTGGCCAATGAAGGCAAAAATCGAGATAATTTTACTTTTAAACTGTATGGAATGTTTTCCCCTGCTAACATCAATTTGTACAATAGCCAACTATAAATTACGAAGGGACTGGTTTTTATTGGCAAAATAATGGATTTTTTAGTATATCTTCGTTGATAACCTGCTCTTTCAAGCCATTTGCCCGCCACCAACTCTAATATTTCAATATCATTTGGCTGGAGCTCATATAACCATTTGCCTATTGTATCTGTATTAATGGGTTTGGTAAGGCTTTCATGATATTTCAGAAAAGTTTCTCTTTCGATAAATCCTAAATTTTCCTGGCCACTTATTCTATAGAACTCAAAGACGTTTTCATCATCATCGATATCGAGGAAATTACAGATTTTTTTGAATAGATTTCGAGGTTTTGAAGCCAGATCTTCATAACGAAACAGAAAGGTTCTTTCGGGATATTTTTGATGGAGTTGAAACATCATTTTTGTAATATATTTCCATCGCCATGCCTGAATTACTGAGTTTGGCGCTTCCCAATCAAATTTTTTCATAGAAACGAAGTTATCGCGTGGATCACGTATAATGAAAAGAAACTTTGCCTCAGGAAACCATTTCATGAGTAAGCGAGTATAGAGAGCATATACGGGATTTTTGTCCCCAATCCATTGAATTTCTTGTTTTGGGAAAACACTTTTGCTATGAAGATAGAACAATTTTATGACCTTGGTCATGGGTGTATCGATTGGCAATTCATCTAGGTCTTTTAATAGGGCTTGTTCATCTATTTGAAGATAATCGTAATTCCAGAATTCAAAAGTTTGAGGTTGCTTGAAGGCTTGCAGAAATTCCTTCTTCAATTTTGGTGTCCAACGTGGATGTAAGCCGAAACGGTGGATCAGATCAGGTATTACAGGATATTCGGGGGGTACGATGACATTGGGATGCGCATCGAGTAAAGTCCTTATCAAGGTAGTTCCTGAGCGCGGCCTGCCAATAATGAAAAAAATGGGAATTTCTTGTTTGTTTACGATAAGAGAGTCGTTCATGTGTACACTCCAATTCTCAATCAAAAATAGGCAAGCTAGTTGACATAAAAAAAGAGCCCCCATTTTGGAGGCTCTTTTTTTAAAAGAGAGATACGATTACTTGGTAATGGTAACTCTTTCGGTGGTAACTATGC
>DIEY01000090.1 GCA_002418865.1 Bacteroidales bacterium UBA5762 | reverse complement strand
TTTATACATAAACATAAAAAAGAGTCACATCTTATGTGAGAGTTATAAGCCGATTATTAATCAACAAATTTAGTAAAGTATTAATGAAAATGTTACTTTTTTTAAAAATTATAATTGATGCCTACCTTTATTCCCCACGAATAAGGGTTTCCTGCCCCTTCTTGATCTCTCAATGATTTCATGTAATACTGATAAACAGGTTCTAATTCGAGTTTCAGCCTTGGAACGAATAAGTATTGAATATTGAAACCCCCGAAGAAGAAATAATTGAAATCGTAATGCTGAATATTAAAAGGTGTTAATTGTAAACCCGACTTCTTGTAATCGAAAATTACAGGTGAAGGTTCCTTTTTGCTGATTAAGAATTGTAAACCGCAGCCACCATAAACTTCTAAGGTAAATCCTTTGGCTTTAAGGAATTGATAACCTACTTCAAAGGGAATATTCAAATAGTTGTAGGTACCGGTGGTGAAAATATTTTGTTTGTGGGTTATTGAATCGTACAAGGTTTCTTTTGATGTAATTAAAATAACCTGATCGGGATGGGAAGGGTCGGGTACGTAATAATGGACATTATAGGCAAAACCAATGCTATCATAAGATTTGTAGGAGATATCGTAGGGTAAGCGATCAAACATACGACTGAAATTCAATCCAGTTTTTGCAAAGAAATTTCTATGCTCTAATTTCAAATCCAGTCCAACGGCATTCCAGTAATACGAGAAGTCTTTTTCTGCATAGGGCAACGTCATCCAATTAAACCACCATCCGGCTCCCAGACTCAACTGATAAGGATATTCCATAGAATCAATAGGTCCATAGCTAATACTGTCTCTTGTTTTTATGTTTGTCAGGTATAATTTTATGTCAGTTTGGTAAGTGATATAAGATTTATCTTTCGAAATCATTGGAGAAATCGGCATAAATAATCTTTCGATGCGTAGAGTTTCAGGTGAGGATAGTTCTTCAGATTCAGTTTTTATTTGCGAAGAAGTAGAAGTGGGAGGTAAAGAAACAGGTGAAGGGGGTAAATGCTTTTGTGAGGGCTCTGTTGACACGGTCCTCACAGAATCGAAGGGTTTTTGTAATATTTTGGAAGAATCTAATGGAGGTGTTGCAGCAGTATCTTTTATAAGGAGTGGGATTGATTTTTCCTTATGCATTTTATCGACCAACAATATCTGAGTGAACAATCCTGTAAGAATTCCTGCGCCAATGAGAATAGTTGCAGAGATTTGGTAAATATTGGAGGCAAAGTTTGTGAAGTTGAAACGCACGAACTCTTTCCATGCAAGTTTCCCTTTGATTTCTTTCCAAACCTTGTCTGAAGGTTCAGGTTCGAATCCATCAAGGGATTGCTTTATATATTCATCTATATGGTTGCGTTTCTCCTCCATTAATATGAAGAATTTGGTTTGTTAGTAGTTATGCCCTTTTCCATCCACTGAAGAATTTTGTTCTTAAGATGACGTCGGGCTTTAGAGAGTTGAGATTTGCTCGTATTTTCCGATATCTGCAGTATTTGGGCAATTTGTTGGTGAGAGTAACCTTCGAAGACATAAAGGTTGAATACGGTTCGATAGCCCACAGGAAGTTCCTGAATGAATTTCAGAATGGTTTGGCATTGTTGAGGAGAAAGGTTACTGAAAATATCATCCTCGTCTTCCACCTCTTCTTCGGCCACATGTTCTATTTTTTCTACATTGTTATAGCGTAATGGATCCTTTTTGTTTTGTTTCAAATAAGATAAAGTGGAATTGATGACAATACGTTTTAACCATCCTTCGAATGAACCTTGCCCTTTGTAATCACCAATATGAGTAAAAATTTTACAAAACGATTCTTGAAGTATATCTTCAGCTTCCTGCATGTTAACTGCATATCTCAGACAAACACTAAACAAAGAACGTTTATACTTTTCGTACAACTGGTTTTGGAAATACCGTTTTCCGGCTTTGCAGCCTTTAATGATTTCTTCATCGGTATGTTTTGCTAAAACCATTGCTTAGACACTCATTTTTATGTTAGGTTGCCTGAAATGGGGAAATTTTCTTTAAATTCACATTCACAGAACAATTTATAAAATCTAAATTGTCTTCAAATCTACTAATTTTTAGTGAATTTTCATGTCCATATAATTGAAATAAGCCGTTTTTAATCTTCTTTAGTATTATCGTGATGGGGGTTAAGGATGATTTGTTGTCTTCTAATAGATTCATCATGAACTAATTGTAGTAGTTGTTGAAGGAAGTCTTTGTCAAGGCCTAGTTGACTGCCGCTTTCGAGGCGATCGGCCAACATTTGACGCCAGCGTTTAATTTGAAGTATGGTTATATGATGCTGATTTTTATAATGTCCAATCTCATCAATCATAGCCATTCTGCGGGATAGAATCTCGAGCATTTCCTGATCGAGTTTATCTACTTCGAGGCGTAAGCGTTCTAAAGTTTCATCGTTTGATTTAGGTGAAGTTGCGCGTATAACCAATTGGTTTATTAAATCTTCAAATTGTTGAGGAGTGAGTTGTTGTTCTTTATCAGTTAGAGCCTCATTGGGGTGAATATGAACTTCAATCATCAGCCCATCCATTTCCAGATCGAGGGCTTTTTGAGAAATATCAGGGATGAGTGAAGTTTTTCCACAGATATGGCTAGGATCAACAATAATAGGGAGGCGGGGACAAATACGTTTGAGTTCGATTGGAATCTCCCACATAGGTGCATTACGCCAAGGAGTTTTGCGAAAGAAATAAAATCCACGATGAATAGCTGCAAGTCTTCTAATTCCTGCCTGATGGATTCTTTCAATGGCTCCCATCCATAAATCGAGATCTGGGTTTACTGGATTTTTTATCATCACAGCTATACCCGTTCCTTTGATGGCTTGGGCAATCTCGCTCACCATAAAGGGATTGACGGTTGTTCTCGCTCCAATCCATAATACATCTACTTGATATTTAAGGGCAAGTTCAACATGTTGGGGATTGCCCACTTCGACGGCTGTAAGAAGTCCCGTTTGATTTTTTACATTAAGCAACCATTCGAGGGCTTCTTTTCCCTTGCCTTCGAAACCCGAAGGCCGTGTACGAGGTTTCCACACCCCCGCTCTATAGATCTGTACCTTGCCGCTTGCCAAGAGAGCCTTGGCTGTTTCCATGAGTTGCTCCTCCGACTCTGCACTACATGGACCCGCAATGATTGTTAAACCATCATGATGAACCCATTTTCGAAGAGGTAATATTTCTAAATCTTTACATTCCACCCTGCAAATTTAATCCATGACAACTTATTAGGAGAGACAAATTACAATTCTCCAATCATTTTAGAAGGGTCAACCCATTTATCAAAGTCTTCGGCAGAAACAAGACCTAACTCAATAGCTGCTTGCTTCAGAGTAAGTCCTTCTTTATGAGCTTTTTTAGCAATTTTGGCAGCATTTTCATAGCCAATATGTGGGTTTAAAGCTGTAACCAACATTAATGAATTTTCGAGGTTTTTTTTGATATTGACTAGATTGGGTTCTATGCCGACAGCACAGTGGTCGTTGAAAGATACGCATGCTTCACCAAGTAGAGTAGCCGACTGCAGAAAGTTAGCAATCATCACCGGTTTAAAAACATTCAGCTGGAAATGACCATGTGTACCAGCTAAAGCTATAGCCATGTCATTGCCGATCACCTGACAGCAGACCATGGTTAGAGCTTCGTTTTGCGTTGGATTTACTTTTCCTGGCATGATGGATGAACCGGGCTCATTTTCGGGTAGTTGAAGTTCGCCGATTCCACAGCGTGGGCCACTGGCCGAAAGACGTATGTTGTTTGCAATATGCATGAGGCTAACAGCAAGAGTTTTTAAAGCTCCTGAAGCTTCTACTATTGCATCATGAGCCGAAAGAGCCTCGAATTTGTTGGGGGCCGTTTTGAAAGGATATCCCGTAAGCTGGGCAATCTTATCAGCTACTTTTACATCATAACCCTTAGGAGCATTTAATCCTGTACCCACGGCAGTTCCTCCCAATGCAAGCTCTGATAAATGAGGCATTGCAGCTTCGATGTTCTGAATAGCGTAATCTAATTGAGCAGCATATCCTGAAAATTCCTGTCCCAAAGTTAAGGGCGTGGCATCCATCAAATGGGTACGACCAGTTTT
>DIEY01000042.1:31946-32173 GCA_002418865.1 Bacteroidales bacterium UBA5762 | reverse complement strand
AGGATATACATGTATGCCATAATTACTCAGTTTGTTATGACGGTGGCTTCGATACGGGCTAACGCCCTACTCAGCCACCAATAAAAAACGGTTGCTGAGTAGTCGGTAACGGTAGCTTCGATAGAGGCTGCGCCTTACTCAGCCACCGGAATATCATAGCCCGCTAGGGCGTATCGAAGCAACCGGTATGATCGTAGCCCACGACGGTGGCTTCGATACGGGCTAAC
>DIEY01000042.1:2195-31932 GCA_002418865.1 Bacteroidales bacterium UBA5762 | reverse complement strand
GTAGTCGGTAACGGTAGCTTCGATACAGGCTGCGCCTTACTCAGCCACCGGAATATCATAGCCCGCTGTGGTGTATCGAAGCAACCACCCACACACACCCATTCCATAATTGTTGTCCTTTTATCTATTATTCCTATTTCTTTTTCATTCAATAATAAAATTATTCGGAGATTTCATAAAAAAAGATTTTACGACGTAGTTTTGAGGTGGCTATTGTAAGAGTATGGATTTTATTCATTTGTGGTTCGAACCCCCACAAAGGTATTTAGAAAATCAAAGTTTAACGTCTATGTGATACTTTTCTTTCGATTATTATTGCAGTGTTTGTCACGCATGTATTTCTTGGGGAAGAAGCATATTTGGTTAATTCTTAACTGCCATCATAAATTGATTTTTTTATGATGGCAGCAGTCCTTTATGTTCGATCAGATTCATCCAGCCAAGTAGTGTGATGTTTTATAGTTCGGAGAACCAGCGCAATAATTAGAGCAGCAATCAGGAAATATAAGGAAGGCCTGATGGATAAGAAATTTCTGTTGAGTAGATAATACCTCAAATAATCAACAAAGGTAAAACCAAACACAATAGCCAGCATACCCGAATATTCCCTTCGTAAGACCGATTTGAAAGAAAATTGTAATGTAGGACTAATATAATGCCTGAAAGAAGGGAAAAAGGCAGGAACTTTCATTGCCCATTCTATAAATGCATGTCCATACTTGCGTTGGAGAAAACATTCTTCGGCAAACATAATTCTTTCATAATAAATCCAAAAAACAAGGCTAATAATCAAAAGATACCATAAATTGAGAACAAATAGGGTAAGACCGGCCCACATGAGATAATTTCCCAGATATAACGGGTGGCGCACTATGGAATAAATCCCTGAAGTATTTAGTTTTTCGGCTATTTGCGATTTTGTATTTCTACCCGAAGTTCCTGCCGGAGTTGTGCCAATCGTTATGACTCTGATCAAAAAACCTATTGCGGCCAAAAGAATTGAAATAAATATCAAAAATTTGTCAATTGAAGTACTGTGGCTGCTATAATCGGTAAAGAACATCACCGGAATTAAAGAAATAAAAATTATTACAGGAATTTGTCCACGGTATCGAAAAAAGAGATTGCCAGTTTTCTCAAAAGAATCTCTCAGAGTCATAACTCAAATTTTGCACAAAAGTAATGATTTCGATTTGGGCAAATTGCGAAATATTTTGTTCTTATTTGTAACTTTTACAGCTCTAATGAGTCGTATTGTTATATAATTGGATAAATTAAACACTATGAGAAAGCAACTTCTTTTGTTAATGGCGGCAATAGGTTTTATGATGGCAATAATTCCTAGCTTTGGACAGTCGAACATAAAATCGGAAATACGTCAAGTTGGTTCATTCCAAGCCATTCAAAACAATTCATCGGTAGATATTCTTATTTTACAGGGCAACAATTACGTGGTGAAGATAGAAGCAGATACTGATATTGTTCCTTATATTACTACCGAAGAAAGAAATTCAACACTTTACATCGATATAAAAGAAAGATTAAGACCAAGGAAGATAAAGGTGATGCGTGCCATTATTACTGTGCCTGATTTGAATGCTATTAAAATCAATGGTTCAGGGGATGTGGTGAGCATGAATCAATTGAATTTTCCTCGTTTTAGTGTGACACTCAACGGAAGTGGAGATGCTGAGCTTGAGCTTAAATGTAAAGAATTCGAATCTTATCTGAATGGTTCGGGTGATTTATCGGTAGAAGGGGTGAATGGTTCATGCGAGATTCATATTGCAGGTTCAGGCGATATGAAAGGAAAGAATTTTCAGCTTTCGAACTTGAAAATTACAAGTCGGGGTTCGGGCGATATAAAACTTACTGGTAAAGCCGATGAAATAAATATTTATTCCAATGCGTCGGGCGATATCAATTGTGTTGAGCTGCCTTCCAGTAAGGCAGAAGTACAATGTTATGGCTCGGGCGATGTGAGCCTTTGGGTAGTACAAACTTTAAGTGGTACAATTTATGGCTCGGGTGATATTAGAATAAAAGGAAATCCTCCTCATCAAAGCATACAAAAACGGGGCTCGGGCGATGCCATCTGGATCCCATAAATTTCAACTTCTTTCAATAATAATTTTTCCATAAATCTTGTGTCTACACTTCTGCTGTAGCCTTTTTTAATTTCAATCTTATTTTACTTCATCAAATTCGATTAGCTAAACAAATATTACATCATTAAAAATCTGAGATTCTTACTTAAAGAATATTTTTGCATCATCGATGGAAAAATGGATTGGATGGGAATAGAAAAAATATTTAAATGGGTTTTCTTTATAGTACGTTTGTTGTAATAGATTTTTTTAAATTTGTTCGGCAATACGATGAAGTGATTGCTGTTGGATTTTTAACAAACTGTAAAAATTCTTAATTATTCTATCCCGCAACCTATAGAATTTTCAACACATGAAGAATAGAGGGCATTTCAGTCGGAAAGTGCATTCAAAAGTTTCGAATAAATTTACGCATTTAAACCAAAACATGTGTATCATTCCTTTGGTTGCATTTAGTTTATTTTCCGAGGATATGTATCTCGATCAAATTGATCTAGTATTGATCGTATTGTTGTTATTTGCCCTGATTTTGGTGTTGATCTATAGCAGAAGAATGCGAAAATACAAGAAATTATATCAGGAGAAAGAGCATAAACTTATAGGGAGAGAACAAAAGAATGCAGAAATCATTTACAAATTTTTTCGAAACATAAGCCATGATATCCGAACTCCACTCAATGGAATCGTCGGATCTATCGATTTATTGAAACAATCAGCTTTAAACCAAAATCAGAAGCAATATGCAAAAATTTTGGAGGATTCGTCTGAATACCTAAATGCGGTCATTACTAATCTTATAGACATTACCACACTAAACAAACCTGACATAAAAATTCCATCTGCGGTTTTTTCTCTTCAGGAATTGTATTCTGAGATTTCGACTTTGGTTACCGATCATATTTATAGAAAACACTTAATACTCAATTCTTACATCGATCCCAAAATCCCTTATTATCTTGAAGGAGAGGTAAGTCGCTTACGTGTTATTTTACTTTCATTTCTCAATACCTCTATTCATTATACTTCAAAAGGCGAGATATTTTTATCTGCTGAGATCATAAGAAAATTCGATTCTTATTATGAATTGAAGTTTCAGGTCTCCGACACAGGTATTCCACTTTCGGAAAATGAATATTCCAATCTCTTTTTATACAACGAGAAGGATGAAGAAGTCAATTTCCTCGATTTTATTGATCCAGATTATCGTTATAAAATTCCAATTGCCAGAAAGATTCTCCACGACATGGGATGTAAAGTGGCTATTGAGAGTAGGCCTGGATTCAATAATTCCATTTGGTTTTCCTTAATTTTCAAAGAGACCACTCATGCTCTGCAACCATTTGCTCCTCGAAAAGAGATTATGCAAGGTCTTCGGGTGTTGCTCATCGACGAAAATATTCATTCAAAACTCGTTTTAAGACATTACTTACAATTTCTCGAGATAGATTATAGAGAAGCAGAAAACTTTGAGCAAGGTTTGAATCTTTTTACTGAGGCCATTCATGAAGGGAGATATTTCAATTTTATTATCCTCTCCATTCAGGCATGGGATAAAAATTTCGGCATTCCTTTAGCGGTATTGAAAAAGGTACCTTCTAATAAAAATCCTGTAGTGATTGGAATTTTCAATATTGCAGATATAGATTCTATTCCAAAAGAAGCATTGGAATACTTTGATGAATTGATGATAAAACCTGTCAGAATAAAGGATCTATATGAAATGCTTATCAAGAATGCAGAAAAATTATCGATTCATCCACCAAAACCTGAGCCTCAGTGGAAAGCTACACGAGAACTAAGAATTTTATTGGCAGAAGATAACCTAATTAATCAAAAAGTAGCTCAAACTACTTTGCAAAAGCTTGGACATAAAGTTGACGTAGCGCCCAATGGACAAATTGCTTTAAAATGTTTTCAAGAGAACGAATATGATTTGATTTTTATGGACGTACAAATGCCCGAGATGGATGGCATTGAAGCCACAAAACGAATAAGAGAAATCGAAAGACAGAATCTTTCTAAATCCAAAGTGACCATCATAGCCCTTACGGCTGAAGCTTTTCCGGGAGATAGAGATAAATGCATCAGTGCGGGCATGGATGGTTATATTTCTAAACCATTTAAAATCAATGAGCTGGTAGAACTTATAAATAAAGTAAAAATTTAATATTGCAATTTTATGAGTAAAAAAATATTAGTGATAGAAGATACCGATGAAGTAAGAGAAAATATTGCCGAAATACTGGAAAATGAAGGATTTATGGTTTTTCAGGCCGAAAATGGAGATCTGGGGATAGCCAAAGCTATCAACACTCAGCCTGATTTAATTTTATGCGATATTATGATGCCCGGCAAAGATGGGTATGAGGTTTTGAAAGAACTCAGAAAAAATATTCTTACTAGTACTACTCCATTCATTTTTCTCACAGCCAAGAATGCAAGAGAAGATTTACGTCAAGGGATGATTTTAGGTGCCGATGATTACATATCGAAACCTTTTACGATAGACGAATTAATAGATAGTGTGAATACTCGTTTAAAAAAAGCAGAAGAATTCAGGAAAAAAAGCGAGGCCAGACTCGAAGAAATTACTCGAGCCATGGGCTTTCCTATCACTTCGGTAATAGAGCAGCCCCTTAGAGCTATTATTGGTTTCTCTCACATGGTGATGACAGAATATCCCAATCTCGAAAAACCTGAAATAGCCGAGCTAATGTCATTAGTCTATAGAGCGGGTATGAAGCTTAATAAAATAGTAAAAAAGACGATGATGTTTTATCATCTCGAAGCACTTGCATACAAAAACGACGAACTCGAAGAATTAAAACTTTCTCACTGCAATGATCCGAGCGAGGTTATTAAAAATATAAGCACTCGTGTAGCTCAACTCTATAACCGAAAAAACGATCTGTTCCTTTTAGGTGATGCTAATCCTACATTGCAAATCCCTTGTCAATATTTACAAACTATTGTCGAAGAAATCGTCGAAAATGCTCTGCTCTACTCTCCTGTATTATCTATGGTTAAAGTGGTTTGGGGTCTCGATCGTCATAATTTCGTTGTTTCCGTTTCGGATGAAGGGATTGGCATGTCTCAGCAGCAAATCGCCTCTATAGGTGCTTTCACTCAGTTCAATCCTGAATATAACCAACAGGAAGGTATAGGCTTAGGCCTAACACTTGTTAAAAAAATATTATCCTTATTTGGAGGCGAATTGCAATTAAAAAGTTCTGCTGGAATTGGAACTACATTAAAAGTTAGCTTACCGGTACAAATCTGAATAAAAAATCATGTTCTCTATGGTGTATTATTCGGATTGTAAATGATGCAAGCCGTATAATTAAAACATCCGAAAAATATTTGCATCCAAATATCACACTAATATTGAGATATGAAAGTGCTGCTATATTTGTCATTATTCGACAATGTGATTGGTATATTCAAACTATTTCGGTGAATAATAGATTTTTTGGCTTATAACTTGGTGTAAAGGGTAGGAATTTCCAATTGTTGAAAAATTCATGGCCGCTTTCAAGGTGTTTGTATATTTGTTATTTTCGCAGCTTTAATTTTGATACTTAATTGATTTTGAAATAAATTTAAAAATTGTTATTATCATGAGATTAAAAATAGTAGCTGGTAATTGGAAAATGAATTTAAGCTTCGAGGAAGCCGAAGAATTGGTATCCTCTATAGCCGATCAGCTTGAGGAGATTGATCTTGAGGAAACTGAGGTGGTTATATGTCCTCCTTATCCTTATTTAGAGATGGTGCTTGATATTGCGGAAGAATCTGTTTTTTCGGTAGGAGCTCAAAACATTAGTCAATTCGACAATGGGGCCTATACGGGTGAAGTTTCGGCACGAATGCTGGCTTCTATGGATGTAGATTATTGTATTATAGGACATTCTGAGCGAAGAAAATATTTTGGAGAAACTGACGAGATAATTGCCCAAAAAATCGATCAAGCCCTTAAGCATGAGTTTATTGTCATATTTTGTTGTGGCGAACTTCTTTCTGAACGCCGAGCAGGGAAACATTTCGATGTGGTACGTCAACAAATCGAGAAAGCCCTTTTCTCCTTGTCAGAAAAAGAATTTTACAATATTATAATTGCTTATGAACCCGTATGGGCTATTGGTACTGGAGAGAATGCCACACCTGAACAGGCTCAGGAAATGCATGCTTACATCCGCGGACTTATTGCATCAAGGTATGGTAATGATGTAGCGAATGAAACATCCATATTGTATGGTGGAAGTTGTAATTCGAAGAATGCCCCAGAAATTTTTGCCCAACCCGATGTGGATGGTGGTTTGATTGGTGGTGCAAGCCTCAATGCCGACGAATTTATCAAGATTATCAAGGCAATTCTTTGATGTTAGATGGAATATATAGAGTTACGGATTTCAACAACTGCTAATAAACTAACCAAAGATTTGCTCCCATCCATTTTAAGTGAGTTGGGATTCGAAGGCTTCGTTGTGGAAGAAGAGGCATTGCTTGCCTATATCCCATCCAAACTTTTTAATCTTCAGACAGTAAAAGAGGTTTTACAAAATCTAAGCTTTGACTCTTTTTATAATATTCAAATCATTCCTGAACAAGATTGGAATGCAGTTTGGGAAAGCCAATTCGAACCGGTTGTTATAGCTGAAAAATGTTATGTAAGGGCTCCCTTTCACCCTCCTCAGCCTCAATATCCCATCGAATTAATCATTGAACCTAAAATGTCGTTTGGTACAGCTCATCACGAAACCACTGCAATAATGATAGAATGTCTGCTCGAAATGGATCTAACTAAAAAAAGCATTCTGGATATGGGAAGCGGTACTGGCATTCTGGCTATTCTTTCTGCAAAATTGGGTGCTGACCACATCGTCGCTATCGATAATGATGAATGGGCTTATCGCAATGCCCTCGAAAATATCCAACTCAACAATACCCTGCAAATCATCGTGAAACTCGGAGATGCTTCATTACTATCAGCAATGAATGAGTTAGACGTGGTGCTGGCCAATATCAACCGCAATGTACTTTTGAATGATGTAGCAATATATAGTAGTGTTTTGAAACGCGATGGATTACTCATTGTAAGCGGCTTTTATAGAGATGATTTCCCATTGATAGATGAAACCTTCCACAAACAAGGCCTTAAATTAAATTTTACCAAGGACAGAAACAATTGGTTGGCTGCTGCCTATGTGAAAAATCTGTCTTAATTCTTTGAAACATATTATTTGTTTGAAGAAACTTTTAAAGAGCTGTTGTATAAGGGAACTCATCTTTGCATTACAGAATTTTACCCGAATATTCGAGGTAAATGATTATTTTTGTTTGGATGAATCGTTTGCCATAAATGAAGATGAAAAAATCAGTATTTTTAATCACTTTATTGTTTTTAAACTCGTTTAGCCTATTTTCTCAATTAAGTGAAGAAGAGGCTTTTTGGTTGCGTTTAGATGCACTTTACTCGAAAATAGAGTTGAAAAACAAAGAAAAGGAAGTTGTATTTTCTGGTCAATCATTTGTAAATGAGTTGAAAACAAATTGGCAGCCGCATGAGGAACTCAATCAAGCGATTCCAAAAGTAAACTCCTTGGTAGAAAAAATGTTAGATCGACGCTTGAAACCATATGAACACATAGCACCATTTCTTAAAACATTGGTAAATCTGGCTACCTACAATGTGGAACAAGCCCAGATTATGCATTTCCTTGATGGGGTTTCATATCTTCTCGATCAGCCAGGTCCATCTCAATTAAATGAATTTTACAACATTACCAATTCTTTGCTGCTTGATGGCTTGCTTAGCCGATATAAGAACATCAATTGGAAAGTTAGTAATATACGTTTCGAGATTATTAATCAACCTTCGCCTTTTTTTAAATTTCAAAACGTGGATTTGATTTGTCAGATAGGTTCATTTAAAAGAATGATCGAAAAAACTTCTGGTATGTATAATCCATTTTCTCGCCAATGGAAAGGTTTAGGCGGACAAACTTCTTGGGTAAAAAATAATATTCCATCCGATTCTATTTATATTGAATTTCAGCGATATGCCTTATTTCTACAAGGAAGTGATATTCAGGCCGATTCTGTGATTTTGTATCATAAAACCTATTTCCCTTCGGGAGTTATGGGGAGATTTGAGGATAATTTTAAGCCAGGTGTTAAACCGGGTTTACCTCGTTTTATTTCGTATGATCGCAATATTAAAATTCCAGGAATATCACAAAATGTAGATTTTGAAGGTGGTGTAAAATTGGAAACAGACCAACTTACTGGAATCGGTGAGATTGGAAAACCCGCTCGGCTTTTTTTTTATACTCCTCAGAAAAACAAAATCGTCGTAAAATCTCAACAATTCTCTTTTAAGAATCCCTTTATATCGGCTCTCGACGCCAATGCCACTATTCGTTATCGTTCCGATTCAATTTTTCATCCGGCTATTTCATTTGTTTATGAAGAGAATAAACGACAACTCAATCTTTATCAAGGCAACAGTATTTTGTCGTCTTTACCTTTCTTTAGCTCCTATCAAAAAATTGAAATTCAAGCCAATACACTATCATGGAAAATCGATGATTCGCTTATGGTTTTTAAGAAAGGAGCTGGCCTTGTACGCGAAAATGATGCCGTATTTATTTCGGAGAATTATTTCAGAGAAGACGATTTTAGATCACTTCAAGGTATAGATCCTGTAAACCCACTGATAAAATTATATCAACTTGCCAAACAGCTCAATAGGTCGTCGTTTCATCTCAATGAATATGCTACGGCTATACATCTTTCGGCCGATCAAGCTGAACGTTTGGCACTTCAAATGGCTGCCAAAGGATTTTTGCTCTATAGCTTCGAACAAAAAGAAATTATTCTTCGTCAGAAACTTTTCAACTGGGTCGATTCTTATTATGGAAATGTCGATTTCGACAATCTCGTGATTTTATCAAGTAAAACCGATACCAACGCAATATTGAATCTGCGTAACCTCGATCTTCAAGTTTTTGGCGTCGACCAGGTAATTTTTTCCGATTCACAGAAAGTTGCTATTACACCTTATAATTATACACTTACACTTAAGCAAAATCGTAACATTGCTTTTAGTGGGAGAACGAAAGCAGGTTATTTCGATTTTTACAGCAACCGTCGTAATCTCTTCCTTTATGATGAGTTTCAATTGCGATTACCAGAAGTAGATTCCATACAATTTATTGCTATTGATATTCCTAAATCTAAAACAGGGAGCATCAACCCGAAACTGGTGAAGATAGAATCTCAAATTGAACAGGTGTCGGGCACCCTGCAGATCGATCATCCTCAAAATAAATCAGGACGCAAAAATTTGAAGATCCCGTATCCAGTTTTTAAAACCGATTCTATGCCTTCGTATGTATTTTATGATCGTAAAGGTCGATATAAGTCTCAATATCAACGTAAAAACTTTTATTTTAAGGTTGAACCATTTTCGTTGAACAATCTCGATAATTTTTATCTTGATAGCCTGAACTTGAAAGGCACACTTTATTCGGCCGGTATTTTCGAATCCATGCAGCAGCCATTGATTATTCGACCCGATTATAGCCTAGGCATAGATGTGCATACGAGCAAGGAGGGTGAACCTATTTATTTGCGTGCAGGTCAACCTAAGGGTTGGTTTGCCGGCCGCATTGATCTTAGCCATAAGGGTTTTAGAGGTGATGGTAAGCTCAATTACTTACAGAGTATTTCGATTACCGATACCATAAATAAAGCCGATACTACCGATATTGTTTTCTTCCCCGAGAGAGCTCAAGCATCAGTGTTGTCATTGTCTATAGCTGAATCTTCTGAAGGTGTCGAAATTCCGTCGGTAAAAGGAAAACGAATAAAGGAAGATTGGTATCCCTATAAAGATATTATGACCATGAAAAGCCTCAAAACTCCTTTCCAAATGTATGATAACATGATGGCTTTTGAGGGAAATCTTGTTCTAAAACCCGATGGCCTCGATGGACAAGGGATTGCGGGCTTCGACCAAGCAAGATTAAATTCCAATTTTTACCAGTTTGGCCGTCGTACTTTAAAAGCAGATAGCTCACTGTTCTCGCTCAAAACCCCTGATGAGACGGCTGTTGCCATTCAGGCAGTCAATTACAATGCGTTTGTGAATTTCGACAGTGCAAAAGCTGTTTTCAATGCCGGGCGTATTGCTAGAATAGATTTCCCTGTTTTTGCCTATTATTCTGACCACAGCCATTTTTTGTGGGATATGAAACAAAAAAAAATAGAGCTTCAATCCCCTGATTACGCATCTGAGAAAAATTACATTGCAGTTCAGAATTCTTATGAACTAGTAGATGCCTTTGAGAAAAATTCTTTGAAAGGACCTACCTTCTTTGCTTTGCGACCCGATAAGGATTCTCTCCAATTTATTTCATTTTCGGCTTCTTATGAAATTCAAAATAATTTATTGAATCTTAGTGATATCCCTTTTATTAAATCGGCCGATGCTTTTATCTTTCTTTCAGAAAAACAAATTCAAATTACTCCCCAAAACCTTCCTATTCCTTTTCAAAATGCACGTCTTATTACTTCTCGTAATGCTATTCGGCACGAATTTTTTCATGCCAATGGACAGATTATTTCTGGCAAAAAGTTTCAAGCTAAAGGAACTACTTATTTCTCACCAATTCAACATGAAAAAACAAGTTCAATCTTCTTCGATGAAATAAAATCAGATCCTTATACAAGCCTTACATATGGTAGAGCCACCGTTAGCGATACTTCTTCATTTATTCTCAATCCATGGTTTGATTTTCGAGGCCAGGTTCATTTTTCTTCTGATATTAAACCTTTTTCATTTAATGGTTATTACAAGATTACGCAGAGTGCATGTGGTTTACAAACCCACTGGGTTCAATTCGATACCCTAATCGAATATGATAATGTGTTATTGCCATTGCCTGCCAAATGTTATAATCAAGATGGAATGGAGTTGGTTACAGGAATATTTATGAATAGAACAGGAGGTAAAGTATATGCCCGTTTTCTGGAACCCTTGCGCGACCCACGCGATTTACCTGTGTTTAAGGCTTCTGGTAAAGTTTTTTGGGATGAGAAAACTAACGAATATAGAATAGCAAGAAATACAAATTTGAAAAGTTCCAACGACATTATTTCTGTTCTCGAATATAAAATTTCTGAATGTATAATCGAATCACATGGCCTTGTAGATCTTCATCCTCGCTTTAGCCCTGTATCTCAAATTCAAACCTCGGGCGATGTCATTTATTATTTACAAACAGATAGTCTACAAATGAATCTATCAATGACGTTTAATTTCCCCTTCGTTGAAAAGGCATGGAAAATGATGGTCAACGAATTGTTTACTTTGGATAATCCAAATATAAACTTAGATTCAAAACCCAATAAAAATGGGCTCATTAATTTATTTGGAGAGAGTTATTTTAATCGGATGGTAGAAGAAGTAAAAAGCGGGGGAACGGTGTCGACTATTGCAAATCAGTCGATTGTGATGACAGATATTCATTTTGTTTGGGATTCGATAGAGCAAGAATTTAATTATCGGGGTCCAATCGGAATTTTATATATAAATGGAAATTTTATTGGTCGAAAAATTCCAGGTTATATTCAGCTGAAACATCAGGAAAATGTGCGTGAAGACCAGATAAGGCTGTTATTAAGACCCGATGAAGATCATTACTATTATTTCGATTATGGAAGGGGCAATGTGATGAGGGTTTATAGTACCAATGAAGAGTATACTGACATTTTGATGAAGGAGAAAGAAAATTTCAATAAGCAAATGGAAAAGGACAACCCGGCAAAAAATTGGCAGCCATTTCGCTTGGCCACAGTTAACAGGGCTGAAGCCATTGATTTTAGGGCTGAATTGGAAAAGGTAAGATTATTCGATTGAAAATTTATTTGAAATGTTATTAATAATTTTTTTCATCATCTTTGCTTATCTGTTGGGGAGTTTTTCGTCGGCCGTGTGGATTGGGAAATGGTTGTATGGAATTGATGTTCGCCAGTTTGGTAGCATGAATGCAGGAGCAACGAATACTTTGCGAATTCTGGGATGGAAGGCAGGAATTCCGGTTTTGCTTCTGGATGCACTGAAAGGTTGGTTAGCTGTAAAATTGGCTCAATGGTTCATGCCAGCCTCTTTTACAGAAATTCATCGTGAATTTTTTTTGATTGCTTGCGGAATTGCTGTTGTTTTGGGCCATGTTTTCCCTTTATATACAGGTTTGAAGGGTGGGAAGGGTGTTGCTACCTTGTTGGGAGTTGGCTTAGCTTTGTTAATTTATCCGACACTGGGTGCTATCTTGATCTTTATAATTTCTATGATTTTTTCACGCATTGTATCGCTTTCTTCCATTCTTGCTGGGATTAGTTTCCCTTTCTTTGTCATTTTCCTTCCCTTTCAACCTCGTCCACATTGGCCTTTCATTATATTGAGTATCTTAGTAGCCCTATTCATTCCATTCACTCATCGGTCTAATATTCAGCGACTTATTAAAGGAGAAGAAAAGAAACTTAATGTAGCCAAAAAATTTCATTCTGAAGATTGAGCTAAAAAACGAATCGATGATGATTGGGGAATTTCAAAATTATGGGAACAATGCAGTTTAAATTTGAATTTACAATATTACGCTACGGATATAGTTATTATTCACATAAGTCTGTTGATAACATTTTAAGGCTCATGATAGAGCAATTCAGCTTGTTAATGTAAATTCGCAAAAAAAATTGAATATGATTTTTCTATTAGCAGCTTTGCAAGATACTCCGATGATGAATTCACTGCAACAATTGCAGCAAAATGTTGGCACAAGCGTTCCCCAGGCGCAGCAGATTTCTTTATCCGTATGGGATCTAGCAGTAAAAGGTGGATGGATTATGGCCATTCTTGCAATTATGTCGATAATTGCTGTATACATTTTTGTAGAACGATATATGGCAATATCCAGAGCCTCGAAAGAAGATAAGAATTTTATGAATCATATTCGTGATTTCATTCATAATGGAAGGGTAGATGCTGCGGTGGCGCTTTGTCGTGCTAATGACAATCCGCTTGCGCGTATGATAGAAAAAGGGTTGTTGCGCTTAGGCAAACCGCTCAATGATATCAATGCCTCCATTGAGAATGTTGGACAACTCGAGGTGTCGAGACTCGAAAAAAATCTTGCGGGTTTGGGAACAATTGCAGGCGCTGCACCTATGTTAGGATTCTTGGGCACCGTAACAGGAATGATACGAGCATTTTACGATATGTCTATGGCTGGCAATAATGTTGATTTAATCGTACTTTCGAGTGGTATTTATCAGGCAATGGTTACCACCGTTGGTGGTCTTATTGTCGGCATTTTAGCCTATGTGTGTTATAATATTTTGGTAGCCCGTATCGAGAGACTGGTTTTTAATCTCGAAGCCAGAGCTACCGATTTTATGGACCTTCTTCAAGAACCCGCTGCTTAATTTCTTAAAAAAATGGCTATCCAAAAAAGAAATAAGCTAAATATTGCATTTAATCCGGCTCCTATGTCGGATCTGGTCTTCTTATTGTTGATCTTCTTCGTTATTTCTTCAACCCTTGTAAGTCCCAATGCTGTAAAACTTTTGCTCCCATCAAGCAAAAGTAAAACAATGGCTAAGCAAGCTATAACGGTCTATATCAATGATAAATTTGAGTTTTTTGTCGATCCCGAAGGGCGTGGCCAAGCCATGCCAGTTGATCTTATACAACTTAAAGAAATATTAGCCGAAAATCTTCAAAAACAGGACATCGACGCCTCCGTGGTCTTAAGAGCCGATCAAAACGTCCCTGTTCAATATGTGGTCTCTCTCTTCGATATTGTTAACGATATCAATACTCAACTCAATACTAAGTACAAGGTCATATTGGCCACTCGTCCAGTTAAGGAAATTCCATGAGCGAGAATAAAAATAAGGTATATGGTATCATAGCAACCGTAGTATTTCACCTCCTGCTTCTTTTTTTGATGTTTACTATGGCTTTACGAACACCTTTGCCTGTACCCGGAGAAGAAGGAGTTGAAGTGAATTTGGGTTATAGCGACCAGGGTTTCGGTAGTATACAGGCGGCTGAACTTCCTATTGGTCAAAGAGCTGCTATAATCCCTTCTGGGTCAATTAAAGACGAAGAAATTGTAACTACTAATGACGAAGAAACACCTTCTTTAAGTAAAGAAGAAAAAAATAAACAAAAAGTCAATAAAACTACACCTGCACAACAAACCATTGAAAAGAAACAGCAAGAACCCGTAATTAATCCTAACGCTTTATATACTGGAAAATTGAATGGTCAGGGAACTTCAACAAATCAAGGTATAGCTGGAGGAATAGGCGATCAAGGAAGGCCAGATGGAAGTGTGGGATCGAATTCTTATACTGGAACTGGTGGTTCAGGCCAAGGCCCTGGCGTTTATCTGAGTGGACGCAGTAAAGTGTTTCTCTATCAGCCTGCTTATAACTCAATGGAGCAAGGAACTGTAGTAGTTGAAATTACCGTCGATCGTCAGGGGAATGTGATTCGTGCTACTCCCGGCAAAAAGGTGCCAAATACTTCTATCGGCACTACTACAACCGATCAGGAACTATGGAAAGCTGCTCGTGAAGCCGCTCTTAAATCAAAATTTTCGGCTAACCCCAATGCCGATCCTGAGCAAAAAGGATATATCGTCTACCATTTTGTAAAACTTGAAGGCTGATTTTTCCATCCTCAAAATTCCTTCATTCAACAAGTTCTGAGCTTCAATCATTACTATTGCAATTAAGCGTAATTTTGCAAACTTTTTTTATTAGATAAATTACATGACAGAATTACGCAATATTGCCATCATCGCTCATGTTGACCATGGAAAAACTACCTTGGTTGATCGCATTCTTTATCAAGGAAGATTATTTCGTGAAAATCAACAGATAGGTGAATTGATACTTGATTCCAATGAATTGGAACGTGAGAGAGGTATTACTATTTTGTCTAAAAATGTTTCGGTAAAATATAAAGGGGTTAAGATTAATGTAATTGATACACCCGGTCATTCTGATTTCGGTGGAGAGGTTGAGAGGGTTTTGAATATGGCCGATGGGGTTTTATTGGTTGTTGATGCTTTTGAGGGTCCTATGCCTCAAACTCGATTTGTGCTCGAAAAGGCCCTACAGCTAAATTTAAAGCCCATAGTCGTCATCAATAAAGTAGATAAGCCAGGTTGTGAGCCCGAACTAGTTCAGGAAGCCATTTTTGATCTGATGTTTTCTTTGGGTGCTACTAATGATCAACTCGATTTTCCAACGGTTTATGGCTCGGCTAAGCAGGGCTGGATGTCTGACGATTGGAGAAAACCTTCACAGGATGTTAGTTTTCTGCTCGATACAATCTTAAAATTTATACCTCCTCCTCAAAAAATGGAAGGTAGTCTGCAAATGATGATAACTTCTCTTGATTACAGCAGTTACTTAGGACGAATTGCCGTTGGCCGTATACATAGAGGAAGATTACAAGCAGGAATGGAAGTTTCTGTTGTGCGACGCGACGGGAGTATAAATAAATCGCGTATTAAGGAATTATATATTTTCGAAGGTTTAGGAAAAGAAAGAATAAAAACTTCCGTTGAGGCGGGCGAAATCGTTGCTGTTTTAGGGCCTGAAGAATTTGACATTGGAGATACGATTGCAGATGCCGAAAATCCTGAACCTATCCCGCCTATCAAGGTTGATGAACCGACTATGAGTATGGTTTTTACTATTAATACGAGTCCGTTTTATGGAAAGGAAGGAAAATTCGTAACCTCACGTCATCTTCGTGAAAGACTCTTCCTCGAGACCCAGAAAAATCTTGCATTAAGAGTTGAAGAAACCTCTTCGCCCGACACTTATGTGGTTTATGGAAGAGGTGTACTTCATCTTTCTATCTTGATTGAGACCATGCGTCGCGAAGGATATGAGTTTCAAGTTGGCCAGCCTAAGGTTATTATCCGCCAGATAAATGGAGAAAAATATGAACCCATAGAATTTCTTTCTATAAATGTACCAGAAAAATTTAGTGGGAAAATCATCGATATTGTTACTTCGCGCAAAGGAGAATTAGAAGGTCTTCATACACGGAACGACCGAACCTATTTAGAATTTAGCCTGCCGGCAAGAGGAATTATAGGATTGCGCAATGCCGTATTGACGGCCACCGAAGGAGAAGCCGTAATGGCCCATCGTTTCAAAGGATTCGAGCCATGGAAGGGAGATATACCTCACAGAAGAAATGGAGTTCTTATAGCCATGGAAACTGGAGAAGCCATTACTTATTCGCTCGATAAGCTTCAAGATAGAGGTACTTTCTTTATAGAACCAGGACAAAATGTATATGCAGGCCAAATTATTGGCGAAAATAGCCGCAACACCGATCTTGTGGTCAATGTTATCCATACAAAAAAACTTACCAATATTAGAGCCGCTGGAAGCGACGAAAAGGCTGTTATCTCACCTCCTCGCTTGTTTTCACTCGAAGAAGCCCTTGAATATATCGCTGAGGATGAATATGTTGAGGTTACACCAAATGCCATCAGAATGCGTAAAATCGTCCTAGATCATTTGAAAAGAAAACGTGAAAATAAAATCGAAGAATAATAGATTTTTTGCCAATGTTTGGTTTATGGTTATACATCATAAGTTAAATATTAACAATTAAGTTTATAACCAATAATAAAGGACAAAAACACTGGAAATATTCCTTTGAGTTTCATTATGTAAAATCTTTTCGGCAGAAAATTTCAACCCGAACATTAACGATTTTTATTATTTTCGTAGCAAATCTACTTTTGGATATTCTTCATTTTCTTCAAAACTTAATAATGACTATCGTATTGATTCTTGATGTTTTTTACAACCCACCCCTTTATCATTCAAATATAAATAATGAATTTGCATGAAAAATCCTTTCCGTTTTTTCACTGACAATTTGTATTATGTGAGTAAAAGCTTATTGTTTTTAAGTGCAACGATAATTATTTTACTACTATTCCCGCGTGAAGGAAAATTTAAATATGAATATGTGAAAGGAAAGCCATGGCTTCACGAAGATTTAATTGCCCCATTCGATTTCTCGGTAATGAAAACAGTGAAGGAATATGAAGCACAAAAGGAAAGATTATTAACAAAGAGTCGTTTATATTTTACTTATCAACCTGAAATCACTACAAATAAGAGGGCAATGGTTTCTCAAGCCTTGATGGATTTTTTAGGTCTTTCTCCCCATGATACTTTATCGAATAAGCCTTCTGCAGAAGTTTACAGAAAACTAATTCAAATTGCTGATACAATATACAGAAGAGGAATCATCCAAATTGTACCCGAACTTACTTCTTTACCTGAAGGTCAACCTATAATGATAGTAAAAGGAAATATTGCCCAAGAGGTTTACCCTGATCAATTTTTTACCATTCAGTCTGCCGATGATTACATAATTACGCATTTAAATGATATTGATGCGGTGTACAGACAAAAGGCTCGACAGTCTCTTGAAATGGGTTTGGCGCATAACATCACATATAATAAAGAGCTTACTGAAAAAACACAACAACAATTGTTAGCTAATCTTTCCAAGGTAAAAGGCTTGGTTCAACGAGGGCAAAAAGTGATTTCCAAAGGTGAAGTAATCGATGAGGAAAAGTTTCAGATTCTTGAATCTCTTCGCATAGAAACCGAGAAACGATTGGGTACAGGGCAAGCGCGCCTGGCTGTTTTCATTGGGCAAATCATTTTAGTAAGTTTAGCTATGCTTGTGCTGGGTTTGTTTCTATATTTCTTTAGACCTAATATTTTTGTTGATAATCGGCAAGTAGGTCTTATTCTTCTTATCATTATTTCAATGGTAGGACTGACTTCATTGGTGTTATCCAATCAAACTATGCTGCTGTATGTAATCCCGGTTTGCATGGTACCCCTGATAACGAGAATCTTTTTCGATACACGCGTTGCGCTTTATGTTCATATCATTACTATAATTCTTATTGGATTCCTTGTCCCGAATAGTTTCGAATTTATCTTTTTGCAGCTTATCTCAGGGCTGATAACTATTTTTACCGTAGCTAACTTTCATAGACGTCAACAATTTGTAATTACGGCGGCTTATGTATTTTTGGCATACTCAGCGGTTTATTTTGGTTTGCATCTCATTCAAGAAGGGAATTTTTCGGGTTTAAAGGCTTTCAATTTTATCCTTTTTGGCGGAGCTTCTGCTTTGTTACTGCTTGCGTATCCCGTTGTGTATATTCTTGAAAAATTATTTGGGATGGTAACCGATATTACATTACTCGAAATTAGTGATGTTAATTATAAACCCTTGAAAGAGCTTTCGTCGCTTGCTCCGGGAACATTTCATCATTCCATACAGGTAGCCAATTTAGCTGAAGAAGTCATTCATCAAATTGGAGGGAATCCTCTTCTGGTGAGAGCTGGCGGATTGTATCATGATATAGGGAAAATGGAAACGCCCATGTATTTCATAGAAAATCAATATACTGGTTTTAATCCTCATGAAGAACTTTCGCCTGCCGAAAGCGCCGAAATCATTCTTAATCATGTTCGAAATGGAATAGAGAAAGCTCATAAATACAAACTTCCCGAGCAGGTTATCGATTTTATTAGAACCCACCATGGCACACGCAGAGTTGAATATTTTTATCGTATAAGTAAGCAAACAGAGCTGCAGTCTGATATCAATGAGCAGGCATTTACATATCCCGGCCCAATACCCTATTCTAAGGAAACTTGTGTGCTAATGATGGCTGATAGCGTCGAAGCCGCATCAAGAAGTTTACGCCAGACCGATGAAATTCATATCGAGGCTCTTGTGGAAAACTTAATCGATTCAATGATGAATGCGCATCAATTCGATAATGCCAATATTACGTTAAAAGATATCACTCTTGCTAAGAAAATTTTTAAGCAACGCTTACTTCATCTTCATCATTTGAGAATTGAATACCCTACCTGAATTGTTAACGATTCACGATAATCTCCTCGATGTGCTGAGCTATAGCATGTATATATTCTCCGCTATATTGTCCTTGGTTAAAGAGAAGATCTATTACACTTAGGTTGGGTAAGAAACCATATTTTGGACTAAAAGGCTGAAAATAACTTTCAAAATAAACGTTTGATAATATCCCTTTTCGGTTTGGTACAATTTCGTTTCTCAAATCTATAATTTCCTCTGGCCATTCAGCGGTATATTTTTCGGTAAGAAGGATATTTTTATCTATATGTAAAATTTTAAGTAATTTCCACAATGCTTTTTGATTAAAGTCTATTAAATTATAATATGGTTCGGTGAATAAAGTTTCGAATTCATCTTTGTAATACTGAAAAAATGCCGATCGGTTATAGGCAGTTTCGATGGATCTCCAGTGAATTTTTTGCCAAGCTTGCTTATTGTCTATCAAGATTTCGTTGATAGAGGTATGATTTCCCTTGGGACGAACTACGGGAATTATCAACATCTGGCGACCATTTGGCCCTGCAATATAACATCTGTTACGGTAAGTTTGTCGTGCATAGGTTTCGTGATTTTCAATCCAAACGTGATTGGCTGCTTTAATTACACCAAAATATTGTATGTTAGGCAAATATGCCGTGCTCAGCAAAAAGTCCATTCCTCGATTTTTTTACAAAGATATTCTCTTCTTGAAAATGTTGATAATAAATCAATTCTAAGAATTTTGCCTTTATATTTAGTCGAAATGTATATGAAAACTGGGATTTGATAAAAAAGCCCGCAAGAGAAATACGATGATCTCGAGCGGGCTAAAGGTCTAAAAGAATATGTTTTATGCCTTCAAAAGCACATCTTCAATGGCTTTCTTTAAACTGTCTTTAGGCAGAGCACCAACAGCCATTTGTGGCTGGCCATTTACTGGGCAAAAAAGAATAGACGGGATACTTCTAATACCAAAAGCAGCCGCAAGTTCTTGCTCAGCTTCAGTATCGACTTTATAAAAATTTACCTTCCCGTTATATTCTTTCGATAATTCTTCCAGAACTGGTGCAACCATCTTACAAGGGCCACACCAATCTGCATAAAAATCAATTACACACGGCAATTTGCCTTCAAATTTCCATTGGTCGTTCTTGTCGTAATTAAAAACTTTTTCCTGAAAAGTCTGTTTGGTTAAATGTTCCATAGAAAAATTTAATAAAAGGTTAAAGTGGATGTTATTTTAAATAAATTTTAAACTTCTGTTATAGAGATGATTTGTTATTTCCTAAGAGAAATTCTTCTATCACTTTGATGTAAGAGTCTTTTGGCAAAGCACCTGTGGCCATCTGAGGTTTCCCTTTCATCGGGCAGAATAGAACAGAGGGGATACTGCGAATCCCGAAGGCGCTGGCTACCTCTTTCTCTTTATCTGTATTCACCTTATAAATAGTGACTTTTCCTTGGTATTTTAAAGCCAGTTCTTCCATGATGGGAGCTACTATCCTACATGGCTTGCACCAATCGGCATAAAAATCGACTACACAAGGTCGTTCGCCTTCAAATACCCATGTATCGGGGCTTTTTTCCCAATTAAAAACCTTTTCCTTGAATTCAGCCGAGGTTAGATAAATTACTTTGCCTTCGTTTTCTGTTTTTTTGATACTCGATTGAGCAGAAATTCCGAAAGCAATAAAATTGAGCCCAATTAATAAAGGTATGAGTCTTAATAGTGTTTTCTTCATGGTATTCTATTTTTTATTTTCTTCAATAAACATTTTAGTAAGCTAAAGGTTGCGAGCCTGGCACATTCCCTAAGCAAAACTGCTGTATGTAATCGTTGAACATTTTACGGGTGGCTTCTTCACCAGGAGCTATTCCGGCTGTCATTCGCGGTTCGCCCTCTTGTGGAATGAAAAGAAAAGAAGGTATAGTCCTTATTCCGAAAAGCATAGATAATTCTTTTTCCTTATCTGTATCAATCTTGTAAAAATTTACTCTTCCTGCATATTCTTTAGCTAAATCTTCAAGAATAGGAGAGGCGATTTTACATGGTTTGCACCAATCGGCATAAAAATCTATTACACTTGGCTTATTACCTTTGTATTTCCATTGATCAGGTGAACTGGTATAATCCCAAATCATCTCCCGAAAAAGTTCCCCATTTAACTGAACCACTTGTTCACTCAAGGCTCCCTTGTCTGTTTGGTTTTCTGATGATTCGGTCTTCTGATTTCTTCCACATGAGATAAAGGCTAAAATCGCTATACTCAACGTAGCAAAGAGAAAGATTTTCTTCATACTGTCATTCGATTTTGAATTGGCAAAATTAATTTAATTTTAAAATTAAAGCGCATGTTTATCACTCTTTTTATTTTTGCAAATCACAGGCCAAAAACCTGTCTATTGATGAATGAACAGATAGAAGGTTTTTATGTTCAAATACAATAGATTTATTTTGAATTGATTACACATAAAGAATATTTCATATTCATTATATTAAATATGACATATTGTCATGGATGAAATTTTTAAGATTTTTAAAGATATTGATTTGGAAGGTATTCGTAGCATGTTTCCAAGGGAGGAGGATTGTCTGAAATTTTTAGCTCAGCAAAAATGGAAAGATGGATTTGTTTGTCGCAAATGTGGACATAGGAATTACTGTGAAGGACGTACGCCTAGTTCACGTCGATGTACACGTTGTAAACATGAGGAATCTGCTAAGGCTCATACTATTTTTCACCATTGTCGTTTGCCTTTACCTGAGGCTTTTGCACTTGCTTCTGTTATTTGTCGTAATCCTGGAATCTCGAGCTACGAGTTAGCGAGGAATCTTAATCTGCGGCAGATGACATGTTGGAAATTAAGGAAGAAAATCGCGGAATGCCAACAACTACTAAAAAAAACAGAATTATAGCGAGATATAAGATTTTCAGCAGACTAGATACGGGGTTATAAAAAATGATTAATTTTGACAAGATAGCCTTAAGTAAAACCTAATAAAACAATTGATTATGGGAACCAGAAAAATTGTAATGAGTTCTGTGGTATTATGGTTTCTTTTATCTATCATTCCGCTTTCTTGTTCAACCCAGAAAAAGGTGGATGGTCCACCTCCCTGGGCGCCGGCTCATGGATACAGAGCTCAAGTTCGCCACATTTATTTCCCCGAGTATAACATTTATTTCGATTTGAAGCGTAATGTGTATATGTTTATGAGTGGGGACAACTGGGTGGTAGGTGTGAATCTTCCTCCACATTTAGCTAAAGCAAATCTAAAAAGAGCTGCTAAAATTGAACTAGAATTGAATATCGACGATCCCTACAGATTTAATGCCGACCATAAAGGTAAATATAAGGTGCAGGTTAAAGCTACTCCAGAAAAGAAGAAACCCAACAAAGGGAAGAAGATAAAATATAATTAAAGGTTGAATAACAATTCTTTAATTCTTTATAAAGAGGATAAGAAAAGTATTGTGTATGGTGGTTAGTACACAGGGCATGGTGGTTAGAGATTAGTGATTAGAATGTTGGAAAGTTCATAAAGTGATTGGGGGTTGATGCTTGGTGGCCGGAGAATGGAGATGGGTGCAAAGAGTCATCAATGGTTCTTTGGGAGCTTTTTGGAAAACTTTTATGTTTTTAGTAGTGAAAATAGCCCGTGTTTTCTCCCTATCCATCTCCTGAACGAAATAGTAATAAAAAACTATAATTTTGCTGGTTCAAATCATATATTACCTTGATGAATTTATCGAAAAGCCTTGTAGGAATTTTTCTTGCCATACTAATTATTTTCTCTTCTTCATGCACACAAAAAAAAGAAAAGGCGTTGGATAACCAACCTGATACTATTCCCGTAGTTTTAAAAAATTTGAATGAGCGTTTGAGGGATGATCCTGGGAACGTGGAATTTTATTACGATCGAGCCTCCTGGTTTATTCAAAATGCAAGATATAGCGAAGCTCTTAAAGATCTAAATGAAGTAATAGGAAAAGATTCTATCAATCCAAAATTATTTAGTTTGTTGGGTGATGTGTATCTTAATATGGGGAAACCCATTCAGGCAGAAGAATATTACTCAAGAGCTCTTCGTCTCGATCCTGCTTACAATGATGCTCTGATAGGATTAGCCAGAAACTATCTGGTGTTGAAAGATTACGATCAAACGTTTGCCTTTACTGCTAAGGCTATTACCCATAAAGCCTTGAATCCAAAGGCTTATTATCTGACAGCCTGGGCATTTGCCGAAAAGGGTGATACATTAAGCGCCATAAAGAATTACTTAAAAGCCATAGAACAAGATCAGGATTTTTTTGATGCCTATGTGCAATTGGGAATTCTTTATGGGAAAAAACAACCCCAAATGGCCGAGGGATTTTTTAAAAATGCCCTCCGTATTAAACCCAACCATATCCATACAATGTATTTACTGGCATTACTTTATCAAGATACGGAACAAACTGACAAAGCTCTTGCTGTCCATCAATCGGTTATGGCCATCGATCCTAATTATACGCCTTCCATCTTTGCCATGGGTTATATTTATATGGCCGATTTGCTCGATTTCCAAACAGCCCTTACGTGGTTCGACCGTGTGATTCAACTCGACGAGAAAAATGCTGCAGCCTATTTAAACCGTGGATATTGCTATGAACAACTGGGCGCTATAAGCAGGGCTTCAGCCGATTATAACAAAGCTATAAGTCTTCAACCCAACTTTCAGAAAGCCATAGAAGCTCTTCAACGTATTGCTGAAGAATAACCACATCAATTATCGATAATTTTTACGAATCTCGTTCAGTTCAGCCATTAAATGCTCGCAGGCTTTTTTCAATAATAGTAAATCTTCGTCTAAACCAGAACTATCAAGCGATTTTCCCTTCTTCTCGAGTTGAAAAGCTATTTGACGAGCATCTTCATCATAAAAATTTGCAATGACGCCCTTTAGGCTATGCGCATGCTTGGCAAGACTGTCGAAATCGTGTGCTTGAATATCTTTCTCCAATTCTTTGATCCTTGTCGGATATTCACGAATAAAAATCTCTATAATCTCATTGATGACTTCCTTATCGAAGTTCTCATACATGTTTGTAAATGTAGTCCTGTCGATCATAAACTAAAGTTTAAAAACCCACTTTATTACGAATGAAGATTTTAGAATGATGAAAATTCGAAATCGAATGAATTCGATATTCTAATTCATTGTTTCAAAATTACTATTTTTTCGGTTTACTAGAATTTTACTTATCATTTTATCTATCGAATAGTTTTAAAAAATGAAAGACTTATACATAGCCTATAAGTAATTGTGAAACAAATCAGGCAGCAAACAATCCATAAGAAAAAATCATGTAGATATTATGGCTGGGCTGATTTTACTGATTTTGCGTTCTTTCGGCGTTCGGCTTCGGCTTTCAGATCAATTGCAGGGCATGAGTTGCATTCTTTTGAAATGCATCCATCACAAGGGCTTGAATTTCGTTTTGAAAACCTATAGAAACGATAAACTACCCAAAAGACTGCTGAAATTACTATGATAAAGGTGAGAATTTTCTGTATCATACTGGTAAAGAAGGAAATTTAGGAAAAAATTTAATAATGATGTCGTAAGCTATCCACAAGGCGAATGAGGCAAAAAGTAGAGACCATACCACCTCATGAATTCCTGTAAGTTGCCTCAGACTGTGGGCGTCACCACTTTTTCGTGGGGCTTTAATGCTCAATATCAGCAGAAGCAATACCGAGGCTACGGCATCACCAAGCAAAAGTACACTAAAAATGAGGGCAATCCAATATATAATCTCATACGACAGAAAATATAAGGCTGCTACATTAAGAATAATAAACGCACAAAGCCAGATTACACCATAAATATTTCTGACAAAAAAGATCAAACAGAATAGACTCATGCCAGTAAACAGTATGATTACAGCCCTTTGTTGTTGATGATATAACAAATAGAACATCAACCAAGCCATAGAGGTCGAAAAAGGGTAGCCTATCAGAGAAACAATAATCCTTGCAAACTTGCCTTTAGTGCTAGAGATAGTAGTTCCAGACAAATCTGAGAATAATTCTATCTTATAAACTTTTCCACTAAATAAAAGGGTCGTGAGCGCATGTCCCGTTTCGTGCACCATGGTATTGATAACTCTAAAAAAAGGTCCGATTAAAGGAACACGACCCAAAAGGATAGCTGCACATAACATTGCATAAAAAATAAGAGTCTCTTCTTTCATGGTTGCATCTTCAAAATACAAAATTAAGACTAAAGGTGTGCTCAAAGACTCTTCAGAAAAACAAAAGAAACTAAGTTCATAATGTATTTTCTGTGAGGGTTTTGAATCAGCTGATGATACTTTGCATCGCCATTTTATTGCAGTCCAAGAGAGAATACCTACATTTGAAACTTCAAACATCTTTGTCGATGTCAAAACAACGTTTTCAGAATCAAGAGAATAACAAAAGCACTCTTCATTTTACTTTTTCAGCTGTAGATGCAAAAGCCAATTATGAAGAAACTCGCCAACAGGTTGGCTATGTAAACCGTAGGCAAGCCACTCAGGAAGATTACGATCGTATTGGGTTCAAATCAGGCCTCGAAGTTCATCAACAATTGCTTACCGATAAGAAATTATTCTGCAATTGTCCGGCAGGTCTTTATCATGCCGATGATGATTACGATGCCGAGGTGATACGTCACATGCGGCCCACCTTGAGTGAACTCGGTGAATATGACGGTACTGCTTTAATGGAATTCAAAACCCGCAAAAATATTATTTATAGAATCAAATATGACAGTGCTTGTACGTATGAGGTCGACGATACTCCTCCTTTTCCCTTGAACCGTCAAGCCTTAAGAATTGCCATCGAGATTGCACTTTTATCTAAACTAAATATTGTTGGAGAGGTACATATCACACGAAAACAATACCTCGATGGTTCTATTCCGACAGGATTTCAGCGCACAGCCATTGTTGGGGTGGAAGGTGAAATTCCTTTACGCAATAAAAAAGTAAGGCTTATTCAACTTAGTGTCGAAGAAGATGCTTGTCGTGAGATTTCCGATATTGGACATTTTCGCACTTTCAAAACCGATCGTTTGGGTATGCCTCTAATAGAAACGGTAACTTATCCAGATTGCCTCAATCCTGATGAAGTAATGGAAGCTTGTAATTACATTCGATTTCTCAATCGTAGCACGGGTTATGTAAGAACAGGAAGTGGTTCAGGCCGTGAAGATGTAAATGTTAGCTGTAGGGGAGGTCATCGTGTAGAAATTAAAGGCGTTTCGCATACTCGCTGGATTCCTGAATTAACACATAATGAAGCCTTTCGTCAATGGGCTTTGTTGCTCATTCGAGATAAATTACAATCTCGTATCCGAAAGGAAAATTGGAGGATGACCTACAAACGTTTGAATTTTTTCGATTTCCATTTCAATTTACCCGCCTTGATTTATGCACGCGACAATCGTTATAGAATTGTTGCAGTGAACTTGCCTCAATTTCGTGGTATCCTATCTCACTTCACTCAACCAGAGCATTGCTTTGCCAACGAAATTTCAGACCGCTTAAAGGTAATTGCCTGCATAGAGAAACCTAACATGACTCATTCCGAAGCTTTTGTTCCCGAAATCAATGAAGAAGACTGGAGCAAAATCCGCCAGATATTGCAAGCCGAAGAAAATGATGCCCAGATTGTATTTTGGGGGCCAGAAGATGATATCTCAACCGCATTAGAAACTATAGAAGAACGTTGCTTGATGGCATTCGACGGAGTTCCGCCTGAAACCCGAAAATCCTTCGAAGACGGAACCACTATTTTCGAACGTGTCTTACCTGGCGCCGACCGTATGTATCCAGATACCGATTCTGCCCCTATTCCTTTGACTGATGATTACATAGAAGAAATTCGTAAAGATTTGCCCACAGAAGTCATGGTTCGTTATAATCAATTGGTTCAATGGAACGTACCTCAAGATACCTTTACCTATATCTTCAAAAAAAATCTTTATCCCCTTATCGAAAGGATTTATACCGAGCTTGAAATCCCGGCACGATTTACAGGAAGCTTTTTAGGGCATACAGTCAAATACATAGAAGGACAAAAGGGTCCTTCATCTACTTTCCAGTTCGACCGCATTTACGATCTCCTCAAATACCTAAAGAATAATCATCTCGATTTGAGATTGGCCCAAAAAATGTTCCCCGAAGTTTACGACCATCCTGGTATGGATTTCGACTCTGTGCTTACAATTCTTAAATTCAAACGCATAGCAAAAGAAGATCTTCTTTCCAAAATAGATTTCTTGTCGAAAAAATTCGACGAAATAGCCATTAACCCAGAACCTGAAAATAAAATCAATTGGATTATGGGACAACTCCAGGAAACTGCATTAGGAAATATTTCTATGAAAGATTTGAGAAATTTACTCGAATCTTTAATTTTTTAAATTTAAATGAAGTAAAATATGCTGAGAAATTAGACTATTTTACTAAATTAAAAAAATAATGGATTTAAAATAAAAGGTTTTAAATATCAAATTATTAAATTTTTTATAGTCTCTAAGAAAAGGAAAAAACGTTAATAATAATCGATTCGACTAAATTCAGTTACATACAATGAGTGAAGATATTTTTCAGGGTTATAAAGGCAGGGCACTCGAGATATTGAAGCAATTCAATGTAAGAGTATGGGGACAGGCTGAAATAAAAACCAGCCGTGGTGATTTCAAGGGCACTGTTTTACCGAGAGCAGAAAACGATGATGATTTGCACATCGTAATAAAGATAGCCACAGGTTACAATATCGGTATTGATGTTCGTACAATAATCGAGATGAAAGAGGTGGGTTATAAAAAAGCCAATTATAAAATACCCGAAAAGCAATTTCCTTTTACGGTGGGTTTACCGAAGGTGAAACTTCTTGGTACGGGAGGCACAATTGCATCAAGGCTCGATTATCGGACAGGGGCTGTAATTCCGGCCTTCACCCCTGGTGAGCTTTATGGTGCTGTGCCTGAATTAGCCGACATTTGTAATCTCGAAACCGAAAAGCTATTTGCAGTATTCAGTGAGAATATGGGGCCAGCTCAATATAAAGCGCTTGCAATAGCCATAGGAAAAGAGATAGAGAAAGGAGTAGATGGCATTGTGATAGGTCATGGCACTGACACACTTTCGCATACAGGAGCTGCACTTTCGTTCATGGTACAGAATTCACCTGTTCCTATTATTTTGGTTGGTTCCCAGCGTTCATCCGACAGGCCAAGCAGTGATGCTGCTTTGAATCTGATGCATGCTATGACTGCAGCCGGTCATGGCGATATAGCCGAGGTTTTAGTTTGCATGTTTGGGCCTACTAGTGATGAATATGGATTGCTTCATCGTGGAACCAGGGTTAGAAAAATGCATTCGAGCTATCGCTCTACCTTCCGTACCATTAGCGATACCCCCGTCGCTATGGTTACACGCAAAGGAGTCACACCTATTAAGAAAAAATACAATCCTCGTAGAAAAGACCGACAAGTTACCATCAAACCATATTACGACGAACGTGTTACCATGCTTTATTATTACCCTGGTATGCATCCCGACATACTAAATGGAATTATCGACATGGGCTACAGAGGAATCATATTCGTGGGAACAGGTCTTGGACACGTTAACAAGGAACTTTATCCCGCTATTGAAAGAGCACATAAATTGGGCATTCACATGTTTATGACCGTTCAAACTATTTGGGGCTATGTTCACATGTTCGTTTACGATACTGGCCGCGATATGATGGCCAAAGGAATTATTCCTGCAGGAAATATGTTACCCGAAACTGCATATATCAAACTTAGTTGGGTCTTAGGCCAAACCGACGATCCCGAAGAAGTAAAACGACTGATGCTCACCCCTATCAATGATGAAATTACCGAACGAGAACCTTATAATGGTTATCTTATTTTCCAAGGTGGAGTACCCGAAGTAGAGCAATTCTTAAAAAAAGTGCATAAATAAAAATTCACTTCGAATAAACTGACCCAACGATTGTTTTTGCCAAACTTTTAATTTGGCTAATACACTAATCGAAAAAATTCGACTGCAAAATGTTATCTCGAGTCGATGTGGCGTGATCCGCTACGTATGACTATTTTTTTCTCTTGATGAATAAGAAAGTAAAAGTAGTAGAGGTTTGAGTGAAATGCCGAATTGAGTTTTGATCTATCTGCTATCGCCCCATCCATTCATTAAGTCAAAATGTTGTTTTTTCATTAATATTCCGTTAACCAAGTGAATTTTAAATACTTATATTCACGTTAATAGCAGCAATTCATAGAGAAATTGTATTTGCTTGCAAGATTGCCAGTTATTTTTTATAGAAAAAACCATCGAAGTTTACTCCAAATGCTGTGGCGAATTTCTTTAAGCTAAAAAAGACAGAATTTTATCTGAATGATAAGATGAAAATGAATTGCTTATTGATTAAGACTATTGTATACCTGGGAATTGAGATTCTATGCTGCCTGTTACTAGTTTTAGTGCCTTGTTTAACAAAGTTTAAAAGCGGAAAACATCGAGTACTGTGAAAGTCTCTCTTTGCCTATATTTTGTAGCCCGTAGGGGAATCGAACCCC
>DIEY01000042.1:831-2119 GCA_002418865.1 Bacteroidales bacterium UBA5762 | reverse complement strand
TACAATGGTTGGCTAAATAATTTTCAAAATAATATATGGAAGCGCTTAAAACTAAGGCATTAAGGTTCGTCACTTAAATGTCCGGGTAGGTATGATTTCAAACAGAATATTGATAATGAATATCTTATGCTTCTTACAATTTCTCTTTCGATTCTATTTGTCTATTATATTTATCTGCAGCTATTTGTATATATTAATAGAAAAATAAGTCTTTAGGCAGTTTGAATGAATTCTGTTAAAACTATTTACGCTATGCTTCATCGACCTATCAGAGATTTCCTAACAATGATGCTTTGCCATTTCCGTTTCAAACTAAAAATAAAAAAGAATATTACAAGACAGCTACAATCAAATAAAATGTGGTTTATAAACCAAATCTATTCAAAGATTGTTATATTACAATAAATCACGTGTCTTTTGTGATTAAATCATCAAAATGAAATTTCGCAGGGATACATAAATTTGCATGAAAGATCGAATCATTTTAAATTAAATCAACATTTTATGGATAATCAATATGATGTAATTGTAATAGGAAGTGGTCCAGGAGGTTATGTAGCCGGAATTCGAGCAGCTCAATTAGGGTTAAAAACAGCAGTAGTTGAAAAGGCAGAATTAGGAGGAGTATGCCTCAATTGGGGATGCATTCCCACGAAAGCACTTTTAAAGAGNNGCTCAGGTAATTAACTATCTTTCACATGCATCTGACTATGGGGTAAAAATAGAAGGCACTGTTAGGGGCGATTTCGAAGGCATGATAAAACGTTCGCGTGAAGTTGCATCCACAATGAGCAATGGCATACAATATCTTTTTAAGAAAAACAAAGTGGAGCATATCAAAGGTTTTGGCAAGATAAAGCCGGCGCATGAAGTTGAGGTTTCTTTCGAAGATGGGAGTGTAAAAAATTATAGTGCAAAACATATTATTATAGCAACGGGTGCTCGTTCGCGTGAGCTTCCAAATCTTCGTCAGGATGGCAAACATATTATCGGTTATCGCGAAGCATTAACATTACCCAATCAGCCTCAATCCATGGTTATTGTGGGGTCAGGTGCAATAGGTTCGGAGTTTGCCTTTTTTTATAACTCCATTGGCACGAAGGTTACTCTGGTTGAGTTTATGCCCANNGTGGTACCCTTAGAGGATGAAGAAGTTTCTAAACAATTGGAACGCAATTTTAAAAAAGTAGGGATCAAGGTGATGACCGAATCGACTGTTGAGAAAGTTGAAGTGAAGGATGATAATTGCATAGTGACCATAAAAACCAAAAAAGGCGAAGAAACACTC
>DIEY01000042.1:188-666 GCA_002418865.1 Bacteroidales bacterium UBA5762 | reverse complement strand
TGTGTAGAAAAGATTGCCGGCCATGAGCCAACGCCTTTAAATTACGGGAATATTCCAGCTTGTACATATACCCAGCCCGAGATAGCATCGTTAGGGATGACCGAAAAAGCTGCTCGTGAAGCCGGATACGATATTAAAGTAGGAAAATTTCCCTATTCTGCCTCAGGCAAAGCAACCGCAGCTGGCCATCGCGATGGATTTGTAAAAGTAATAGTAGAAGCAAAATATGGGGAAATATTAGGCGTTCATATGATTGGCGATAATGTTACTGAAATGATTGCCGAAGCCGTTGTAGCCAGAAAACTCGAAAGTACAGGCAGAGAAATCATCGATAGTGTACATCCTCATCCCACCATGTCGGAAGCCTTTATGGAAGCTATGGCTGCAGCTTATGGAGAAGTTATTCATATTTAAGAGAACTCAATTTAATAAGCTCAGGACTGTGCTTTCGCGTTACTCACTAAAAGAGATTGTTATT
>DIEY01000042.1:0-159 GCA_002418865.1 Bacteroidales bacterium UBA5762 | reverse complement strand
TTTTCTAAAGATTGATTTATACGGGCATTTAGTAAATTTGTAAGCACCCAAATCAGATAAAAAATCATCATTCATGAAAACACTTATAGTTGCCCGACATGCAAAATCGTCATGGGAATTTCCTGAGCTTAATGACGAAGACAGGCCGTTGTTGAACAA
>DIEY01000059.1:1395-36395 GCA_002418865.1 Bacteroidales bacterium UBA5762 | reverse complement strand
CAGAGAGTTTTCTTTCTGACACTAAATAGCGATGTGATCAATTCTATTTACCAGTCTGTTACTAGGGTTTTTACACCCACTTAAGAAGATAACTGTGATTAAACTGATTGAAATAAATGTTTTCATGGTTGAAACGGTTTTATTTTCTAATTGTCAAGATAAATCACGATTAATATGTGGTTTCTTCTGTGCAGAATTGGCAGCTAACGTTCAGGGGTATGCGCAGTGCGGGATTCAAAGCGCTCACTTGTCGAGTTACTACAAGGATTAATAAATGAGTTGTAAATAAAACAGGCACGACACCCCGCATTGCGTATGACCGCTTGTTAGCAGCAGGCAATTGTTAATCTGTTAATTGCGCGATTATTTTTTTCGTTTTTTCTTTAGTCGAGGTGTCAATTTTTCCCATTATTACCTCAACTAAATTTTTCTCAAGTGTAGCTAACTTATGGACACGGATGACTGAAGGTAACTTAAGGCCAAATTCCTTCCATTTATCCAAATAGACATCATATGGACTTTCGTAAATCTGACTTGTGATCCTGCAAACAACTATATCTCCATCATTAAAGTCATTGATTATGAGAGCCGGACGCCTTTTGTAATTCTTGCCATCGGTAAATGGGAATTTTAATAAGACAATATCTCCGAACTTCAATTTACTCATAATGGCTAATTATCATAAACTGAGTCCGAATCAGAGTAACCCTGTAAGAATCGACTTTGAGCTGTCTTTTGGAAAATATAATCGTCAGCACTTTCCGAATCATCTATAAGTACAATTACTCTAACATTCTTATCCTGTTTGGAATTCAACTCAGATTGAACCTTTGAAGGTATCGTAATCTGGTTATTTTTTATCTTAGACTTAAACTCTATCGCTCTCATAATCCAATTCTTTGTGTAAAGATAGTTAAAATTTTATCAAGTAGTTTTGGACCGAGTTTGTTTGCTTGCTGCTAACGGTTGGCGGTATGGTTAGTTGCCGATTTCGAAGCACTTTCCTGTCAAGTTACAACTGCTTTTGATACGAGCTGTGCCGCTCGAATACGCACCACACCGGCAATTAACTATACCGCATGTTGGCAACTGGTGTTAATTCATTTCCGTCTGTTTATCAATCATTTATCTTTATTTTCAAGTCATTGTCAAACTGCACCAACCTATCCACGAAGCACAAATTTATTTTGTTTTTTGAGCGTGGGTAAAGCCTAAACCGTCCCGAAAGGTGGTACTTGGGCTGGATTTGCAAGCTCTTTGACAAAGCTTTGGATTGAGGGTTGGCTTGTGAGGCTTTGGCAATGTGCTTGCAAATCTGGTTAGCCTTCTGTAAGTCTTTTCATATTTATTTTTGGTTCAATTTCAAAACTAAAATCATCGTTCAATTTTTGAATAAAATCTCTAACATGTCTGTCAGCAATTGGAAATGAAGTAATTGCCTTATCTGCAATAATTATCGTGTGTCTCGTTGCTCTACTTGTTGCGACATTAAATAGCGGCTTTTTCAAAGAATAATTCATACTTGAATTTGGTATGAAAAAAATAGTAATGTCACAAGTAAGTCCTTGAATTCTTTCAACAGTTTCAATTAGGATTCTGTCATCACAGCCAAAAGTCACTGTAACAGCTTTTTGAATGGCTCTAACTGCTTTTTTTGTTTTTGTAATTATTGCGACTTTGAAATCTTTTTCCTTAATAAGCATTATCTGTTTTAAGAACTCAATTATTAAAAATAATCCAAAATCAGGGCTGTCATTACCGATTGTGAAACTTGATTTAATCAGAACTGGACCTCCATCAGAGTTTAGATATTTATTTAATTCCATGCTGCATTCAGGAAAATGAAATCTTAGTTTATTATTCACCTTTGAAACTAATGTGTTATGGTAAAACAGACCAGTATATTTGGCAGCTCTAATTGGCAAACGGTAAGTTTCTGTAAGTTGAAATGATGGAATTGATAAATTTCTACAAATAGTATTGAATCCTTCAACAAAGTTGATAGCATTTTTCTTTTCAATTATGTCCTTATTTAATTCAACAACCGGTGGTAATTGATAAGGGTCACCAATAAAAACAACTTTCTTCCCTAGTTTCTTAGCAGCACAAAACATTGATAATAAAGCCTGACTTGCTTCATCTACAATAACAAAATCAAATGGTGGATCAACATGAATTTCTTTTGCAAAGCCACTTGAAATATAAAATGTTGAAAGCAATACTGTACCAGAAATTACTTGAATATCCTTTGAGTTTAATAATCCTGGTAATTCTTCTTGTTCGTCTTTAGTTAGATTAGTTTTGTAAATCTTTTTATTTTTTCTATGATTTTCTAAAAACTTCTTTGAAGCTAATTCTATTAACGAACGGTTGGTTAACGAAGTAGCAAGGACACTTTTGTTTTTATCTAATAAGTCAGCAATTAATTTTGCCATTTGATAAGTCTTTCCTGTTCCCGGAGGTCCTTGAATAATAATTTCATCAGAAATTAAAAGTTGTGTTTGAATAAAATCAGATAAGTTATGTTTCGCATTAAGTATCTCAGGAATCCACTCATTATTTACTATATGAATATCAAGGAATTTTGAAGGGGGTTCATTTTTTGGAGTATTTCTTACTATCTCAATTAAATTTTGCAAATATTTCAAAGGTGGTTCGTGCGGGCCAAGGGTAACTAAACACTTTTCAACCAATTTACCAGCAAAATCAAGTGAAATACCTTTAAAACCTGCTAACTGAAATCCTTTCTCATTATATGACCTATGCCAAACACAAATACATTCAGAAAAACTATTTTGATATTTGTTTCTCAATTCAGCCCAGGATAAATCTCCCCAGTTTTTATAACTCCTTTTTTCATCATTAAGTAATACAGCTGTTAAATATTGTCCTTTTCGTGGTAATGCTTTTTCTGTTTTGAATTTTAATACAAGTATCCCATCTTCAAATTTCATAAACTGACTTGTGAAGACCTCCTCTTGTTCAATAAGAGCAGTTGCCTTCTGTAAGATCAGTTTTAAATAATTATCCGATTGAGTCCTTAGCTCAAGGTCTAATAGCTTAATATGTTCATTTCTTTCAAGCATATTTTAGTATTCATCATCAAATGAAGCAGAAATGAAACCCTCATTAAGGTTGTCCAATCCAAGTCTATTCAACAGATTATGTGCAGAATAATTAGGGTCTTCTACTACGAATTTCGTATTTGAAACATACTTAAATGCTTTTGCTAACATTTTTAAAAATTCTCCATTGATTTGGTATGTGTCTATTTGAAGTTGAATTAAACTATTTGCTTCAAAGATACTATTCAAAGTTACTGGCTTAACATCATAGCCATTATATACAAATAATTGATTTTTTGAATCTTTGCATAATAACTCGAATTCATTTGCTGCAAGGAATATATCACCCCATTTCGCACTTTTTACAACAATATCAATATATTCACCATTCTTTTTTATTTTTCCTTCTACGACTGCGTAGCTATTATTAGGATCCCACTCTCTTACATCATATCCATCATCCACTTTTTGCTCCAAGTATTTTTTTACTGCAATACGTGCTTCAAGATTTGCTTTTTCTTGATCTTCTTTACTGATCTTATCTGTTCTTTTGGGAGCTATATCATGTGTTGATTTTAGGACTCTGTTTTCTTTTTCAAGTTCTCTAACCTTACGTTCCAGTTCATTTAATTTTGCTAAGCTATTTTTAATTAATGGTTTTATATCTGTTTTAAACAAATCCTTATCTGCTGCATTTTGAATTAATAATTCAATAGAAGATTTATTCCCATTAACATAAAGAGTTTCATTGTCTTCATCATACCAAAAATCGTTTTCAAATTTCTTTGCAACAATTTGTTCATCATATTGTAAAATATATGGCATTTCATTTTGAAATATTCTTATTTTAAATGAATCATCTTCTTCCCGCCAATTTGAATAACCCTCGTCCTCCCATTCCTCACTATTTTCATTTAGCTTTCCAATATCAACAGACCAATAATCCTCTAAATCCCATCCTAGTTTATCAATTATAGCATCTAGAAGTTCAACTTTTAATGGTTTATCAATTACCTTATTTACCCAAATTTCTGATTCAACTAACCATTTAAAAGTATTCTCCAATAAAATTGCGTTTAAGGAGCTACTTGCATTAATTTCATCCTTTGTAATATAATCATTTTCATCATCATAAAGAGATTGTCTTAGTTTAGCAATATCCGAATCTTCGAAATGAATACCAAGTACTTTTAACAATGAAATTTTTTCCTGATCCGTTGCCCATTTCTGAAGCCAATCAGGTGCAATTTCATCTTCTATTAAATACCCTTCATCTTCTATAATAATTACATTGTGCGGATTAAAGCCAATTATTTTTTCAGTTTCAGTGTCTCCAAGTTTTGACCAATCATCAATCTCTTCAAAGTCTCGTCTGCTTTCTTTTCCTCTTTTGTTATATTCTTCAAACAGGAAATCTAATAGTTCAATACACTTGCTCTCATCTAAGTTCTCATCAATATAAGTACACAGAAAACTACCATCTTCATCAAAAGCGGGTTTAAATAGAAAAATACAATTATCACTGATTTTAAAAATTGGGTTTTCATCCTTAATCTTGAGCAACTTTGAAAGCCCTTTATATTGTTCTCCAATAGCACCAATTTCATTTAAAAATGAATATTGTTTAGTATACCAAACTTCATTGAGTTTATGAGGTACATTGTTTGAAGCGTAAATCTGGAAATCATCAAATTTATTCCAACCTATCTGTAATTCATATAAAAGGCAAAAGGCAACCTGTTCTGCAGTTTCAAGGATATTATCTTCGAGTGACCCAAGTAATTCCTCGGCAAGTTTTTCGGCAAGGTCATCCTCTTCAATCTCGACAGAGAATAATTTATCTATTTTGGTTTTGGATAATTCAAGCTTTTTGAGATTTACAATAATATTATCAAGTATTTCAGCTTTGTAAAAGTTGTCAGAGTCAGGCAGTATTTCCGAAACTTTTATATTGTATATCTTTTCATTAATGTCAAATCTAACTTCGTTACCTGAAACTATTTCTTCTAATTTAAATTTAGTATCATCATCGCAAATTATAATTCTCTCCTTTATTTCTTCAAGTTCTTCGTCTTCACACTGTATAATGATATTTGAAACCACAATATATTCAAAACTACTTTTGTCAAATGAACTCTTATTTTCAATCCTTATCTCAGGCAAATTTGACAAATAAGATTTAATAACTTCCTCATGTTTCAATAGTGGCAAAAACTCAACCGCCAAATCATTTATATTGTCAAGTTGCTCAATTATTTCTTCATAAAGTTCCTGATTTCGTCTGATCCCTTCAAACGATTTGAAGTCCTGTAATGCTGATGGTAAAAGATAAAAAGTATCTTTTAAGTATTCATTGATAAATTCAATTAATTTTGAATCTTCTGAAAAGTACTGAATTTTTGAATCATTGCATTCCCAGCTAATATTATTCCCAGATTTATAAAAAACTCCTTTTGAAAAAAGTTTTATTTCTGCTTTTTGACAATATCTCAGTAATTCATAAGCTTCTATTTCTTCTAAGGTACAATCAGAAAGATGGTCTAATAATTTGTCATTATCTGTTTTAAAAGGACTTTCAGTTAAATACTTCAAAACTTTTTTTGATGGGGTCTTAAATCCAGTAACTTTTTCTATTGAGCTTTTTAAGGATGGGTAATCCATAATAGAGTTAAATACTTCATTATAGAAAACCCCTGAAGTTGGGTAAAAACCTTCGATCGTAAAAATGTACGCTTTTTTATTTAATACTAGGGATTTATGAGCTTCTTCATCAAAATAGTTTTTTACAGAAGAATAAAATTCATCTATGGTTGATTCATCAAATTCATTGACATTTATTAACTCGTCCCAAAGTGGATAAATTATAGATAAGTAAATGTCATCTGCTTTCAACAAATATTCCTCAAGTTCTTCAAAAAATTCACTTTTTAAAATTTGATATTTGATAAGCCATTTTTCAACTTTGATTAAAGGGCTTATTAATGTGTTTAAGGAACAAATTTCCATTTCAGCATTCGAAAACAATTCCCATTCCTTTAATGTTTTGTCTCCAACATTATAAAGTTCTTTTATTGCAATGAATAATCGTTTTTTATTTTTTGGGCTTAAATTATTTCCAGGTGTTGCATCTTTGATAAAATCATCGAAAACCTTTTTTTCACCAATTGTATTAAGGTACGAAAGTTTTTTACTAGCTTTGTCTGCGATGTTCTTGAAATTAGAAATATTTATTTCCGTAGTGATTATCTCTAATTCATTTAAAATATCCTTTATTTCGTATATCTTTTCAAAAAGGCACAAAATTTTAGTATTTGATGCAATTTCATTGATTGAATAGTAATAATTATCGGAGCATTTTAAAAACTGTAAATCAAAATATTTTTCATCAGGAATATCATTTTCTAACTCATTTATAAAAAGAGTAAAATCGTTTTCATCTGCGTTTATTATCCACTCATTTATTGTATCAATATCGCCTTTTTCTATTAATGACGAAATTGACATTTTTTCAATACCTAGTTTTTCTTCTTTTTGTGCTTCCTTGATAATTATTTCATCCTCATTAAAATCTGTCCAATAAAACCAATCGTTTTCTACTCCCCAATCTTTCGGGGATATTGGTAGTTTTGTATTCTTAATTACTACATCTTGTTTATTATCCGAAAACCCTCTATCTGTTGGTATTCTTTCTAATAAAATTGAAATTAAAGTGTCGTAAAAGTAATTTTTAATATGTGGTTTGTCGGTTGGAATATCACTTAATAGCAATGATGGGTAAATATTTAAAAATAATTCAGTATTGGTGTCTGAAAGGTCAACCAAGTACTGTTTAATTTCATTCGCAATTTTAGGTAAAAGACGTTCATTAATATTCGAATTTGGTTGAAGTTTTCTTCTGTCATTATGCATATCAAATGAATTGCAATGTAACAAAAAACACCAACCATTTTTTTCTTCTTCCATTGAGAAAAAGTTGAAAATGTTTGGAACTGTCTTAAGTTTTAATGCAGTTTTGTAATTAGTATAATATGCAAATGAGAAGTCAATGTTTCGTTCTTCGTTTCTTGGTCTTATTTGATTATATTGCTCACTTCCAATTTCGTATTCAAATGGTTTTAAAATAATTTTTTCCTTATTAATTTCTTTATCATTGATATAAATTCTTTTTAAATGATTTAAGAAGTTAAAAGAATACCCAATACCATTAAAAATATTATCAATATTCTCATCAATGTATTTGAATTTATCAGCACCTATTTTTAAGAAAAATATTGAACCCTGCCTGAGATTGTTTTCTGTAAATGTATTCAGTTGTGCTAATGAACTTTTAAGAAAAAATTTGAATTCATTGAATTCTTCAATTGTAAATAGCGTTTTATAAGAATATTTTTCATTTTTTATGATCTCTCCTAAATGTGTTGGGAAACAGGTATAAATTATTTTCAACAACCAGGGGCAATTCTCATCTCTTAATCCGTTTTTGTTTATAAGGATTTCTTCATCATTTAGTAATCTCTTTAAATGATTGTATTGGTTCCAACTGAAAATTATTGGACCAGCATAGTCATTCAATATCGCTTTCAATCCATCATCCTCACCCAGAAGACGGTGTATAATTTTAAAACCTATCCCAAATGTTCCAATATCTTCTGCACCTTTGCCTGAATCACCAACATTCAATATTGCTGACATATCCCTTTTTGAGAAAGGAGTACCATTGTTGATACACAATAGATATTTCGTGTTGTAGAAAACACTGATAAGATTAGCCTTACAATCGTCAGCATTTTGAATAAGTTCATAAATCGCCTGTTGGTCAGCAGCGACATTTAAAGAAGCACTTCTCAGAAAACCTCCAATATTACCCCTCGCACCATATACCAAATAAGAAAATCCTTTTGTTTTATTCGCTGACTTTTCAGGATGAAAAGTATTTATAAATGAAGTATCAATCGACTCATCAAAATTTAAAGCTTCATCAGATTTATAATACTGTCTGAAAGAGGAAAGGTTTTTTATATAAAGCATAGCGATATTCTTTTTTAGTAATTAGGCAAAATTGCACTCTTTGACAAAGCTTTGTTTTGAGCGTTGGCTTGTGGGGCTTTGGCAATGTGTACAATGTGGGTCAACAATTGTAAAATTTGTGCGATGGACAAAAAATAAAAAACATCTGGTCGGCTTGAGTGTCGGGTTATTTGTCTGTCAATTTCGTTTTTCATACCAAGTTTAATATTCTATTTTCATTGTCAATTTGCTGTATCGTTGTTTTTTTCTTCGGCTTGCACCCAACGGTTGCGTGTATGAAACATTGGGGATTGCGGGCTTCGTTCCTATCTGCCGACACAAACGCCGATGCGTGGCAGAACGTTTGATTTAACCACTTTAACCCCAATGTTTTATGACCGCTTGTTGTGCCCAGTTATTTTTTATTCATTATCATCATCAGACTCAATTACTGTATCAGATTCAATTTTTTCAGCAATTAACCAATCACTATCAGGTCGTGTTATTAATCTTGCATTACTGTATGCCCAAGATAATGGAAGAATTGTATGTCCAAGATAACTGCCTGATTGGGTCTTTTCCGTAACCAAGGCTAAATCTATTACTTCATCATCAAGAAGTGACAAAGGCAAAAGTAACGACATTTTATTATTTGATGGATAATACATTGGAATAGCTGTTTTAAAATTCCATTGAACTCTCTTTAAAGCGAGTGACAAACTATCCGCAAATCTATTTTTTATTGCTCTAAATTTTTTGCTATCCGATTCTATTGCTTCTGCTAAAGACGTAAAATATTGATTACGTTCCAATGTATTCATTGCACTTGAATCACGAAATAGAAAGCCACTAGGCTTATTTTCTTCTAAAAATTCAAGAGGAAGTCTTGATACATTATCCAGAATAATATGATTCCAATTCATTTGAGGTTCAGGTGCATTTAAATCATAAATCAATTCAGCAGGATTATTAAAGAATTGCGCTCTTTCAGGCAATGGATTAAAATTACTTACAAGCAGTTTACCAGCTTTCCCAACGCCTGAAATACAAAACTCATGAAAATACCATTCTTGTTTTCCTTGAACTTTATTTTTTTCAAATAGAGCATATATAGGCTCATACAAGTTGTTGACCAATCCAGTATTAAATGCTGCATATTGGTCATTGGATTTTATTTTACCATTTTCCTTCGACAGTCTAAAGAATGTATAAGACAGATATTTACTTAAAATGGGATATGGATATGTAGGATTCTGACTTTTGAAGTGCCAACGCTCTTTTAAAGCAAAACCTTTTAAATCAGAAATCACTTGACGAAAGTCTCCCATCCATGCCCATTGCATTAAATTATGAGGGGTGTGTCCAGTTCGAGGTTGTATTTTTTGGGGAATCTGAGCAGTCGTACTACTTATTGATTTCTTTGCTTTTGCATAAAATACAGGTACTTGATGAGAAGTATCCTTTTTAATCTCAATATTATCAGGATATTCTTCTATTAATTCTCTAAGTTTTAGAAATCCTAATGCTTTATAATTAATTCCTAAATCATTAAGTGGCTTACCAATCAATGCCAAATCAGCCCAGCCATCTTGATTTTTAGCGGATTCTATCACTTGTAGAATCTTTTGAAGTATTTCAGAATTGTTCATTGGATTATTTTTTTGGTTTATATCAATGTTTCTATGGTTGCGAGCGATTTTTTATAATTGGGCACAACTTGTTTATATATACACCTCATAAGGCCAAAAGGTAATCTTATACGCCCTTAATGGTATGTATTGTATACCTTTTACCATAAAAGAATTATATATATTCATTGGCCAAATGTACGAAAACTTTTCATTTAATAAACCAAATTTATGAACCTTTTTTACAATTCATCAAATGGGCGCAAACCGGTCTAAAACAATATTTTCGAATTTTTAAAACAAAGAATTGGTTTATTTACCCGGGCAAAGGAAAATCTGGACTATGAAGTCATTGAAATCTTTGATGTATCAAAGGAGAAAGACCAGAATATTCGGCCGGACATTGATATAAAATTCTCCAGGGTAAAAGGTAAAGAAGGTTTCCCAAAGAAGCTAAGGTTAGTAATGTATTGGGACGAATACAACTATGGTCTCCCTTCATAACGATTCTTTTACTCATCTACTTAAAAATAAAGGCAACACTCTGGCAAACCTTGTTCACCTCATTCATATTAACTTATTCGTAAAAATTAATTGATAGCAGTGGTTAAATAAACCATTTATAGTGCCCAAAAAAGAAAAATCTCGACAACTTTCATTTTTTTCGTGATAGGATTAAATTCAGGAATGACGTTTTTTATGATGTAACATGTTGATTATTAATATTAATTATTCTTTTCTATAATTATTTTGGACAGCTGTGATGCACATAAAAATACCACATAATTCGTTTATTTTCGAATCATAATTTTATAATGGTTGATTTCGTTAAATGCCTCATGAGACAAAAGACCATTTTACTGGCTCTTATTTTGATTTTGGAAGCAAATAACTTTTTGTGTTCCCAACCGGCAGCCTATACGCAATGGTGGAATACCCCACAGCAAGAAAACCCCGCCTTTACAGCAATGAGAATAGAAAAATATCGGTTCCAAGGACTTTATCAATCTCGTTCTTATGGCGATTCATTGATATTGAATACTTTATATTTATCTGCTTTTTACCGCTTCGATTTCGAAAACGCTAAAAAGGATTATGGCTTTGTTGTGCCTCGCTCTAATCCTTTATCCATTGGCATCAGCATATTCAGCGAACGCCGTTTTACCGATACCACCCAATATCCATACGCTATAATAGGCGCCAGTTTTGATTTTTTAGTCGGTTTTGGCAATGCAAACACCCTTGCAATTGGTATTCAGCCTTACTGGTTCAACTCTGAGGGCTACTATCCAGTTTCTGAAATTTATTTTCAAGGCAACGATACTTTATTGCCAGGTCATTCTCCACATAAAAATTTTGGAGTGAATGCTGGTATTTTATTGGGTATCAAAAAAATGGATTGTTGGACCGATGATCAGCTACATCGCTTCGAAATTGGAATAGCCTTCTACAGAATGTCGATGCCCTATCGTACTTCTATGCGCGATATTTATCCCGGCAAAGAAATACATGCCCATGCTGGATATCTTTTACCCCTAAGTCAAAAACTCGGAATGGTTCTCAGAACTTCATGGCTATACGAAGGACAACATCTATACAATGGAGGTCTTAGTCTGATTTACAGGCGGCATTTTACTATTGCCGATAGATTTCGCATGGGTTTATATTACAACCATACACATCATCTGGCTTTGACGGCAGGTTTCAGAATCTACACACCTAAAACCACTACTCTCTCGCTCGATTTTGAAATGAGCAGAGATTTTGCACTAAAAAATGAAATAAATATGAAACCTTGGCATAAAAAAGCATGGGAGATAGCTCTAATCATAAAACCCATCAAAAAATGCTGGTCGCTCGATAATTGCTCCAGAGCCTACCAATACGAGGAATTTTGAGCTCTTTAGGTTTTAAAACTCATTCATTCCCCACTCTTGTCTTTAGGTTTAAATTTAAGTCCTAAATTCAGATTGAAAACATATTTGGAAGGCTTTTGCGTTTCGGTATTTTTGCCATGCGATGGCCGTGGATGACCATATATTTCCTCGTACAAAGATGAATATTTGGCATAGATGATTTCACGTCTCAATTTTAATGTAGGGCTTTGCTCTCCAGTTTGTGGTGACCATTGATCGGCCACTAGTCTGAATCGTTTCACTTGTTCGTGAGGGCTTAATGTTTTGTTAACTCTCTGAACCTCTTCTTCTATTCGTTCTATCACTTCTTTTATCTTTATAAGTTCCCGGTTGTCGTGATAATGAATTTTATGCTTAGTAGCCCAAAAATGTAAATGATTAAAGTTAGGAACGATAAAGGCACTTACAAACTTCTCGTTTTCGCCAATAATCATAATTTCCTCTACAAAAATAGATTCTTTGAATTTGTTTTCAATTACTTGAGGAGCAATATACTTACCTGCCGACAATTTAAAAATTTCCTTTTTGCGATCGGTGATTTTCAAAAATTTACCATCTACTAGTTCTCCAATATCTCCCGTATGGAAAAAACCTTCTTGGTCGATAACCTGAGCCGTATATTCCGGATCTTTATAATAACCAAGCATCACATTAGGCCCTTTCACAAGAATCTCACCATCATCGGCAATTTTTACTTCCACACCTTCCAGCACAGGTCCAACCGTACCAAATTTTATATCTGGCCAGTTAAAATGACCTACTGCGATTACCGGCGAAGTTTCTGTTAATCCATATCCTTCTACTACGGGCAAACCTGCACCCCAAAAGATTCTGCATAACCTTTCCTGCAAAGACGAACCTCCTGAGACTATTACCTTGATATGGCCGCCTAAGGCTTCCCTCCATTTTACAAAAACAAGTTTATCGGCCCATTTTAACTGTAAATCATAGAACCATCCATTAGCATGGTTAAACTCGAAGCGCTCAGCTAAATGCAATGCCCAGAAAAATACCGCTTTTTTGATGCCATTCAAATCTTTCCCCTGAGCAACAATCTTGTCATATACATTTTCGAGCATCCGTGGAACGGCATTGAACTCATTGGCCCCAATCTCATTTAAATTTGCCACAATAGTTCCCATATTCTCGGCATAATAAATCCCTATGCCTAAGTATTGAAAATTATAATTCATCATCCTCTCATAGATATGCGAAAGAGGCAGAAAACTTAAAACTCTGTCCTCGTGTGTCAATGGATTAATCTTAGAAGTAGCTATAGCATTCGACATAATGTTCCAATGACTTAGCATAACTCCTTTTGGCATACCAGTGGTCCCCGAAGTATAAATAATGGTAACCAAATCCTCTGGCTTAATACTATTTTTTAATTGCTTCATCTGTTCCTCATATTTTCCTCTCATTTTCCTTCCTGTCTCCACAATTTCCATCCAATGAGGTGCTCCTTCCACTTTATTGAAAGTGACTACCATTTGAATTTGCGACAAATGATCAGCAATGGGTTTTATCTTGGCATAGAGTGATTTATCACCAACAAAAACCTGCTTTGCTTCAGAATGTTCTAAAATATAATAATACTCTTCAATATTGAGCGTCGGATAAATGGGAACATGCACAAATCCACCAAGGGCAAGGCCCATATCCACAAAATTCCATTCAGGTCGATTGGCCGTAATGGTGGCAATTTTATCTCCTCTCTCGAATCCGAGAGCCATTAGCCCCATACACAAACTCTCAGAAAATTCTTTATAATCTACTGCAGAAAAATATACCCATTTCTCATTTCTTTTGGTTCCAAAAACATCTGGCCTCGGATATTTTTCTATCCACTGATCAAGTAAATCAAAAGTACGAGTGATTTGCATTTTTTAGTTAAATTAAGGTGATAACTAATTAATCTACTGATTTTGATTTCGAATTTCAAATCAAAATTATTCAATCGAATTTAACCATTCGGTTAATAAATTCGAAATTATTTCTCAAAGCAAACCAAATGTTTTGAGGCATAATAGTCTCTTTTTATAAATTTGTCAAAACAAAAATTATAATCTTCAATTCATTTTCTATGAAAATTACGATTGTTGGAAGCGGATATGTAGGACTGGTTACGGGCACATGTTTTGCCGAGGTGGGCATAGAAGTAACGTGCGTTGATATAGATTCTAAAAAAATAGAAAATTTAAAGAAAGGAATTATTCCTATTTATGAGCCTGGGCTCGAGCCCATGGTTATTCGAAATATTGAGAAAGGAAGGTTATTTTTTTCAACTGATTTAAAATCAGTCATCACCGCAGGCACTGACATGATATTTACTGCAGTTGGGACTCCACCTGGAGAAGATGGAAGTGCCGATTTACAATACGTTATTAATGTAGCTCGCGAAATTGGGCGCTACATGCAAGATTATATGCTTGTTGTTACTAAGAGTACCGTGCCTGTTGGGACGGCTGAAAAGGTAAGACAAGCCATTCAAGAAGAACTTAATAAAAGAGGTGTAAGCATTCCATTCGATGTAGCCTCAAATCCCGAATTCTTGAAAGAAGGGGATGCCATCAACGATTTTCTTAAACCCGACCGCATTGTTGTAGGTATAGATTCGGATAAAGCTCGAGAAATATTTGAACGACTTTACAAACCCTTCACACTGAATGGGCATCCTATCATATTTATGGATATCCCTTCGGCCGAGATGACTAAATACGCTGCCAATTCCATGCTTGCTACTAAAATCAGTTTTATGAACGACATTGCTAATCTTTGTGAACTCGTTGGAGCCGATGTCAACATGGTCCGCAAAGGTATCGGTAGCGACAGCCGAATAGGCAATAAATTCATCTATCCTGGCATTGGCTATGGAGGCAGTTGCTTCCCTAAAGATGTAAAAGCTCTTATACATACGGCTACAGAATATGGATATCAGCTCAGCGTGCTAAAAGCTGTAGAAGAAGTAAATGAAAATCAAAAACTAGTTCTTTATAAGAAATTAAACACTTACTACAATGGCCAACTCAAAGACAAAACCATAGCTATTTGGGGCTTGAGTTTCAAGCCCAACACTGACGATATGCGCGAAGCTCCTTCCATCCCAATTATTCGTCAATTACTATCGGCTGGTGCAAAAGTAAAAGCTTACGATCCTGTAGCAATAGATGAAGCCCGCCAACGATATTTCGGCAACCAGATAGAATATTCAAACGATCCATACGAAGCTACCATTGATGCAGACGCTTTGTTACTCGTTACCGAGTGGCCCGAATTTAAATTCCCTAATTTTAATGTAGTCAAAAAGTTAATGCGTCACCCTGTAGTCTTCGATGGCCGTAATATTTATTCCAAACAAGAAATGAAAGAAATAGGCTTCGACTATTTTGGGATAGGTATCCCATCTTAAAAATAGAAGATTCTTAGTCCTATATTTCAATAACTCAAAATTTTATCAATCTTTTCATCTTAGATTTCTATTCCATGAAGAAAAAAATATTAGTTACAGGAGGAGCAGGTTTCATAGGTTCTCATCTCTGCAAGCGACTCTTAGATTTAGGCCATGAAGTAATTTGCCTCGACAATTATTTTACTGGCTCAAAAGAAAATGTCATCGAATTAATGTCAAATCCTTATTTTGAGCTCATCCGTCACGACGTTACCATGCCTTTTTTTATAGAGGTGGATGAAATCTACAATTTAGCTTGCCCCGCCTCACCTATTCATTATCAATACAATCCTATCAAAACCATAAAAACATCAGTAATGGGAGCTGTTAATATGTTAGGATTGGCTAAAAGAATCCGAGCCAAAATTCTTCAGGCTTCTACCAGCGAAGTTTATGGCGATCCTGACGTCCATCCTCAAACTGAAGACTATTGGGGAAAGGTGAATCCCATAGGACCAAGAGCCTGCTACGATGAAGGGAAAAGATGCGCCGAAGCCTTGTTCATGAATTATCATCGTCAAAACAATGTTAGAATAAAAATTATCCGCATTTTTAATACTTATGGACCCAAAATGCACCCCAACGATGGCAGGGTGGTCTCGAATTTTATAGTTCAAGCATTAAATAATCAGGATATTACCATCTATGGCGATGGAACTCAAACACGTTCTTTTCAATATGTCGACGACCTTATAGAAGGAGCTATCCGAATGATGGAAACTTCTGATGATATTACAGGCCCTGTAAATATTGGAAATCCAAGCGAGTTTACCATCCTCGAACTGGCCGAAAAAATCATTCAACTTACAGACAGCAGATCTAAAATCGTTTTTAAACCCCTTCCCCTCGACGATCCTAAACAACGCCAACCCGATATTAACTTGGCAAAAAAATTATTAAAATGGGAACCTCAAGTGCCTCTTGATGAAGGCCTTAGCTTAACCATAGCCTATTTCCGCAAGCTTTTCAAATAAAAACAAAACCTCTACAAAAACTGAAATCTTTAGATGAAACCCAAGATACTCGTAACAGGCAGCAATGGTCAGCTTGGAAATGAATTGAGACTTATGGCTGAACGCGAAGATAAATTAACATTCGTTTTTACGGATGTAGCCGAATTGGATATTACCCAACCCGAAGCTGTGAAAGCAACTTTACAAAGTTTTCATCCACAATATCTCATCAACTGTGCTGCCTATACGGCCGTCGATAAAGCCGAAAGCGAGAAAGAAATTGCCTGGGAAATCAACGCCAAGGCCCCTGAAATACTTGCTCAGGCTGCTCATGAAACCGATACTTGCCTTATCCACATTTCAACCGATTATGTTTTTGATGGGAAAAATTATAGGCCTTACCTTCCTTCTCACCCTACTCATCCAATATCATGGTATGGAATGTCAAAAGCAGGAGGTGAAATTGCCATCCAGAAAAGTAATGTCAAAGCATTCATCATTCGGACGGCATGGTTGTATTCACGTTTTGGCAATAATTTCGTAAAAACCATTCGTCGCCTTGCCTCACAAAAACAAGACCTCAACGTAGTATATGACCAAATTGGTTCTCCTACATGGGCAGCCGATCTGGCTGAGCTGATTCTTCATATTATTCTACATCAAATTATTCCCAACGGATGTGAAATTCTACATTATACCAATGAGGGCGTTTGTAGTTGGTATGACTTTGCTATAAATATTGTTGAACATTCCAATTTGAATTGTACCATACATCCCATCTCTACCGAACAGTATCCTCAACCTGCACAACGTCCGTTTTACAGCGTCCTCAATAAATCGCTTACCTCTCAACGCTTTAATATAGAGATTCCTCATTGGAACAAGAGTTTGGAAAAATGTATAACCTCTTTGGATGAATAAAACAGAGAAAATAAAGTCGTTGCTGGGCAGAAGTGCCTTGTGCGTCTATATTGAGAAAATATATACTATTTTCGGGCACACAAAAATCACATGAAATCATTAATAATTTCGTTTTTGCAAATTCATTTGAAGTTGAAAAAGCTAAAAATTAATAAATAAATAATGACAATGAACAAGATAGATCCAAAAATCCTCGAAAAAGCTCGTCAGTGGACAATGCCTCCTTATGATGAGCAAACGCGTCGGCAAGTTCAATATCTAATAGATAATGATAGTGCCGAGCTTATCGAAAGTTTTTATACTGATTTGGAATTTGGCACGGGTGGATTACGTGGTATTATGGGACCTGGTACTAACCGAATGAATATCTATACAGTAGGTATGGCCACTCAGGGCTTGGCAAATTACCTAAAAATGAACTTTCCTGACAAGAATCCTATACAAGTAGTGATAGCCCATGATTGCCGGAATAATGGACGCCTTTTTGCCCAAACAACGGCCAACGTTTTGTCGGCCAATGGGATCAAAGTTTTCCTCTTCGATGATTTAAGGCCTACACCCGAGCTTTCGTTTGCAGTAAGATTCCTTGGCTGCCAAAGCGGGATTGTCATTACTGCTTCACACAATCCCAAAGAATACAATGGATATAAGGCTTATTGGGAAGATGGAGGTCAGTTGGTAAGCCCTCATGATAAGAATGTCATCGCCGAAGTCAATAAAATTAAAAGTATACAAGAAGTAAACTTCACTGGCAATCCTGAATTAATTGAAACCATTGGCGAAAGCGTCGACAAGGCTTATATAGCAGCCATAAAAAATCTTTCGCTCTATCCAGAGATCATCGCCCAGCACAAGAATCTCAAAATTGTCTATACCCCTATTCATGGTACAGGTGTAAAACTCGCTCCCTGGGCTTTAAGAGAATTCGGTTTCGAACAAATTATAACTGTCGATGAACAAATGGTAGTTTCAGGTGATTTCCCAACCGTACATAGCCCCAATCCCGAAGAACCAGCAGCTCTGGACCTTGCCATCAAAAAAGCCCGTGAAACAGGAGCCGACCTTGTTATGGGTACCGACCCCGATGGCGACCGCGTGGGCATTGCCGTAAAAGACGAAAAAGGTGAATTCGTACTTCTTAATGGAAATCAAACCGCCTCCCTACTTATCTATTACATTTTGAAAGCATGGAAGGCTAAAGGACTCTTCAAGGGGAACGAATTTATCGTAAAAACTATCGTAACCTCAGAACTTATTAAGATAATCGCACAAAAAGAAGGAGTGAAATGCTTCGATGTGCTTACAGGGTTTAAGTATATTGCCGATCTAATCAGGCGTTTGGAAGGCTCTATGCAATTTATTGCGGGTGGTGAAGAAAGCTATGGCTTTCTTACAGGAGATTTCGTTAGAGATAAAGATGCCATTAGCACCTGCTGCATGATAGCCGAAACAGCCGCCTGGGCCACTAATCAGGGCAAATCGCTCTATCGCCTTCTCAAGGAAATTTATCTTGAATATGGATTTTATAAGGAAACGCTGCTTTCACTTACCAGAAAAGGAATTGCCGGAACAGAAGAAATCCATCAAATGATGGAAAATTACAGAAAAAATCCCCCTCAACAACTTGCCGGCATCAAGCTGACGGTAATTAAAGATTATATTTCGCAAACCGAAACCAATCTGCTTACTCACGAAACATTACCTATTGACTTGCCCAAATCGGATGTGCTCCAATTTTTCCTCGAAGACGGAAGCAAAATTACCGTAAGACCTTCGGGTACCGAACCTAAAATTAAATTCTATTTTGGGGCTAAAACTACACTTCACCAAATCGAAGACTACGAAAAGGTAAATCGGTTTCTAAGCGAAAAAATCGAAGCCATTAAGCACGATATGGGTCTTGCATGATACGAACTTTATTATCGTTTCCCTTCGTATCATAAAAGCTCAAAATTGGCGTTTGCTCTCTAATCTTTGAAGATGTGCCGCAAAAAAAGTTTATCGTTTGCATTATTATCTTGTTTTTAATTGAAAAACAGATTTTTGGCCAGGAATTACCCTGTTCTCAAATCCGTAATGATACTCTGTGGCTTTGTTGTGGAACAAAAATTCTGTTCGACAACAAATTGATTTTGATCTCTACCGATACCATTATTACAGGAAATGATATAAAGAAAGTCTATTTTTTGAATGACCCTTATGCACGCTCACGTGTGCTTTATGATTCTATAAAATCAAAGGCCGAAAGGCGTGACTTCACAAAGTTGGCTTACCAACTTCTTTTCCCAGAATCAGGAGCCGTAACAGAAAAAAATGAAGCCTACAACGAAGCGTCTGAAGAAAGTGAATATATGCTTTTTGCCAATAAAATTATACAAAATATCATCATTTATATAGATGAACCTTTCGACGAAACACAACCCAATCCAACCAGAGCACGCTTAAGCCGAATAGGAAATTCTTTACATCGCTCTACGAGAAAAACCGTCTTAAAAAATAATTTACTTTTTAAAGAAGGGCAACGACTCAATCCTTACGTTATGGCCGAGAATGCTCAATTATTGCGTTCTTTGCCCTATTTATCTGAAGCTGATATACGACCCGTTGTCGACGAAAAAGACGCCGAAAAGGTAGATGTTATCGTATGGGCTAAGGATGCTCTATCTCTTGGTTTAGACATCTATCTTCCCAGCTCTACTTTATTCGATTTCAGCATTTTCGACCAAAATTTTTTGGGATATGGCAATCGCTTTTCCTCTACTATTCGTTATAATTCAGCTGAGGCTCCCGCAATAACTTTGAAAAACCTTAATTATCGAATAGAAAACATCAAAGGAACATTCTTTTATTCCGAAGCCGATTACACCAATGAATTCAATCACGAAAGCATACGTCTGACGATTGCCAGAGATTTTCTAACCACTCAAACACAATTTGCAAGCGGCTTATCCCTTACTCATCACGAAAAAATCCAAAACATCTTTACCCCCTATTTCCGACAAGACCATCTGAAATATTTCAATCCTTCACTATGGATTGGCAAAGCATTCAATATTCATAGCCAGGGACGGCCTACTCAATTGGTTATAAGCTCCAGCCTCGAAAGCCGGCTTTATACCAAGCGTCCTTATGTTTCAGCCGATTCCAATAAAATCTACTATAACTCCTTGAATATCCTCTTCAATATTGCCATATCAAGAAATGCCTATTACAAAGGGAATTATATCTACCAATTCGGACGTACTGAAGATATTCCTTATGGATTTCTTGCCGAACTGACGGTTGGACCCGAAAGCTACGAATACTACAACCGCACTTATCTTAGCTTCACAACAGGCCTGGCAAAATATTTCTCTGGCTTCGGATATCTTTCGGGTAAATTTCTTATTTCATCATACAACCGCAATGATAAATTTGAACAAGGACAATGCGGAATGCACCTCGAATACTTTTCTAACTTGTATATTTATGGCCCTTTCAAACTCCGGCATTTCGCTACATTAAATTATCGCAAGGGATTGAACCGCCTCGAAGGAGAATGCGTCAACGTGGTGAAAGAACTCGATCTGATAATCGCTCATCCCAGCGACACTGCCTTTTATTCGGGAAATGAAAAACTAACCCTTTCTTATTCTTCTACCCTTTTTACTCCTTACTATTTCTATGGCTTTCGACTGGCTTTCTTCAATTACGTCAATATGGCCTATCTTGGTGGAAGACAACAGCTCAAAGAAAAAAATAAATTCTTTGCGGGTTTTGGAATTGGGGCCATGGTACGCAACGAAAGTCTCGTTATTAAAACCCTACAGCTGAAACTCGGATTTTATCCAGCTCTTCCCGATAATCGCAAGGGTATTTTCATCGAATTCTCAGGAATTATGCCCTTGAATTTTTTCAGTTATAAACCGCATCAACCGCTCATCAGCAAATATGAATAATTTGAGCATTCCTCTTGCCTTTATCTTCGATATGGATGGCACTATCGTAAGAAATCATGAATATCACCTCAATGCATGGAAACTCTTTTGCCATAATCACCATATAGCAACAACCGAAGAAGAACTTTTGTCGTTATTTGGTGGTAAAAATGATGATATCTTCCGAAAATTATTCAATCATAAATTATCTCAGGAAGAGGTTAATCAACTCGAAGAAGAGAAAGAAAGCTTATATCGCAGCCTGTATAAGCCTTATATAAAAGAAGTTGAAGGATTACATGATTTACTCAAGCAACTTTTCATTGCCCAAATCCCTACAGCTTTGGCCACTTCGGCTCCAACACTCAATGTAAACATGATTCTCGAGGCCCTCAACATTCACGAATACTTTTCATGCCTTATCGATGCCAATATGGTCACTCACGGCAAACCTCATCCCGAAATATTTCTCAAGGCAGCAGAATGTTTAAGAGAAGAACCTCAAAATTGTATTGTTTTCGAAGATTCCAGAGTAGGCGTAGAAGCAGCAAAAAAAGCTGGTTGTAAGGTTGTAGTGGTAAAATCGCCATTCACTAACGAAGAATTTCCAGAAGCAGATTTCCTTATTGATGATTTTCGCGACCCCCGCATACAAAATCTCATCAGACTTGCCCTTTCGAAAAAGAGAGAAATGCAGGGGCCAAAAATCGAATAATATCATCAGCCGACATATACTCCTGCGAAAGCTCATCAGCAGCCAAATCACCTGCCAAGCCATGAAGGAATACTCCCATAACAGCCGCTTGCCCAAGATTATATCCTTGAGCTAATAGACTCAAAATTGTTCCTGTTAAAACATCTCCACTCCCACCCGTCGCCATGCCGGGATTGCCCGTACTGTTGAAATAACATTGCCCCAGAGGATTTATCGTAACCGTTACACCGCCTTTCAACACAAGGAAAATATTATATTTTAATGCAAAGTCTTTAGCCTGTTTCAAACGTTCGAAATCGTTATCGGCCTTCCCAACCAAACGTTCGAATTCTCCGGGATGAGGCGTCAGTATGGTATAAGGTGATAGAAAGGAATACCATGTTTTGTTATCCGATAAAATATTCAAAGCATCGGCATCCATAACCAGTGGGCCTCGATAATTTTGTAAAAGCGATTTGAGGGCAGTTTGGGTTTGTTGGTGAAGGCCCAATCCTGGTCCAATTCCTATAGCGTCGTAAGTATCCAGCGAAGGGAGATTTGTGATAAACGAAGCGTGTTCATCGAACGAAACCATTGCTTCATTCACATTCATTTGCAAGGCGTCGCCAACTTTGGCTGGAGCATGCACCGTCAATAATCCAACTCCGGAATGCACGCAAGCTCTTGCAGCCATTATGGCAGCCCCAGCCTTGCCTTGGCTCCCTGCAATCAATAAGGCATGTCCGAAATCTCCTTTATGTTGAAATCTTCGTCTGCGTCTCAACCACGAAGACACATCTTCTCTTGTGATATAAAAATAATTCGTCTCAGCCAGCTGCAAATATTCAGGATGAAGGCCAATATCAAATACATGCCATTCTCCCACATAAATATCGTTCTCTGGCATCATGAAGCATAACTTGGGCGGCAAAAAACTAAGGGTATAATCGGCTTGCACGGCAATCCCCGAAACGGCTTTTAATGAAGTATCTATAAATAATCCTGAAGGTACATCTATTGATACAATAATGGCTCCCGAATGGTTAAGGTAAGATACCAATTCGGCTGACAAACCTTCCAATTTTCTAGTCAAGCCTGTGCCAAATAAGGCGTCAATGATATAACTAGAACGAGAAATTTCAGGAAAATCGCCTGAGGAAGTAATATCCCTGCAATCCACAGAAAGCGACTCTAAACGAGAGAGATTGCTTAAAAAATCAGGCGAAGCTTGACTACCAAGCCTAAGAATATAAACCGAAACCTTGAATCCATTCTCTGATAAATGACGTGCCACTGCTAAACCATCGCCCCCATTATTTCCAGTTCCACAGAAAATCATTACAGGTATTTCTTTTATCAAATGTTCGAGCAACCATTGCGAACATTGCTGCGCCGCCCTTTCCATAAGATCGATACTCGCTATAGGCTCATGTGCTATAGTATAAGCATCGGCTTCCTTAATCTTGTCTACACTCAATATTTTCATGGCTTATCTTCCTTGTATTTTCTTAACCACAACAGCATCTTTCAATTAATACTTGATGAAATTTCATTCTTGGCCGAATTTTTCTTTTGCAATTCTAATAAATCATCATCAAAAGCACAAATCCAAGCCTTAAGAATTGTAATTTATCTTTGCAAAAATATCATACATGAACCCCAAGCCAAATATTCAGAATTTACTCGAAAAAGAAAGTTTTTCGCATGATGAATTGGTAACTTTATTATCGGTCGATAAAGCAGAACAAGAGTTAATTTTCGAGAAAGCCTCTCAAGTGAAGCAGAACACTGTTGGTAACAAAGTTTATCTGAGAGGTTTAGTCGAATATTCCAATATCTGCACAAAAAATTGTTTATACTGCGGGGTAAGATCGGGCAACAAAAATATCAGACGTTACAGATTGACTGAAAATGAAGTGCTTGAAGCAGCCCAATTTGTTCTCGATCACCACTTTGGTTCTATGGTAATACAAGGAGGAGAATTATCATCAACTCAGAACACTCGTCGCATTGGACAATTGGTCACAAAAATCAAACAACTCTCGCAGGGAAAAATTGGGATCACACTTTCGATGGGCGAACAAAGTCGTGAAACTTACCGTTATTGGTTCGAATGCGGTGCTCATCGCTATTTGCTGCGAATTGAAACTTCCAACCCTGATTTATATAAGAAAATTCATCCCATGGATACTTTCCATAGCTTCGAAAAACGCCTCCAAGCACTGGATGATTTACGAAATGAAGGATTTCAGGTGGGTACAGGCGTTATGATTGGCCTTCCTTTTCAAACTAATGATGATCTTGCTAACGACCTCGAATTCTTCAAAAACTTCGACATCGACATGATAGGCATGGGTCCATATATAGAACACAAAAATACTCCTCTCTATCAATATAAAGATTTACTTCTACCACCCCTCGATAGATTCTACCTATCCCTCAAAATGCTCGCTTTATTGCGCATTACCATGCCCGACATCAATATTGCCGCCACCACAGCCATGGAAACCATCCATCCTCGTGGAAAAATCCTTGCACTACAAACTGGAGCTAACGTAATGATGCCCAACATTACACCTTTAAAATATAGAGATGATTACCTTCTGTATGAAGGTAAACCCCATATAAATGAAGAATCACAACTAATTTTGGATCATCTTATTCAAGATATCTCTGCCATTCACTGCGAAATCGGATGGGACAATTGGGGCGATTCACGACATTTCTTTTACCGCCACTACGAAAATAAAGAAATCGATCCGAATCCCTAAATACTATCTCTGAACAATGAGTTGCAAAGTATAAATAGCTTCTGCACCTTCAACCTTCAAACTATATATTCCAGTTTGAAGCGATCGAATGTCAAGGCGCGGTATATCCCCAATACGACTGAATAAAACCTGACGACCATTAAAGTCAAAAACATAAACGGTTGAATTACAACCTCCTTTAATAATTACTTCATCCTTTGCTGGATTGGGAATCAATGTAATAGGAGAAGAACATGGAAATTCATCCTTTGCTTCATTACTATCATTGGTAAAATCTTCGTTATTTTTCACATTTATCAATTCCAAAGCACAATTTTCAGTAAGTCTCCCTGTGTTCTTGTCTATTTTATATTGAAAAGAATACCGAGGTGATAACTCATCCTCATTCCCATAATTTGAATCCGATTCTACAGCTTGAGAATCGCTCTCCCATAAATACTCCTCTTGGCTATCGAATCCTCCATAATTGGCTAAACACATTCGAGGATGAAATCCATATACAACCTGAGCCTCCAAATTTCCAGCACTCATCATACAAACCAACATCATAAGGGATAACATGTATCCTGCTATTATATAGACCTTTCGCATGTTTGTTAGCATTAATTCTGCGCTTCAAAAATAAATAAATTATTACTGCATGTTACAGCTCAAACTCATATTTTAAACCGCTCGGCAATTGCAACTATCTCAATCATCTTAATGAATAAAAGAAGTCAAACCCAACATCCTTCTGCATTCCCTTTAATTCCCTTTGAAAATTCAATGAAAAACAAATGGTTATACTTCAAAAGCAGAATAAAGTAAGAAACTAAGCGAATCAATATTTTTTAAAAGTAATTTATTGAAAATAAGCAAGTTGTATAATATTTTAAAAATATTTCTTAAAACTCTTGCTTTATAGTAAAAAATGTTTTATATTTGGGGCGCTGTTCCATTCCATCCTGATGTGTCGTTGACGATACTTGATGATAAATTTCCTCATAGACAATAGGTTAGTTTCTATAGAATCCCTCAGGAACAGCAAAAAGGCTTAAAACCCCTTCCACCCCGGCTTAGCCGGGGTTTTTTATTTGATAATAATTTTGTAGGTGAAGCCTTATATTATAATTATAAGTTAACGACATACTATTTTAAAATGATATATACCTATAAGGCACAACTATTGTTTAGAGTATGGCACTCCCGACCTGAAATACAAGAAAGGAAAACAGCCATGCTACTAATGTTGTATACACTATTACAAAAATGCCCCATTTGATGCTGCCCGATTCATATTTGATGACTGCAATAGTCGATAAGCATGGAAAATAAAGAAGAACAAATATCATAAACGACAAAGCCACAAGTGGAGAAAAAACAGCTTGACCTGCTTTAGGTCCTGAACGATATACTTCTTTTTGTAATTGCTCCGTCAAAATGACTTTATTCCCACTTTCGACTTCATATTGATTGTATAAAACAGCCATTGTACTTACTACAATTTCCTTTCCCGGAATTCCAGCCAGAATGCTTACCGACATCTTCCAATCAAAACCCAATGGAGACATCACAGGCTGAATTAACTTTCCCAATCTTCCAATATATGATGATTCCTGTTTTTCAAGTAAATAGTTCCTCCTCAATTTCACCAACTCATCTTTTATTTCTTCATTTTGCTTAGGATTTTGAAGGCTTATTTTTTCTAACTCCTGCTTTCTTTGTTGATAGGCCTGCTCAGCTTGAGTTTGCACAGGAAAATAACCTAATGCCCAAATAATTATGCTAGCCACCAAGATTATTCCCGCCACTTTTTTCAAATATTGAACGGCCCTGTCCCACATGTGCAACAATACAACTTTATAAGTAGGTATGCGGTAAGGTGGTAATTCCATAACAAAAGGCAATTGCTGACCTTTCAATACAGACTTTTTCAGTAAAAATGCGGTTGCTATTGCCACAACCATTCCAATAACATACATCAAAAACAAAACGCTTCCTGAATGTTGAGGGAAAAAAGCACTGACGATTAAAACATAAAGAGGTAAGCGTGCACTGCATGACATAAATGGAATAATTAACATGGTAACCAAGCGGTCTTTGCGGTCCTCTATGGTTCGAGTAGCCAAGATAGCCGGCACTGAACAACCAAATCCCATCATCATAGGGATAAATGATTTTCCATGTAATCCAATTTTGTGCATTAATTTATCGGTAATAAATACTACACGTGCCATATATCCCGTATCTTCCATCAAGGCAATGAAAAGATACAGCAGCACAATATTTGGCAAAAACACAATAACTCCACCTATACCTTCTATAATACCATCAGCTAACAAATCGCGTAACATGCCTGGTTGCATCAAACCTGTTATCCAAGAAGATAGCAATGAAACCTCATCCCCAATCCATTGTTCAGGATATTTCCCTAAAGAAAAGGTGGCCTCGAACATCAGCCATAAAATGAGGGCAAAAATGGGCAATCCCAGCCACTTGTGCGTAAATATAGCATCCAATTTTTGCGTTAATTTCCTCTTGTCAACCAATTGACCACTGGTAGTCTCCAATAATGCCCCATCAATAAATCCATACTTTGCATCGGTTATTGCGCTCTCGGCTGTATCCCCAGTTAAGGATTCTAGTTTTTTAATCTCTTCTCCAACTACACTTAAAATCTCTTTATAATTCTTACATTGCCTTATCCTCGATATTTCCTCCTGATCGCCTTCGAGCAGCTTAATTGCCAAGAATCGTGTCGAAACAATATTACTCAGAAAATCATTTTCAGGAATCCTGATATTGCTTTGTATATTGCGAATGCTCTTTTCAATCTCAGTACCATAATTGATATGTATATGCCTTTCTGATGAATATTTTCCCTCGAACATCGAAATTACCATATCAAGCAATTCGTTTATGCCTTTTCCACTTTTCCCAATTGTAGGTACAACCGGGAAACCCAACAAATTTCCAAGCATTTGATGATTGATCTTCCTTCCCTGTTGCTGTAATTCATCATACATGTTTAAAGCCATCACTAGCCTTATATCCATATCGATAAGCTGAGTTGTAAGATAGAGATTGCGTTCCAGATTGGTAGCATCCACAATATTTACGATTACATCTGGCATCTCTTGTAAAATATGATTCCTTACGAAAACTTCTTCTGGTGAATATGAACTCAACGAATAGGTACCAGGCAAATCAGTAATTTCTAATCTATAATCCTTATAGGAAATGATGGCAGTTTTGGCATCAACGGTTACACCACTGTAATTTCCTACGCGTTCTCTCAAACCAGATAAACAATTGAAGATGGTTGTTTTGCCGGCATTGGGATTGCCTACTAAAGCTATTTGAATCGTTTTCCATCTTTGTTTTTTAAGAGATCCATTCTGAACATGATCGGCAGGAAGTTTCTGAGTGAGTGGGATATGTCCATTCTCCCTCTCTATCCTTTCATCCTCGAGAATTTCTATTAACCTTGCCTCACTTCTTCTAATCGAAACAAGATATCCCATAATGGAATATTCAACAGGGTCTTGTAATGGAGCACGTCTTACAACAGTTATTTCTTGACCCGGAATGAAACCCATATCCATGATTCTGCGCCTGAAAGCTCCTTTCCCCTTTACTCTGGCTATAACCCCAGTTTCTCCCTCCTTTAAATCCTCGAGCGTACACATTATTTAGAATCATTTTAAATTGCAAAATTACGCTCTTTTGCCTTCCTACAATCAATAAGCTAATTTTCAACCAAAATATCAGTTTTATTCAACAAATCTGAGTGCTTGGCGATGGGAATTCATTTGTTTTACAATATAATACGGTATAATAAGACTTGCGCTTAATTTTACATGGTGTTCCTAAACTTTACTTTTAGATTAGAAGAGAACTAGTGAATAATAATGCACCGATAGAACAAAATTGGTCCATTCCCCAAACCATGGCTTGTACTTTTTTTTAGCCTCAGGATGTCGTTGAAGAAGAAGAGCTAATGGAAAAACCTTAGCTGCAACAAACAGCATAATAGGAATGTTGCCATGAAATGAACCGTCTGCCGGAAAATTTCCTCATGGTTAGCAGTAATGAGTACAATAAAAAGTTTGTTTTTAGAATACACCCATCTAATCTTTATTTCTTTATCTTCGCATGACAAATTATCTTTTTTATAAAGAAACTTAACTGTCGATTTTATTCAATGTTTCACCAAATAAATTTGAGAACTTTTCCCTTGGCAAAAACAAGCTCTTACTATCAAATATTTTCAAAAAATTTTAAAGAGTAGATTTCATGAATCATATAAAACGAAGATAATGAGCTTCAATGGCTCAATTTATACTCTCTAAAATTTTTCAAATCCATTAATCTTTTATATTATGAGCGACAAATCTGGCATTCACTCCAATTTATTTTCACGCAATCGGAAAAAGTTGATGAATCTGCTTCCTCCGTATGCTGTTGCATGTCTTACGAGTAACGATTTAATGCCACGAAATGGCGACCAGTATTTTCCATACCGCCAAAATTCCAATTTATACTATTTAACAGGAATCGAACAGGAAAATACTATGCTGATATTGTGCCCTTCACATCCCGATCAACAAATGAGAGAAATCCTCTTTATTCTACGTCCCGACGAAACCACTGAAATATGGGAAGGACGAAAATTGAGATCAGAAGAAGCTCGTTCTATCTCAGGCATAGAAAATGTTCGATTTACCAACGAATTCGAAGCTACTCTGAAAGACCTCTTAGTGCAATTTCCCAATATATTTCTCGATCAAAACGAATACCCCAAATTTTTCCCCCAAATAATGACAAGTGAACATCGTTTTGCCCTGAGGATGAGGGAAATGTTTCCAATGAATACTCTTAACCGTCTGTCACCTTTACTCTGGAAATTACGTCTAAACAAGGAACCCGAAGAAATCGATCGTATACTCAAAGCCTCCCAAATAACAGGAAATGCATTTCAAAGAGTTTTAAAATACGTTAAACCTGGTTTGTCAGAGCATGAAGTTGAAGCAGAAATCACATCCGAATTTTCCAAAAATAGATGCAATCATGCATTTCAACCCATAGTTGCTGCGGGTATTAATACTTGCTATCTTCACTATCATTCTCATGAGCAAAAAACAGAAGATGGAGATTTATTGCTGTTAGACTTTGGGGCAGAATACGAAAATTATGCTTCAGACTGTTCGAGAACCATCCCGGTTAATGGCAAATTTACACCACGCCAGCTCCAAGTTTATGAGGCCGTGCTTCGCCTTCAACGACATGCCTTGAGCCTGCTCGTACCCGGTAATAATATCAACCAAGTAAATAACGAACTCAATCATCTAGCTGAAAAAGAAATGATCAATCTTGGCCTATTCAACGAAAATGACCTTGCCCATCAAAACCCACAACAACCCTTACGCTTCAAGTATTTTATGCATGGCGTTAGCCATTTCGTTGGCCTCGACGTCCACGACGTGGGTTCACGCGAAGAAGTATTTACTCCAGGTATGGTACTCACTTTCGAACCAGGCATTTACATTCCCGAAGAAAGTATTGGCATAAGACTCGAAAACACATTCGTAATAGGCTATCCATCTTATAACCTGATGGAAAATATCCCCATCGACCCTGACGAAATCGAAGCACTAATGCACCAATCTACTTAATTTTAATTTCTTTCCAGGATTCTGTTATTAGATAAATAGTAGGTTTCTATGTCTTACAACAAGGAATAGGTTAATACACGTTCAGTAAACTGAGTAAGACCTTAACCTCTGATATAAATTCAGAATCGAAAATTATGGAAATGTTGATATTTGGGAAAATGCTTATCTTAAAATGGGTTAAATAAAGAGCAAAACCATATTTATTCATATATACCAAAGTTAACAAACGAATTGAATTTTCATTCACCCCATCACAAGTATTACCCATACCTTTTATTCAGATTATAAATCATTAAGCGATGTTTACTCATGTAATCAATTGTAAACTCCAAAAGCCCAAAATAAAAAAAGGAGATTATGAATTTTCTCGGAAACAGAATTCTCCAATATAGAAAATCTAAATAAAATAATGATATTCATTAAATTATAAATTATGGCACAATTTTTAAGCTGTTGTCATAAATGCTTGATCTCTAAATCCTTACTCAAATGAAAAAGTTCATAATTTTAACAGCGGTCGGATTGATGCTTTTTGCAGTATCCTGCCAAAAAGATAGACTTCCCGATAATCCCAATCAACAAAAGTCCATTACCGAGTTGAATATCAACCCAAATTTCGATTGGAAAACCACTCAAACTTACAAAATCACCCTAACGGGTTATGCCAACAGCACTTGCAAAATATTTTATCCTAATGGAGATTTAATTCAAAAGGTTTTTTTGCATACCAATGAACCCTTCTCTATTAATTTGAGCCTTCCTAAGGCTCTTACCACAATTCAACTCCAATATATGGGGCAAAAGATTCAACTTAAACTCCAGGACAATGAAATCCAATACGTATTTAATTAATCAAATCTAAAAACCATTAAACATGAAAAATCTAAAGAAAATTCTCCAGTTGCAACTTTTGATAGTTTTATTGATTACATTAACTGGATTTCATTCTTATGCCGTAGTTTCATGCCAGATTTCAAAAACGAATGGAGGAGGTTTTTCAACTACCATTCAAACTGTTACTCAAAATTGCGACAACACCTATACTATTGTACTTATAGTATCCCATAATGGTTGCAGCGGATCCAACTGTAAAGCACTTAGCCATTATTCGGTAGAAGCTTTACCAGGTACTTATTCTAATATACAAGTTGAAGTTCTTTCAGGAAATATGACTTATACGAATATTGATTTAGGGCCAAATATTGGTGGTAATGAGCCTTTCCAAGGATTTAAGATTGACGGCATCGAGGGCATTGGAAACGGAATGGCCGGAAGTTTCTCTATTACCTATACACTTTCAAATCAATTACAATCAGAACGAACCAATGCAAAGGCTGGTAATCAAAATCAAATTGTTTCTTTTACAGTTGAAGATTTCCTGTATGTAATGAACTGTATGGGAACCACATGTACTCCAGTAATTATTGATACGGATGGAGATGGAGTAATTGATGAAGATGATGATTATCCTGATGACCCTTCAAGAGCTTATAATAATTATTATCCATCATTATATAATTGGGGGAGTCTTGCTTACGAAGATTTATGGCCTTCAAAAGGAGATTACGACTTCAATGACCTCGTAATTCTTTACCATACAATAATAGTCACAGATGCTAATAATAATGCGGTTGATATTATTTCACAATATACAATAAAAGCTATCGGCGCATCTTATCACAACGGTTTCGCCTTCCAGCTTGACAATATTTCACCTGATCAAATTGAGTCGGTGGCAGGACAGGTAGGCATTAGCGGATACATACCCCTTAATGCTAATGGAACAGAAGCTAATCAACCTAAGGCCGTTATTTTTGTATTCAAAGATCCTGAAGATTTGATACATCGCGCACAAGGTTCTTTCTTTAATACCATGCCCACTAATAATATTGGAACCTCCGACACTGTTACGCTTAATTTGCACTTTAGTTATCCTGTGAGTCTTTCTTTAGTGGGAAATCCACCTTTCAATCCATTTATAGTAAAAAATGGCATTCGAAACACAGAAATTCACCTGCCAAATTATATACCAACTGCTCTTGCTGATTTTTCCTTATTTGGAACTTCGGATGATAAAAGTAACCCAGAAATCGGCAAATACTATACTTCCACCCTTAATTTACCTTGGGCTTTGCATATTCCCGAGGAATTCGACCATGTTATTGAATATAAAAAGATTACTTCAGCTTACTTACATTTTGGAGATTGGGCCGAAAGCAATGGACAAGTATATCCCGATTGGTATAAGATCGAACCAGGTTACAGAGTAGATTCTCTCATCTGGCAAGGATATTAATTCTTAAATTCATTTTTTGAGCTTAACTTTTGAAATAACTCTAAAAAATGCCTCTATTAATCATAGGGGCATTTTTTTATCTCTTTCCTTCCCTTGCCTAATTACCTTACCCAAACAAAACTTTAACCTCCAATTACATTTCTTTTCTCATAGCGATCTTTGTCCATAGAAGCAGGTAAATTAGATACATTTTTCAATAAGTTTGCAAAATAGTCTATTGAAATTCTTGCTCCATTTCATCTTTTCACTCTTTTCTCCCAAAAATTTTTCTTTATTTTGTGGCTCACCCAAACTCAAACGAGTTTGATATAATAATCTATATTTGAATGTTTAAGATATTTCATTTATTAGTTTTACTCTATTTTGCAATTTAAGGACTCTTTGCATCAATCGTATAAACTATAAACTATTAGCGAAGGTGCATTCTCATTTATAACACAATAACAATCTATGAATCAATCATTAACATCGTTGCAACCCCAAAGAGTATGGCATTATTTCGAGGAAATATGCAAAATTCCCAGGCCATCTAAAAAAGAAACGCAAATTCGAAACTTTTTGTTGGAATTTGCACAAATTCATCATCTTGAAGCCATTACTGATGAGATAGGTAATCTGCTCATTCGAAAAGAAGCTTACCCGGGTTTTGAAGATAAACCCATAGTAATTCTGCAAAGCCACATGGACATGGTGTGTGAAAAAAACCAAGATGCTTTACATGATTTCGATAAAGATGCCATACAACCATACATTGATGGCGAATGGGTAAAGGCGAAAAATACAACACTCGGAGCCGACGATGGAATAGGCATGGCTGTTCAGTTGGCTATTTTAGAATCGGATAAAATTCCTCACGGGCCCATTGAGTGCCTATTTACGGTAGATGAAGAAACTGGACTAACAGGAGCTTCAGCCCTACAACCAGGCTTTCTAAAAGGACATATCCTCATTAACCTCGACTCAGAAGATGAAGGCGAATTATTCATTGGCTGTGCTGGCGGTATCGATACCACAGCAGAACTCCAGTTTAAAAGAAGAGTAATTCCCGTCAACTATACACCCTATAAAATAAGAGTATCGGGACTAAAAGGAGGCCATTCTGGAGATGACATCGACAAAGGAAGAGGAAATGCCAATAAAATCCTCAATCGTTTCTTATGGAATGCCTCTAATAAATACAAAATCCGTCTCGCTTATATCAACGGTGGAAATTTACGTAATGCTATCCCCCGTGAAGCAGAAGCCATCTTTTTGGTCCCCCTCAAAACAGAAAGCTCACTTTTAGAGTACTTCAAAAATTTTTATACCGAAATGGTCGAAGAACTCAAATACACCGAGCCCGATTTCAGCGTATTATTGGAAAGCACAACCCATCCAGAAGCCATTATCAACAAAAAGTCTCAACAACGATTGCTGAATGCCTTATATGCATGCCCGCACGGGGTCATTAGCATGAGTCATCGTATGCCCGGCATGGTCGAAACATCTACTAATCTTGCATCCATCAAAATTACAGACACTAACACTTTAACCGTTACCACAAGCCAAAGAAGCGATTTGGAAAGTGCTAAATTCGATGTAGCTTCAATGGTCGAAAGTGTATTCCTTTTAGCAAAATTCAAAGTAAACCATTCCGAAGGTTACCCAGGATGGACGCCAAACCCTTCGAGCAGACTCGTAAAAATAACCGTCGAGGCTTATAAACAGCTCTTTGGTTACGAACCAAAAGTAAGATCTATTCATGCAGGCTTAGAATGTGGATTATTCCTTAATAAATACCCCTATCTCGATATGGTTTCTTTTGGACCTACCTTGCGCGACGTACATTCCCCTGACGAAAGAATCCATATCCCATCTGTAGATAAATTTTGGAAACTCTTGCTCGAAGTTTTAAAAAATGTTTCTTAGGCACAAACTCTTGCCATTTAATATTTCAATTAATTCAACAATAACAAATTAAATAAAATTAGATCATGCCATTAAACTATTTCATTCTCTTATTTCATTAGCCTGGAGCGATATTTCTTTTGAAACTATTGATTATCAATAGAATATGATAATAAATCAGAATTTGATAGGAAATTGAACCATCATCTTCCATAGAACCTATCAAAAGGAAACAAAGAAAATTGAAGTTCTAAATACTTCAAATTCATTTCAGTATAAGAAATCTTTAATTTTTTTCATAAAAACTTGTTGATTTAATAAAAATGTTTTTACCTTTGCACCCTCAAAACTGAGACGTTCATTAAAAGCCTTTTTAAAGGGGAGCAAAAAAAGTTTTATAAGAAAGATATTAGTAAAAGAAAAAGATGTAATTTTGCAACCCCAAACTAAAAGGGAAGTTCTTTGAAAATATTGAGAGGAAGACGTAGCGGGAGCCAAAATTCTGATAACTTCAGAGTGGAAGGTGAATCTTGAAGAATAATTTAAGGAACAAACTTATACAATGGAGAGTTTGATCCTGGCTCAGGATGAACGCTAGCGGCAGGCCTAATACATGCAAGTCGTACGGCAGCACAGTTGCGAGCAATCGCAACCGGTGGCGAGTGGCGCACGGGTGAGTAACGCGTATGTAACCTACCCTTCTCCAGGACATAACTCCGCGAAAGCGGTGCTAATATCCTATATCAACACTTGAAGACATCTTCTTGTGTTGAAAGTAGCAATGCGGTGAAGGATGGGCATGCGTCCCATTAGCTGGTTGGTGAGGTAAGAGCCCACCAAGGC
>DIEY01000059.1:314-1387 GCA_002418865.1 Bacteroidales bacterium UBA5762 | reverse complement strand
CCCCCACACTGGTACTGAGACACGGACCAGACTCCTACGGGAGGCAGCAGTAAGGAATATTGGGCAATGGTCGAAAGACTGACCCAGCCATGCCGCGTGCAGGATGAAGGCCCTATGGGTTGTAAACTGCTTTTAGCCGGGAATAATTACCCGTTCTCTAACGGGCTTGAAGGTACCGGCTGAATAAGCATCGGCTAACTCCGTGCCAGCAGCCGCGGTAATACGGAGGATGCAAGCGTTATCCGGATTCACTGGGTTTAAAGGGTGCGCAGGCGGACATTTAAGTCAGGGGTGAAATCCTACAGCTTAACTGTAGAACTGCCCTTGATACTGAATGCCTAGAGTAAAGTTGAAGTGGGCGGAATGTGTTGTGTAGCGGTGAAATGCTTAGATATAACACAGAACACCAATCGCGAAGGCAGCTCACTAAACTTTAACTGACGCTCATGCACGAAAGCGTGGGGAGCAAACAGGATTAGANNTAGATACCCTGGTAGTCCACGCCGTAAACGATGATCACTCGCTGTTGGCGATATATTGTCAGTGGCTAAGCAAAAGTGATAAGTGATCCACCTGGGGAGTACGACCGCAAGGTTGAAACTCAAAGGAATTGACGGGGGCCCGCACAAGCGGAGGAACATGTGGTTTAATTCGATGATACGCGAGGAACCTTACCAGGGCTCGAACGCAGGAGGAATACACCCGAAAGGATGTAGCCAGCAATGGCCGCCTGCGAGGTGCTGCATGGTTGTCGTCAGCTCGTGCCGTGAGGTGTCAGGTTAAGTCCTATAACGAGCGCAACCCCTATTCATAGTTGCCAGCATATTACGATGGGGACTCTATGAAAACTGCCTGCGCAAGCAGTGAGGAAGGTGGGGATGACGTCAAATCAGCACGGCCCTTATGTCCTGGGCTACACACGTGCTACAATGGCCGGTACAAAAGGCCGCAACTACGCAAGTAGAAGCTAATCCCTAAAACCGGTCTCAGTTCGGATTGGAGTCTGCAACCCGACTCCATGAAGCCGGATTCGCTAGTAATCGCACATCAGCCATGGCGCGGTGAATACGTTC
>DIEY01000059.1:0-180 GCA_002418865.1 Bacteroidales bacterium UBA5762 | reverse complement strand
CCTCTCCCCTACGTCATTCCCTCTTAATACCTAGTCCCGTAGCTCAGTTGGTTAGAGCACTACACTGATAATGTAGGGGTCCGCAGTTCAAATCTGCGCGGGACTACAGCTGACTTCTTGTAAGATTTTATGGATATTAGACATAGAAGAAACAGTGAAGTTCTTTGACAAATATGGGAA
>DIEY01000093.1 GCA_002418865.1 Bacteroidales bacterium UBA5762 | reverse complement strand
ACACCGGGCAGGATCAGGACGGGCGGGTCAGAGCGCCGCGCGGGGGAAGACGCCTCCGTGGGGTGAGGAGGCTCAGGCCATGGGGGCGCTTACCGGCCGCGCTTCTCGCCGGCAACCAGCGCCACAAGATCCAGTGTGGTGATTCGCAAACAAACCTCTCTGGGAAAGGTGAAGACGTGCGGGATGGATATGCAATGGGCGGCGTGGCGTCAAGGGGGGAGGCATGGGCGTTGCCGACGTGGGCGAGGAAAGAAACCGGCTAAAAACTGGAATCCGGGCGGGTGGGGTTCAAGGCGGGTTTCCTCGTCCGTCTTGAGCTGCCCGCATCGCCCCTACAAGAATCCTTCGCTTTTCGATCATTCTCGCCCCGCAGCCCTGCCGAAATCCAGTCCAGCCGAGGCCCCTCTCCGTAGCGCACATCACTTGCACCCGTAACCCGTATCGAATAGATTGCCTAGATTGCCCGTAAGTGAAAAACAAAGATGTTCTGCCGGAACCTTGACAGGGCCGTAGACCTTATACCCACAAAAACCCACAGAACAGGACTTGGAATTATGCCGTTCGATCAACTTGAGACAAAAAGGATTGAGAATCTCCTTCAAGTCTTTTGCGAAGAACAGGGACCTCCGGCCCATATCCGGGATCAACTCCGCTGGGGATTCACGGTTGACCCTGACAAGCAAACCATAGAACTTTTCGATATTCGTCCATATTTCATGGATGAATCAAAAAAGATCAATCATCCATTCGCCAAGGCAGCATACGTCAAAAAAGACAATCTCTGGAAAATTTATTGGATGCGGGGAAATCTAAAATGGCATAGGTATCAACCACGCCCCGAAGTTAAGACTGTCGAGGAGTTTTTGCGAGTCGTCAAAGTTGATGCTCATAACTGTTTCTTTGGGTGATTTTGATAGAACCAAAAACGCAGGAAACTGCTCTTTTGGTTTTGCTTGATTAACGCCCTTATTTGATAGAAAAGGGAAGGGTGACACAGGGCTCATGTTGGGGCCTCGGCTTGCTTTTGTTTCTTTATCCCATGGAAACCAAAAGCGCAGGATGCTGCGCAAAACCCTTGATCCGGTTCCTTGGGAAATCTTGTTGAAATGATTGTCGATAATTATCTTAACAATCTGATATCGTGAAGAAAAGGAGCTACCCCATGCCCCGTGAATCCAAATTCGATGCCGTAAAGCTTCGTACCCTCATCATCGAAGGGAAATCAGCCCAGCAGATCATGGACGCTTTCGAGGTCAAGAAGCCGATGATAAAGTCCTATCTGGCGCGACTGATCCAGTTGGACGAGAAGTTTTACAAGATCGAGGGAATGGATGGCCGGGCCGTGAGCGGGTCACCAGTATTCAAAAAGACAGGGTTGCACCTGAGTGCGACTCTCCTGAAAAATTACGGCTTTGGCGAAGGTGATGCGTTCCGGTTTTCGGTGCCTGAAGCTGGGAAGATCGTGTTGGAGAAGGTTTAACCAACTAGTTTTAAGGGAATTTTAACGACTTAGTGTTGGCGATGCTCCATGAGAATGCTCCATGAGAAGACTTACTCCTGGGGGAGATACTTTGGATAAAATTACAATTACACTTTACGACGTTGTCGGATATGTAATTCCAGGTTTTTTATGCCTGTTATCCGTTGCAATCTTTTTAGTTTTTCTAACTGGTAATCCAATTTGCTTGACTGTGATATATGATCTTAATATCTTCTGGCAGATTGGTGTCGCATATATAGTTGGGCATCTTATCCAAGCAGTAGTTTCTATTTTGTGGAAAAATAATTATGATGTAGACTTAACGTACAGAAATGTTAGTCAAGAAGTTTTTGCTAAATTCAAACAAAATGTAAGCTGCTATATCGGAGGAAGCGATGTAGGACAGCACGATATTTTAATACTTGAAAACAATATACTTGATGACAAAATATCGACCAAGGTTAGTATGTTCAGAGCCTTTCAGGGATTATACAAAGGTACTATTGGAGTTTTAGGTATAAGTATTCTTGAGGCTCTATATTTACTCTTTTTTTCGTCTTCCAGATATTTTACCATTAAAGATACAACAGTATCCGCAGGCAACGCGAGCTTGATCACTGTTCTAATCGTTTTATCCGGCATGTTCTTAATTTCCGTGATACGTCATAATGCATTTATCCGTAGCCGTATTCGCACAATCATATCATATTATGTTGGTCGAAATGTCTAAGGATGAGCTTAAAGAGTTAATCCTTGAAAGTCTTCTTGGTCAAGGCTTTTCTATAGATAATGACACCAAAAGCTTGTCTTTGGTTTTCGATGACAAAGATACAATCCGTTCCTTGCATAGTGTTTCAAGGACACACACACTGGATAAAAATAGAAATTTTATTGAGAAAAATTTTAAGGACTGTTCTTCTTTTTTTGCAAGCGGCAAAGATATAGATATCAACAAATTCGAGCCAATTGTTATTCCTGTCGAAAAACAATCAGATTACGCTAAACTTTACCGGTTTTCATCGCTGCTTTGGTCCATCCCTGTTTCCAATGGTTTTGGGAGAAGGCAACGCTTTTTAGTAGTAGATAAAAACAATAACAAGCTTGTAGGAATTTTTGCGCTTGGAGATCCAGTATATAACATGAGGATCCGAGATAAATATATCGGATGGAATAATGCTGATAGAAAGTCGCGACTATACAACTTGATGGATCTATTTGTTGCTGGAGCGTTTCCCCCATATTCGAATTTGCTATGTGGCAAGCTTATCTCTATGATAGCAGTTTCAAACGAAATCAGGAATTTTATTTATAATAAATACATACATGGAAATACTATAATTCTACAAAAAGAAAAAGATCCCACACTCATAGCTATAACTACAAGCTCCGCGTTTGGTCGTTCCTCTCAGTACAATAGAATATCATTTCAAAGCATGAAGATATATAAACCTATTGGCTATAGTCAAGGATGGGGGCATTTTCATTTGACAAATGGCTTATATGCACGCATTAAATCTTACTTAAAAGAAATAGAAAGCCCAGAATTGAGCAAGAACAATTTTGGCGACGGTCCAAATTGGAAATTCAGAATTTTACGCACAGCTTTCAGAGAGTTAAACCTTCCACAAAATTTATTATTCCATGGGGTGCAACGACAGCTTTTTATTGCCCCTCTTGCTAACAACTACAAAGATTATTTTTGCTCACCAGATGTGGAACCACAACTTATTGATTATCCTCAAAAAACGTTAATTAATTTTTTTATAGCTAGATGGTTTTTGCCCCGTGCTCAACGACTCTCAAACTATAAATCGGTTGAAGCAAACAGAACTCTAGCCGCATTACGATGTAGGTTAATATGAACACACCATTTAAGGTAATTTCATGCTTTTTTTGCGGCGCAAAAAATCCAAAAAGTCAAGAATTGTGTGATTTTTGTGGCAAGCCATTGGATATAAGTTCATTTTTTGTGAAAAAAACTATTCAAACATATATCTTGGATACATATAAAGCGCGAGGCTATTACGGATTAACCTTTCGCTGTTTACAACGAACAAAGCCTTTTGCTATCAAAATCATATCTAAGGCTGCTTACGTAAAACAAAATAAAGACTTTAATTATGAAGTAGATATTTATTCAAAAATACCTGAGCATTCTTCAATCGCCGGTTTTATTTTTTTTGGAGAAGATTCGATAGTGATCAATGGCGAAGTAGTCGAATTTTATTATATAATATCCAGTTGGGTTAACGGGGTAAATCTAAAGGACTGGTTCCTAGGGGATGACTTGAGCCCTATTTCTATCTACTATTTTGCTCGTGATATTCTAACAGGCCTGATCGCGTTCGATGAAGCCGGGCTTATACACAATGATTTACATGAGAATAATATTCTTGTATCTGAGTTAAGCGAATCTCAGCGTCTAGATTACAAAAGAGATATTGGTGTTAAGTTTACTATTGTCGATATCGGGAGTGCAAGTGAGAAGCCAGATGAAAGAAAAAAAGCACTCACAGATCTTAACGATCTCGGACGACACATTAGTGACTTGACGTTGCGCTTGAAAATAAAACTTTCTAGCTTCAGCAAAAGCGATCAGTATTTTGTCCACCTACTCGCGGACCTCTGTGCCCGCCTTTGCGATGAAGATGTCCAGAGAGGTTTTGCAAACCCTAAGGAAGTTTTGGATGAACTCGAGAAAAAGTATCTATTTTCGCGTTCTGATCAACCTGAAAATGAACAACAAACTCTGGATAGCCCTTTTGGTTTAATCAATGCGCTACAAATACGGTCTCCATATTTGGTAACAAATTTGTACTCTAACAAGCTCCCATATTTTAAGCAGATTATGAGCATAGACAACCATATTTTACTAATAACTGGCCCAAGAGGATGCGGCAAAACGCTAGCTTTAAAGCTAATGAGCTATGATACTATATTGTACAACTTGTCAACAGATCAACGTGGTTTTGAAACAGTTAAATATCTTGGAATTTTCATTTCGGCAAGATCTGAACTTGGCAGTTTTTCTCTTGCTACACGCCGACCTGACTGGATAAATAATGAAAGGATGGTGTGCTTTTATTTTAATGTATCATTCACCATTCATCTTATAAAGCTTTTATATAAACTTATTGACATACACGTCGAATCACTAGACAATATCAATGCTTTTTTAAAAAAAATTAAAGCAGATTTTGACTTGTTCACATCCGACTTGCTGATGATCGAGAGCGACTTACATGGTCTAATTAAAAAATTAATGGATGGGCATCAACTTCCAATTACTGAAACAAATTCAACAGCGTATTATATTGAGTCAACAGTCTCTGCCCTTACCTCTCAATTAAGTTCTCTTCGTAATAAAAGAATTGTTTTGTTACTAGATGACCTGTCCATGCCCAAAGTTCCAAAGGAATTTATCCAACATTTGTTGCCGTTTCTGTTTAACCCACAATCTTCTTACCTTGTCAGGATAACCGCGCATAGTTCGGGAATACCGTTATACGACGCTGTAAATGACCGTATAACTGAAAACAGAGATTATATTGAAGTAAATCTTGGAAGAGAATATCTAAAAATTTCTGATAAATATGCCATTTGTCGCGATGCTTTTGACGATATAATGAAGAAAAGATATAAGCTTGCCAAAAGGGATGGCTATATTGGCCTTGAAAAGATGCTTGGCACTCCAACCGATTTCAAGAATATTGGGAAAGCGATAAAAAACTTTTCAAAAGACAAAAAGCTTTCTCGGATGCGATATCATGGTTCTTACGCTTTCATTGCGCTGTGTTCTGGCGACATAAGCTACTCTGTTGATTTATTGCGACTCATGTCAGAAGCGACTGGATATGCCAAAACATTTTCAATAAAAATTCAGCACGAAACAATTCGTGGATACTCACGAAACCAACTGTATGCGTTGAAAGATTATAACACTATTGCTGTAAAATCTTTGTTTGAGGTTGGCCAAGCATTTGGTGAATATTCTCGGAAATTACTTGAAGTTAAGAATTCTAGTTATTTACGAATTGAAGTGGAGTTGAAAGGGCCAATTGATCAAACTATCGCAAGTGCATTTCAAGAGTTATTCTCATCCGGGTTGTTTATTGATGGGGGATTTAGCAATACTGGACCTGGAACCATGACAAAAAAGTTAATTTTACGCAAGATTTATACGCCTGCATTTCCAACAGCAACAAACAATGAAAACACCGTAAATATGGATAAAAAACAGTTTATTAGCTTTATACACAGCCCTAGAGCTTATCTTGACAACTATTACAAAAGCGAACTTAATAAAAAATCCTCTTCAGTCCAGACATCAACACAATTCAGGTTGGCATAATATGAATAATTTATCCATAAATATTAATGACTCAGAACATCCTGCTTTTCCGATTTGCTTGATTACCATAGCTGGCTTTGAAAACCGTGTCAAACAATCACTGTCAGCATTGCGGAAATGGTATGGGAAAAAACTTGATCGAACAATAGTTTTAGATTTTGATGACACGAAATTAAACGAGCCAAATCGAAGTATTTTAATTAACGAAGTAAAAGAAGCTACGAATAAGAGTGAAGTCATCAATGCCAAGGAATTTATTAATTCATTCAACATCAAAGCAATTAAAGATAATTTTGAGTTTTACTTCGATATTTCTGGCGCGACGAGAGCGCTGATATTTAAAATAATGAAGATGCTCATGGATTCAGAATGCAATTTTAGCATTTTATATACTGAAGCCGAAACTTATTATCCCAAAGAGCAACTATACCATGAACTCATAAAAAAACCAAGTAGTCCCGTTTCGATACTTGACGACAAAATTGAGAACGAGGATATTATTTATTCAAAGAATTGTTCAATCATTAGCCCAGAAGGTTTCACAGGAACAATTGAGCACGGAAGAATGCCATTATTAATTGGATTTCTTACTTTCAAACGCTCTCGATTAAGGTGCATACTTGAACAAATAGAATTCCCTGTAAAAATATTCATAGCTGGAAAGCCGAATAGAACTGATTTGCAATGGAGAAAAGAACTTTTGATGAGAATTAACCATGATAATATCGAGCAGGCAACAGAACCTATCGTTGAACTTGAAACGCTTTGCCCTGTTGCAACATTTAAAAAATTAATAGAAATTTCTTTCATTAATGATCGATACTTCAAGTATAATATATATTTAGCGCCTCTTGGCAGTAAAATGCAAACAATTGGGGCATTTTTTTTCTGGAATTATTTCAAAAGTGCAGCAATAATTTTCTCTAAACCACAAAAATATTTTCCAAAAACATTTTCTGAGGGGGCTAGAGAGACATTTGTCATAAATAAAAACAAACTCATAGAATCAATTACATCAGTGCTGAAAGTTGAACATGGAGCAAAATGATCTTTTTGCTTCAGCACAAGAAAATATATTGGTGGCATGGTCCTGACACATATTGCAATAACTATCTATTTATATTCTCTCATCCTCCTTAACGTCCTTTTTCTCTTACCCCTAGCAAAAACCCTTTGACCTACCCATCCAAAACCGTTCTTCCTCCTTCCACCAACGCTTTCAGCCCTCCAAATTCTCATGGAACCCGACCTTCCGATTTTGCCCATCTCATCTATACAAGGCCGTAAACGTAGCCTCCTGCGCATCTAGTTTTTTTCGCCCCTCATTCTCGAACTATCTGGTTTTTAATTACTCTCCCGTCATTTCTGGCTAAAACTATATATTTCAATAGTTATACTTATCATATCGAAATAATTGTATTTATTTCAAAATCTCCAAATTCTCACTTCCTGATCTCCAGCCAACTTCGCCAACACGCGCCAACAGAAAAAATTTCCTCTTTCTCCCCGGGCCAATCTTGACTTCCTTACTGGTTTGGGGCAAGTATCCCATTCCCGTTTGGCTTTTAGGACCGTAGCTCAGGGGGAGAGCGCTTGCTTGACACGCAAGAGGTCAGGAGTTCAAATCTCCTCGGTCCTACCATGTGAATCCGGGGAGGCCCTGGCCTCCCCTTCTTTATCGTGATGGCGTCCACAAGACGCGCGGGCGGTTGCCGCCCGGGGAGATGGTGCCGTGCAGGTCCGGGTCGAGGACAAAAACGTGGAAGCCGCGCCTGGGGAATCATGCGGCCAGGTGCTGTCGAAAGCCCTTTCCGGAAAACGCGTCAAGAACACCTTGCTGTGCCGCTGCGGCCAGACCCTCCTGGACCTGGCCACCCCCATCCCCCGAGACTGTCGCGAGCTCGAGCCCGTGGCCCCCGACGCCCCCGAAGGCCTTGAGGTCATCCGCCACTCCGCGGCCCACATCATGGCCGAGGCCGTCAAAAAGCTCTTTCCCTCGGTCAAGGTGACCATCGGCCCGGCCATCNNGAAAACGGCTTCTACTACGACTTCGCCTTCGACCGCCCGTTCACCCCCGAGGACCTCACGGCCATCGAGGCCGAGATGCATCGGGCCGTGGCCCTAAACGCCCCTTTTACGCGTCGCGAGGTCCCGCGCCAGGAGGCCCGGGAGCTTTTCACCGGCCAGGGCGAGGACTACAAGGTCGAGATTCTCGACGAGATCGCCAAGGGCGACATGGTCTCGCTGTACACCAACGGCGAATTCACCGACCTGTGCCGCGGGCCGCACATCCCGTCCTCCGGACACCTCAAGGCCTTCAAGCTGTTGTCCGTGGCCGGGGCCTACTGGCGCG
>DIEY01000078.1 GCA_002418865.1 Bacteroidales bacterium UBA5762 | reverse complement strand
AGCGCTGGATCTGCCTGAGCGCGTCAGCGCGGGCGGCGGGTGGGATGCCCGGGTTGAGTCGATCGATGGCAGCCCGGACCTTCTCCAGCAACAGCACATCCTCAAAGCTGGCGCGCAGGGGCGTTTTTCCGTCCGGGGCGATCTCTGGCCCGGGCAGATAGGCGAAGCCCTGCGCTAACAAGCACTCGATGGCAAGGTCTTCTACGGCAGATTCGGAGATTTTAGGCATGTACTAATTTGGTATTAAAAATCGGATTTACACTCTTGGGAAGCTGATCCCAGGTTCTTCCTTGAAGTAAACGCCCTGTTTTCTTTTTATTCTTCCCTCCCCATTGTTTGAAGAAGAACGGAACACCAGTTGATAGACATTGATTTCTGATATCTATCACCCAATCTTTTTCAATTGGTCTTGATCTGGGACCGGATTCTCCGCCCACGATTACCCAATCGATTCCATTCAAGTTCATCTCGGTCACGGGACCAATGAGGGGTTCAATAGAAAGAAACTTTATTTTTGCTCCAGTTTTTCTCAAATGGTCAATTCGATAAGTATAATCTTGATTTTCTACACTTACACCCATCCAAACATTAACTGGCCAGTCAATTTTTGAGGATAGTTCCATTAAACGGTCAGAGCGTTTAGTGAGAACCTGAAATTGATGCCATTTTGCCATTTCCATGATTTTAAAAACTTGAAGGATGAAGTCAAATGGCACCTCTTCATGGAAGAGGTCGCTCATAGAGTTAACAAAAATAAGTCTCGGTTTCTGCCACTCCAACGGCCGCCTTAACATAAGAGGATGGATCGTTAGTTTAAAACCATTTTCATAGTTAGGCTGTCCCATAGCCTTAAGACGCTTCGCCATCCGTTCTGCATAACAATTCTTGCAGCCGGGACTAATTTTAGTGCAACCAGTAATTGGATTCCAGGTTGAATCAGTCCATTCAATTTTTGATTCCGTCATGGTTTGTCCATTTCACTTATATTTATTGAAAATATCTTTAACAATATCATCGGCAATTTTTTGCTGCGATGCAAAAAATAAATAGTAAACAATTGCTCCTTTAGAATTTCTCATTGGTAACGGATCTGCAACATAATTAAATCCTGCTACACTTTTTAATCTTTCACAAAACCCATTTACAATATCTTCATTCCTGGTTTTTTCTTCCCAGTCACCAAACAGCGTTGGCACAGTTTTGTAAGCAATATTTCGCCAACTCTCATCACCCCAAAATGATGTCATTCTACCTATTCCGGAAGGTGCTAACTCAGTATTTCGCCAAAGAGCGTTTCTGTTTATAGCCATAACTGGGAAGTTTAAAAACATATCAATTGTTTTTAAGCTTCCAGCCTGTTTTATTACTTCCCAATTTAAGTCAAGACCATAAGGATCCAACAAACACAGGCCTCTTTTATAGTCCTCATATTTTACTTTACTGAATATTTCTTTTAACAATATCACATTACAATCACCAGAGTAAATTTTTACTCGTGGGTCGTGACGAGTAAATTCTTGCAATTGTTGAGTTTTATCTCCATTCAAGTCAATCAAATAGATCTCTTTGAAAGGTGGATCCACCAATAAGGCATTTAACGGGCTACCAAGGACAAACTCCCTTGTCCGCTTAGATAAGTGTATGCCGCTCCCAGCAAAAGCGTCAATATATATGTGGGTAAATGATGGATTTCGTTTTGAGCTAATAATTTTTGAATATGCTGTAGCATATTTTCTTATGATATCCAATTTTATTTCTGACCAAACATTAATTTCATCAAATATTAACTCCATCACAAAATTCCTCCTCTTATCCTTACTTCGCCACTCATCAATTTGGGCAATAGCATGTCACGAAGTTTTTCCAGGGTGTGAATTTGGGAATTGTTTGTGATTTTCTTTTCGAATAAAGGACTTAATTGTTTATTAAAATCATTGATTTTTTCAATAGGATACTTCGGAAAATCAATTGACTTTAGATTTTTCTGATTAATTTTGGGTTGAACAGCGCCAGTTACAATATCTCGAATACTTTTCTTTTGTAAATATGTCCAGATGAAATAATTGCTATAAGGATATTTAGCTTGGATTACATGGGTGTGATTATTAACCCAAAATTTTCCAGTCGCATATTGAAGAACAGGATACCCTTCATCTGTAAGAACTGTTCCATCCTCTCCCAGTAAAATATATTCTCCATCAAATAGATAATCATTCACATAATCCATAATACTGGCCGCCCCATAATATGGATACAACTTGCCCTCTTTCATTTTTTCTCTTTCCATTTTTGATAGAGGTATTCTCTTACTATCAAAAATTTCTATTACATCCCCCAGCACACCCTCCTCCCAATCATCCTCGGCTTCCTCGACAAACCACTGCCGGAAGAGAGTTTGCGCCAGGGCTTCCAGGGTCTGGTTCTGGCGGTGGAGCAGGTCAATCTTGTCATCGAGGGAGGATAGCACTCCGGCAATGGCGCGCTGCTCAGGGAGCGGGGGGAGTTCAAACGGGTACTCTCTTATTGTTTTAAGGGAAACATTTTTAATGGTCGATCCATGGGCAAATATGTCAATATATTTTTGAAAATGCCGATTAGTAACAACATATTTGATAAACAGTTTGTCTACATCATCTCGAACATTGAAATAACAAGCACTTTTCCCTAAAAAGCATTTCTCGTTGTTAAATAAGGCGACATTTCCTAGTGTGCCATTAATTGACACTAAAATGGTCCTTTCATTTAAATCCTTTTTATATTTTTTGTATTCTTCAATAGACGCTTTTTTGGTACGCTCATCAACTACTATTTTTCCATTTCGGAGATTGTTTCCATTAATAAAGTAATATTCTCCATCATCGGAATAATTTGGAGTACCGTGCAACCCATCACCCAATATTGTCACTACATCTTGTAGAGCAACTTCTTTCCACTCACTCATCCAATTTGACCTTCGCTAAGTTTTTAAGAATAAGAGCGTTCAGGCGGCTTTCTTCTTCCAGTTGAGCATTGAGTTCCTTGCGCAATTCAG
>DIEY01000044.1:3107-3236 GCA_002418865.1 Bacteroidales bacterium UBA5762 | reverse complement strand
GTAATTTTAATAGGATCAGGAAAAGTCTGTTGTGGATGGGCGATATAGTGCCATGCGGGATGCGTGCTGATTATGGCAGATACTGGAAATCATGAGTGATGCATGCTTTCGAGGGGTTCGCGCAAAGAT
>DIEY01000044.1:0-2971 GCA_002418865.1 Bacteroidales bacterium UBA5762 | reverse complement strand
GTTCGAGTCCATTCGCGCCCATTTTGTATTTAAATAAACAAATCTTCTGAGACATGTTTGCTCCCCCGAATTTTCGAATAATTTTCTAAAAAAACTTTTGCTCTCCAGTAAATGCTGGGGCATTCCACCCTGGATATGGTAAAGCGCTACTTGGCAATCAGTGAGAGTGATGTGAAGAGTGCGCATCAACACGCCTCGCCTGTAGCAAATTGGGGATTATAAAAGCAAGCCAGCTGCTATGGAGCAGTAGACTCATTAGAGTAAAGTGATATTGACCCAAACCTATAATTTCTATTTTACTATTATCTGCTTAAATATGGTAAGTTATAATTACAATAGAATAATTTATACACATTGATGGGAGTACGAAGCATAAATTATGGATGATTATTTAAACAAAAACAGACAAATTCAATTATTTTCAAATTTAGACCCCATTTTTCCTTCAACACGTTATCAGGGCAGTAAAGCAAAGCTTGTTGATTGGATCTGGGAAAATATTGCGGATCTAAATTTCCAGACATTTTTAGACGCATTTGGTGGCACAGGTGTTGTGTCTCACAAAGCAAAAGTTAATGGTAAAACGGTTACTTATAATGATCTTCTGAAATATAATTATTATTTTGGGATCGCATTAATTGAGAATAGAAATGTAACCCTATCTGCTAGTGAAATAGATTGGCTTTTGGATGAGCATCCAGAAATTAGATACTCATCTTTTATTTTCGATACTTTTCACGAAATCTATTTTACTGATAAAGAAAACAAATGGATTGATAGGACAATTGCAAATATATACAATTTACGTAACGTTTATAAATTTTCATTAGCTTTATTTGCACTAAGCCAAGCTTGCATTGTAAAACGCCCCTACAATCTTTTTCATAGGAAGAACCTATACTTAAGGTTTGCGGATGTAAAACGATCTTTTGGGAACAAGACTTCGTGGGATCGCCCATTTGATGAATGGTTTATACACTTCATAAACGAAGCAAATAGAGCGGTTTTTGACAACGATAAGCAAAACCGTGCGTTAAATTTAGATGCAATTAATATTCCTGGCTTTCACGATCTTGTCTATATCGATACACCTTACATATCAAACAAAGGAGTGGGAGTAAATTATCATAATTTTTATCACTTCTTAGAGGGTTTAGCGGGATACTACACTTGGAGAAGCCAAGTTGATTATAAATCAAAGCACAGAAGAATGATCCCTCAATATTCTGAATGGAACGATAAAAGATCAATATCTGAATCTTTTGATCGTCTTTTTGATAGGTACAAAAATAGCATTATTGTTGTTTCATATCGAAGTGATGGAATTCCTTCAGAAAAAGAGTTATTGGAAATTCTAAAAAAGCATAAATCAAAAGTCAGTCTTTTATATTTTGGTCAGTATAAATACGCGTTATCAAAAAACAATGAATCCAAAGAGATTTTACTAATAGGAGAATGAGGAATATTTCTATGGGATTTTATACAAATTTTTCAGCACAAATAAATGCATTCATCAAATCCATAGCTACAGAAAAAAACGAGTGGATTATTAAGGGGTTCATAGATATTTACAAGAGAATATATCCAATGACTTCAGATACAAAGGTTGTATCTAAGATTATTGAACTTATGCTTTTTCCTGAAATTGTTAGGTTTGGCGATAAATTTGATTACGAGATTTTTCCTGCCGAAGAACAAAACCATTATCCTGACATCTCTTTTAAAAACGAAAAAAGAAATGAATTAATTGCAGTTGACATCAAAAGTACATACAGGAAGAATAGCAGTTCAATCAATGGAATGACTCTCGGGGCTTTTACAGGCTATTTTCGAAGTCGAGATACTACTAAAAACATTAGATTTCCTTACAATAAATATTCAGCCCATTATGTGTTAGGTGTTATTTACACAAGAAATGAACAATCCTCCGAAGTGTTTAGTAAAGAAATGAAAAATTACGAGCTAAACGAATTGTTAAATGTCCCATCTGTTGTTAGCGATTTTCAGATTTTTCTTCAAGAAAAGTGGCGTATTGCCTCAGATAAACCAGGAAGTGGAAATACAAAGAACATTGGTTCAACAAAGAACATTCAAAGAATGGTAGAGGGTAGGGGGATTTTTTCAAAACTTGGAAAAGAGGCGTTTGACGATTATTGGACTAATTACTTGACAAATGATATGGCAAAAGCAATTGATAGTAACAAGCCGTATACAAATATTAATGAGTACTTAGAATGGAGAAATAAAATCGATTTAGATGGTGTTGATTTAGAAGAAATTAGGACAATTAGTAAAGAGGATAGTGTAGACGATGAAAAAGAAGAGGAAAGTGAAAAACTTAACTTGCTTTAAGCTCATTAATTTATCACCTTTACTTCTGTTAAATTTTCTTAATGCGAGCTAACTAATAGTTGCTCTCCAATATTGACTAAATCAAAGTACTTAATATCGTATTCGTTATTCAATGATAAGAAATTACACTTTGGAATTAGTCTTAGAACCAATCTAGAAGCACCAGAAAGCATTCTAAGCGATTTATACAGCTGTCATATGGTCCAATATATGGAACGTTTGTTCCATTGCTTCTGATTGATCTCAGGCAATGCTGTTACTTGTCAACCTCATAATCATAATAGGTTTGTGGTTTACCATGTATTGGCACACTGAGAATATAATCTCTATTGGTTTGCCACGCCTCCTGACGTTCCTGATCATCTTCAATAATCCCATCTGTTACCTGCCATGTTATAGGGCTGTATCCCTCGCGTTCCAGTTCGTCCAGGGTTTTACCCCCAATGATTAGGTTTATTTCCTGTTTCCATGAGGGAAGAATCAGGTAGATGGTTCGAGCGCTTTGCAGGTTGCACTCGCTATTTTCTGATGGTTCATTGATCTTCTGAATTAGCTTCGTCGCTGCTCTGCAGCTTCCTCGCTATGACAGGATTATTTGTCATTGCGAACCCCCATAGGG
>DIEY01000081.1 GCA_002418865.1 Bacteroidales bacterium UBA5762 | reverse complement strand
TAAACTTCGCAACCATAACGGGCTTTCAAGGGCACGAAAGATGAAGTTCATCGATGAGTTTTTAAAGGCATGAAAACCTCTGAAAATATCAATGGGCTATGAGTACACATAGCCCATTGCATTGCCATTTTCGTCGGCTATCTGTTTTATCCCTGATAGGTTGCTCTCCAGCAGAGCCTACTTCCGTTTTAAACAGACAGGACAAATGTGATAATTTTTTATAAGAGAAATAACAATCGATAAAAATAAACAGCCTAATTTTTGTCCATTATACCTAAAATAACATTGTTTGGGTTAATTTGTATGCTACTTGTCATTCCTCATCTCAGTTAATATAACACCTAAAACTGTGGTAATGCTAATAAACTATCACCTTCCTTGTTACAGGCTTATCCTTCATAGATAATACCTGAACAAGATAAATGCCACTGGGCAAGTCTGATATCACAATAACTTTATTAAACTCATACTCTTTATATAATTTGCCTGTAATGTCTCTTATATAAATATGTTTTATAAAACCGTCATTTTTCGCTTCAATGGTTATTTTAGAATCTGATGGATTGGGATATATATTAATATCCGGAGTGTCGTACAAATCTTTAATCGACACGATGAACAGTGTTGAATCACCGAAGGTTTGCCAGAATACATCAATGGTATCATTATTATTGTTTATATATGAATAGGTCTCTACATATACCGGTTCGTTGGGAATAAAACTAACAGAATTAGTATTTGCCAGAAGACTTATAAAGCCACCTGTATCCCACCATCCATAAGGCATAACGCTGGTAAACAAACTCCCTTCAAGGCAAGTGTCGGCAAACAAAGTACTGTCCCATGAAGCCGTAACCGGCCAGTTATCAGTAAAAATATCAATACTGTTTACCGTAAACACATCACCACAGTTTTTTTGCTCAACAATTTGCTTTTTTGTGTGAAAACTGCCCGGAATATTTGAAATAAACCTGTTATTCCATTCATCCGTTATTCTAACATCAAGTGAGGTGTTTAATGGAACATCAATTATATTGATTTCACCAAACTGTGGATCAATCCCATCAGTACCTGAAGGATCATATCCAATTGTAATTGTGTCTCTATTTCCGGCAGAATCCTCAAAAAACATTTTAAAACTGAATTCCTGCGCCTGCGTAATGATTGGGGCAAAAATCAGAAAAGATACAACCCATAAAACTCGAAATAATTTTTGATTCATAACTCAGGTTTTTTGTTTATTGTAATATAATTTTTCTTAATATTTGCATTCAGAAAAATTGACTTGTTAAATATTTTAAATATTGTACAAATATATATCGAGGAACGGACAAATTTTGTCTGTTCGTTAAATTTTCTTAAAATATTTTTTATCTGACTTTGAGTATATTATTTGGTAACCTTGTTCTCGTAAAATATTTATCATTCTTTGTATCGTTCTTTCGGAGCAATCAAATTTTTCGGCTGCTTGTTGTAATGAGGTTAATCTACCTTTTTCAATCATTTCAAGCAAATAGTTTAGTTTTTCAGTGTAGGAAATATAGTCCATGGCTATTTTGTTTTGTGTGACTTTTAGTTTGAAACAATGATTTTGAATGTGCTATAGCTTTCGTTAGCAAAAATTTTCAAAACGTAAATCCCCTGGTTTGCCGGGCTATTAATGGTGATAGAATTTTCGTGAAATGTCTTGAAAAACACTTCTCTCCCACATAAATCAAACAAGGCTATCGAGTTACTCGAAGTATGCAATGGATTTATTTCGATAGCAAAGTTTGTTGACGGAGGAAGTGGGTTTGGGTAACACCTGATAACAGATTCCATCTGAACTGATTCATTTATCCCAACAGTCGCGCAACTATCGGTAAATACATAACATGTATCTCTAAAGCTTCGCCAAACTTCATTTCCATCAATTGAGAAACGTAGCAATTCATTCCATCCTTCCCAATAAGGTTCTATGTAGCCCATCAAGCCAGAAGTTGATCCGATACCCTCAATAATTTGCGGCCATCTTGAAAAAGGTTCATCGAAATCAAGATACCAAACCCGTCGTTGAACACCATCAAATGTCGTTATAGTGTCTATTGCTGTAACATAAACTCCTGGATATAAACAAAACCAGTTCATTTCTTCCGGTAGTTGTATCACCTGCCTGCAAAGTGTAATCATAAATGAGTTTTTCATACTCATTAGCATTATTTTTGAAATATACTTTTTGGTTAACAGTATCTTTTCTGAGCGCACCATCATAATTAGGGCCACTAATTATAATGTCGGAGCAGTATACATCACGCCTGAGATTGTAGATTTTTTTATAGATAGTATCATTAAATACAGTGTCTCCTTTAAGATATGTGTCGCCAATGCCATTATAAAAAAACGGGCTGGGCTGCCACCAATAGGTTTCCTTCCAAACAGCCCCGGAATCAGGAAAAGGAATATAATTCTGGGCTGAAATAAAAACAGGAAGGATTGTTAGCGTACTTAATAAGAAAATAATATGATTCTTGATTTTCGTAGGATAGATTTTATAATGAATTGTGAATTAGCGATTTTCTCAAACCTCTCTTTTGTTAATTTTGCAAATTTTTTCATTTGTGCATGATTTTAAGTTAATACTTGATTAATTTAATTGATTGTATGGATGTATCGTTTACCTTAAGGTAGATAAAGTACGGAGCGGGCTTGCATGGCTTGCCGGCTTGGTCAAGTCCGTTCCATTTTATAATATGATTTCCACTATTCAAAGTTTGGCTTATTAAGTCTCTGATTTTCTTACCCTGAAAGTCGAAAACAGATAATTCAACATAAGATTTGTCTTTAAGATAAAATTCAATGCTAGTGTTCTTTTTAAAAGGATTGGGAAAGGTTTTAATACTGTCTTTAGCCTCATAAATCTTGTTTTCAACATTCACTGTCGGGTCTTGCACGAGATAAATACCCATTGGAAAATGAACCCAGTCCTGCCATGCCCACGGGTCTGGATTTCCTTCATAGGGTGCAGTAACCGAATCAGAAAGTGTCATGTCGTATTGATGAGCCAATCCATTATTGTTGTAAAAAAAGAAATAATCGTTATCAATACGGGCATAGTTTACCCATCCTACCGGTGTTGGGGGTAGCCAATCGGCATGTAATAAGGCTGAATCCCAGGTGATTGTTATTGGTAATTCATAGTTAATAGCTTCTATTGAACTTCCAAAACTATATTCATAAGAGTATGCTACAACTTTCGTAGTATCAATATTTGGATTTGGATAGTTGCCCCAAGTTAAAGTATATACATTAAAATCGTTATAATTCATATTAGGATTACCTTCCCCTAAAGCAGTGTCAATTCCATAGAATACAGCAGTTGTATCCCAAATAAACCAAATGGTATCTTTTGCACCTGTAGCATCTTCAAAGGCAACATGGAATTTCCATTGGGGTTGCGCGTTTAATTGAATTGTAATTGTAAGAATTGCTATTAAAATTGAGATTATTACTTTTTTCATGGCTTTATTTTTTGATATAAAATGTAAATTTAATTTAAGGAGGTGACAAATTTTGTCACTCCCTCACTTTTTTAAAAGATATTTTTTCGGGTCATTTTCATTCATTAAATTCGAATCATCTTATATATACATTCATCATTTTTGAGGGCAAAAGGTAACTCCCAAAGCTAAAAATTTTCAACAAATGCAAAACTTTTTTCAGTATCTTGCTTCATGGTTTGGTAAAATTTAGACTTTCAAAGATACAACGAAAATTTTAAAAAAACAAGGAATTTTTGATGATGGTGATTGGTGTAAAGTAAATTGGGATTAGTAAGTTGAAAGTTTATTATGTGTCAGTTGTCTCCTTGTCTCCCCATCCAATCTTCACATCCCTCCATCTTCCCTTCTATCGGGGTTATCATGTAAGAAAGCCTTCCAGCCTGTATATTTTTTGATTTCTGAATAAGGATTATCCTGAAGATAATGACAAACTGCGGCAGCCAGAGCATCGGTGGCATCGAGAGATTCGGGAGTTTCGGCAATAGTGAGCAAACGACCCAGCATAGCAGCAACCTGCTGTTTAGAAGCATTACCATTGCCCGTAACCGATTGTTTGATTTTTTTAGGCGAATATTCAAAGATGGGAATATTTCGGTATAGAGCTGCTGCAATGGCTACTCCTTGTGCCCTTCCTAATTTCAACATGCTCTGCACATTCTTTCCGTAAAATGGCGCCTCAATGGCCAACTCATCGGGCTTGTATTCATCAATAAGCGATAATGTACCTTCGAATATTCTCTTTAATTTTAACGGCTGATTGGCAATCATAGAAAGACGTAAAACCCCAAGGGTCAATATTTCTATCTCGTCTTTCTGGCATTCAATCAAGCTATAACCCATAATAGTTGTACCCGGGTCGATTCCTAAAATAATTCTATCTTGCTCTGTCAAAATTCCAAGCTTTAACAATGACAAAAGTAACCAAAAGAAGCATCAACATTTTCCTTCAGATTTTTATCTTGATAGGAGCTTATGGTTATTTGGCATGGAAACTAATTATGGCTCCTACTGCTCATCTCACTAAACAAAATATTTCTCAGCTTTTTTATATTCAAAATTTTTGGTTGGTAATAATTCTCGTCTTGTTACTCATGCTCGTCAATTGGAGCATAGAAGCCATTAAATGGAAATATTTGATTTCGAAAATCGAAGAAATAAGCTTTCCTCTTGCTTTAAAAGCCATTTTTACAGGAGTTACTGTTAGCATTTTCACCCCTAACCGCATAGGAGAATTTTTTGGCAGAGTATTCTTGCTTAAAAATAAACAACCTGTAAGAGGAATTCTTATTACTATCCTTGGAAGTTTTTCTCAAATCGTCATATATATGATTTGCGGTATTACAGGCGGTATCATTATGTATTATCGTTGCCTATTACCTCAAAATCCTTCTTTGGGCAAACTCCAGTGGATCATCATACCATTGGCATTTATTAGTTTGGTCATCACTATACTCATCTTTCTAAATATTTCATTTCTGGGAAATATTCTTCAGAACCTCCTTCCTAAACAATGGCATAGAATAAAACGCTGGTTTGCCGTCTTGTCGTATTACTCCCGAAGAGAATTGACCAAGGTTCTCATCCTGAGCTTTTTGCGATATTGTGTTTTTTCTTTCCAATACATTATTTTACTTCGAATGTTTAATATACCTCTGAGCATTGGGAATTTGTTTATGGCTGTAATGGTCATTTTTGCTTTATTGGTTGTCATTCCTTCTGTTGCACTTTCTGAATTAGGAGTAAGAAGTACAGTAGCAGTTTTTGTTATTGGTATGATGTTGCCAATAGGTCTTCGCAACGATCCCATGGTGAATCTGGGAATAATAGGTGCAGCCAGCACTTTATGGCTTATCAATGTGGCCTTGCCTGCCATTATTGGCAGCTTTTTCGTGTTCAAACTCAAATTCTTTAAGGGTAATAATTCTAAATCATAAGGCCTTATGAATGAGCTATCATACCTGATATTGATCATTCCTCTTATTTATGCTATAATGATGATGGCCTTTTCCTTGGGTTGGTTACGTCTTCCGGCTTATCAGAACGAATATTTCAAGAGTGTAAGCATTATTATTGCTGTAAGAAATGAAGAAGAAAATATTCCTCATCTTCTGGAATGCCTCCATTTGCAATCGTATCCTGCCCATCTGCTTCAAATTATCGTCGTTGATGATCATTCTACCGACCATACTTTTCAATTGATCGAGGAAGATCCTATGGTACAAAATATTCGCTTGCCTTCGAACTTGCGAGGGAAAAAGGCAGCCATACAGAAAGGGATAGAAGAAGCCAAGGGAGAAATTCTTCTTTTTACTGATGCCGACTGTTTTTTGCCTTTCGATTGGGTAAGGAATATGGTGATGCCCTTTGCAAACGAGGGAGTACATCTTGTGGCTGGCCCTGTACAAATAAAAGGAGAAGGCTTGTGGGCTAAGATTCAGGAAGTAGAATTTTACAGTTTGATGGCAATGACTGCCGGAAGCATTGGCATTGGGCTGCCTATGATGTGTAATGCGGCTAATATGGCCATTCGGAAACAATCATGGTATGAGGCTCTTCGAGTGGGATTAGGCAAGGAGTATGCTTCGGGCGACGATGTTTTTATGATGTTGTCGATAGCAAAGATTTTTGGTCGAAGAAGCATCACCTTCCTAAAATCAACCAGGGCTGTCATTATTACTAAGGCCTTACGAACTCTGCCCGAATTTTTTCGGCAACGTATTCGTTGGGCATCGAAAACCAAGGGTTATAACTCGCCATTCCCTCAATTTGTGGCTCTCATTGTTTTCTTGACCAACCTACTTTTCTTGATATCTATGTTAGGGGCTATTTTTTATTTTCCTGCCTTCGGTCTTGCCTTTGAAATATTTATCATAAAATCACTGGCTGATATTGTAGTAATGATCCCTGCTTTGCTATTCTTTCATTCGTTTTGGAAAATCCCGGCCATTATACTTTTTCAGCCTTTTTATCCTTTCTATATTGTAAGTGTTGCTCTAATGAGCCAAGTGGTGAGAACCGTATGGAAAGGTCGTCGGATATAATGCTTTAGATTAATTTTGTCTCATTAAAATCAGGAAGAGAAATTTCAAAATTAATCTTCGAAGAAAAATCTTGAATAAAGACAGATTAAACTTAAGTGGAAATAATTTTTAAATCATGACAAATTTGTTGTGCATCGAAAGCTCGACTTCGATCTGTTCCGTAGCCCTGGTAAGTAATGGAGAACTTATTGGATTGGAAGAGACCCAAGATAAAAATGCGCATTCTGCCAGACTTACAGTTTTAATCGAAAAGATATTAAACGATAATCGTTTAAAGGCAAAACAACTGAATGCTGTTGCCATGAGTCGTGGGCCAGGCTCTTATACGGGGTTGCGTATTGGGGCCTCTGTTGCAAAAGGTTTATGTTATGCATTGAATATTCCTCTGATTGCCGTGAGCACTTTACAGGCTATGGCTCTGCAGGCAACAAAGAGTCTAAAAATTTCTTCGCAAAAAGATTGGGTTATTATTCCTATGATAGATGCAAGAAGAATGGAAGTATATTCAGCGATTTATACCTATAGGGGTGAAGAATTAAGACAAGTAAAAGCAGAAATCATTTCTGCAGATTCATTTTGTGATATTCATTCAAACATCGTGATTTGTGGGGATGGAGCAGCAAAATGCCGACAAGTTTTCGAAAACGATCAAAGATTTATCTTTATGGATAAACTGTTGGCTTCGGCTGCCTGGATGGTTCCTCTGGCGTGGGAAAGTTTCCTCAAAGAAAATTTCGAAAATACTGCTTATTTCGAACCTTTTTATTTAAAGGACTTTATTGCCGGTATACCTCATATCAAGGGACTACACTGAGTATGGAGAAAAACGTTCATTTGGCTGTATTTGCTTCGGGCAGCGGTACTAATGCCGAAAACATTGTAAAATATTTTAGTGATCACAGATTTATTCGTGTGGTGAGGGTTTATTGTAACAATCCTCAGGCTTATGTGATACAAAGAGTGAAACCTTATGGGGTTCCCGTTACTCTCTTTGACAAGGAAGAATTTGTTGAAAATGGTCAGGTGTATCAAAAATTGAAAGAAGAACATACCGATTATATCATTCTGGCGGGTTTTCTATGGAAAATTCCTGACTTTCTCATTCGCACTTTTCCTGGGCGTATTCTTAATATTCATCCTGCTCTTTTGCCTAAATACTGTGGCAAAGGTATGTATGGCGAAAGGGTTCATCAAGCCGTTATTGCTGCTGGAGATACCGAAAGCGGCATTAGCATTCATCGTGTAGACGAGATGTATGATCATGGAGAGATTATATTTCAGGCCAAATGTCCTGTTTTGCCCCAAGATACGCCCGAAACCCTTGCAGCAAGAATCCATCAATTGGAATATGAATATTATCCGAAAATTATAGAAAAAGTAATTATTTCTGATGAGGAAAAACAGGCCGCATTTTAATATTCCGATTTTTTTACCTGCAGAAGGATGTAGATTTCGATGTGTTTTTTGTAACCAACATTATATCTCAGGTAAAGAGGCATTCCCCACCATCGATGATGTAGAACAGACTATACTCAGACATCTTCAAACTTTCTATACTTCGGAGGCCGATGTCGAGATTGCATTTTTTGGGGGGAATTTCACAGGATTGAGTCATACAAGACAAAAACAATTACTCGATTTAGCCTGTTTTTATATTGATAAAGGTGTAGTTGATGGGATTCGTCTTTCTACCCGTCCTGATTTTATTGATGAAGAAGAATTGCGTTTTTTGAGAGAATATCC
>DIEY01000031.1 GCA_002418865.1 Bacteroidales bacterium UBA5762 | reverse complement strand
TACCAGTCGGTTGTGTAGCTTTGGTTGTATATACGGTAGCTCATTAATTCGCCATTAGCAGACGACCTGTAGTAAATATAGCCCGAGACCACCGGAAGAGTTTTCCCTAATGCCGAGGTTTCCTTTATGCTAATGGGCTGATTAATATTCAGTCTTAAATTATGGCTGCCTTTACCTTTAAAATTTTGTTGTATGTTGTCGATGATAATGGGAGACAAGCCTTTCCATTCTATAACAACTTTCTCAATGGCAAAGGGAGAATCATATTTAGATTGAAGTGTAAGATCGAGCACGGCTTTAGTGACTGTATTATCGTCTTTAAGGATGCTTTTAAAATGCAAAGGATCGCTTAGGAAAATAGAAGTTTTGCTGGCGGTTACATCAAAATAAAATAGTTTTTGCACGTCGGTTGTTCCAAAGTGGTATTTTACGAGTATGCTATTTTCAGGGTCTTCGTAGCAATTCTCGTAATCGTATTGAATAATGACATTGTCGGCATTATTTATAATCGAACCAATTCTTGCACATTCTGATCTCACTATTGGTTTTTTAGAGGTTGAGATGGGTCGATTGCCTAAGCGCAGGTAATACTTCAATTCGCTCAGTTGGCTTTCCAGTTCTACCAATTCGATGGAATTCAAAAGTGAACGATATTGGGAGATTCCCAGATTACACTGATCCTGACGTGCATCCATGAAGTAATCTTTTAAGCTGGCCAATTGGGCCATGTTGCCTTCTATTTGTTCAACGGTTTGTACCGAATCTATTTGTTGCAAAAGTCTTTCGAGTTGAAAAGTCAATTTTCTATCGTACATTCTAAAATCGCTCACCAGTTTTTTAAGCTCGAATTCAGAGAAAGGGTATTTAATATGATAGATATAGGTGATGGTTTTATTGGGTCGTTTAAGCTTTTCCCAGTAATATTCTTCGGCCTTTGACAGTGAAATACCCTGTAAGAAAGGTACTTTTCCCGATTGAGTATTAGTAGTCGAGGCATATTTCTCAAGAAAGATATTTACGTTGTTGTTGTAGTTGGCTTCTTCTGTGTGCAGGGTGGAAGTTGACTTAACATTTTCGGCAACTGCAGAAACGATTTGTTGTTTTATTATAGTAAGCGCATTTTGTTGGGCAGACTGTAAGTCGGCGCCAGTACCCGAAACAATGATATAATCTTTTACAAGTCCATTGACCCATTTGGGCTTTTTGCCACTTTTTTCTATAACCTTGTCCTGCGCATACGAGGATAAGATGAATATCATTAATGTTGCCCCTAAAAATAGAATTTTTTTCATAGAAGATTTAATTTTCGACAATCAAACAAAATATAATTTCCAACTAAAAATAAAAATGGAAAATCAGCAACCCAGGGTGAGTTGCTGATTTTCGGTGTTTTAAAGTGGTTTAGGGACGCTCACTTTCAAGTTTGCTCATTTCTTCATTGAAGATTTGTTCGAATTTCATTTTGTCGTAGTCAACCTGAAGTTTTTTATCCTTCGATATTCTGTTAGCAATATTATTCAGAACTTCATCTTTGGAAACCTGAACTGCAGTGAATACCTGAAACTTGCCATCTTTCATCTGAGTAGTTTTATGGCAAGCCACCTCTACATTGTTCAGTTGCTGATTCACTACTTCGCGCGTTAGCTGTTCGAATTTTTGTTCGAACTCTGAACTAGCATCAAATTGGCGTTCGTTTACATATCTTTCTGACACGGATTTAAGTGTAGTATTTATACTTTGGGCCAGGTTGGTGTTGGCGTCCATTTTGGCTTTGTTGCGTGCCGTACTCAGATCAATGCTGATGCCATTGCCTGTACCCCTAAAGTATTTGGAATCGGTATGAAACTCTTCATCGCTACAAGGAACTGTAACTTCCTTGCCAAATGTAGAATCTACAGCTTTTTTGGAACTCTTGCATCCGGCCAGTGTTAGGGCAAAAAGAAATACACCGGCCACTAAAATCGTACTTTTCATTTTCATAGTTGTTAAGTTTAATGTGAATTGTTAGTTGATAAATTGATTATATAAATAAAGGTTATTTTTTTGTGTAAATCCAGCTCCAGTCCCAGTTAAAATAGGGTGCTGCGCCCCAATAAGCCCAGCTTTTGGCCACTTCTTTAACGGCTTGAATCATCATTTTGTCTTTTTCTATGGAGTCGTCATATTTTTTCATTTTGAATTGCCAAACATTTGCGCCATCGGCAATTTGTTTCTGGGTTATTTGGTCGACTAATTGTGAAGCTTCTTTGTAGCATTGCATGTCAGGTGTTATTTTTCCAAGGTATTCAGCGGCTCTATCTACGTCCATATTAGCCCACGAAGCTCGTGCACCCGACAAGTATTCAGTACATTTATAGTCAGCATATTGTTGGTAGATGTCGATAGAAAGGTCCATACATTTGTCATAGCATTCACGGCAAACATCAGGAACAGAGAGAAGAATGAAAAGAGCTTCTTCGTATTGCTTTTGTCCTGCTAAGGCTTGTGCATTTTTAAGTATAACGTCACACTGTGAATTGTAGAATTCGATGATCTTTTCCTTTCCTCTTTCCACAAAGCCCTTGAACTGACCTGATTTTATATTGATCTCACGAATGGCTTGTATATAAGCTTTGTCTTCGGTTTGCCCTACTCCTTTTGCCTGAATACTAGTTTGACTAAAGATATTTTGGCTAAGCGCATCCACTATATAAAATGTAATATCGAGGGTTAAAGCTTGCATAGGGGGGGCGGTAGGCGTAATTTCTTTTTCAAGCACATTAACCAGAGGAATCATGCAAAATCTGGGATTAACTGGCGTAGCACCTAATCCATTCTGGACGGCAATTTGTCCCATTTTGTTGACTAGAAGCTGATGGGCTGATGGGGGTATTCCTTCTGCCTGAGCGGGAACAATAGCTGCAATAGCCAATCTGCCCAAATCGTCAGTTTTTCCCAGATTATTTTGTGCATTCAGGCTAAAAGTAAGCCCGTAGAATGCTATCATCATAAAAATTGTTCGTTTCATTATATATCGTTATTTGTTATCCTGTAAAGGGTTTTAAAACCATTCTGATAAATCCTTTTTTATGTGGAGTCATTTTCAGGTAGGTTTATCACACTTTATTTCTCTCCTAATATAAGCCATGCTTCTCCTAAACCTCTGAGGTAAAGTTTGGAAGTAATACCCATTCCGCTGAGATACTTACGTAAATCACTCACGAATGAACGAGTATCTACAGCACGTTCACGGCCTCTTTCGTCTGTCCGCATCATAGGTATTCTTACCTGTTCAAATCTCATGAAGTTTTCACTAGCATCGGAAAGATTAAAACGACCTTGGACGCAGTTATCGAAGAACCAGTCATCGATGATTTCGGATAATTCTTTTGATTCTGGGCCGAATTCTGATTCGAGATTTTGTCCCCAATTAGCCCAAACCCTAATCTTCACCTTAACTTCACGGCCATTGGCGAACATATCGTCGAAATGACGTTGAAGGCCAGCATTAAAATTATCCATGTGACTTAAGACGGCTTCTTCGAGCAAAAGTTCGGGTGAGGCCGCTGCCGAAGGATTTCCTGCCCCTGCTACACCAGCCACTTGTTTAGCAGTATAAGCATCCAAACCCCTAAGATTGAATACGATATATTTCTGAGGACCTTGACGTTTAATATCGAAATCAAGATCAAGAATGATATCGGCTTTAGCCACCCTTTTTAAGGCATCTATTGGACTTTCGGCCATTTCCGAACCCGAGCTTGAGCTTGTAAGCATAGAAGATTCGGCACGTTCCTGTTCCAGATTTTTTAGTTCCTGTTCCAGATCTTTTAATGGGAATCCTCTATCGGCCATTATCTGGCCCATCTTGGTAATAACTAATCTCAAATCTGGGTCTGATTGCATAGCTGTTTTGTAATCTGGAAGAGTTTGTGTCATGCCTTGGTTCTGAAAAACCATTTTATATCCCCGGCTAATGCAGTATTGATCGCTGGGAACCACCATGAGCACTGGTTTTTTTGCTTGTCCAAATCCAGTGAGAACGAAGAGAATGAAAATAAAAGTGAATGTTAATTTTTTCATAGGGCAATCTTGATTTTAAAATCCAGAATCTAATCGGCGGGCAATGCCGTCGGCTTCTAATTGTTTGCGCAGTGCATCGTACATTACTTGTACATAGATGGCAACCTTGTATCCTTTTTTGAGTTTTATGCGGTCTTCGGCTGCAGGGTCTCCGTCGTTGGTTACTGCAATGTATTGAAGATATTTACCTCCTATTTTGAAAAATTCATCGAAATAATCGGCATAAGTAACCTCAGCATTAGGTTGTGAGCAAATTGCGGGTGTAGGTGCCGAACCGGCTCCACCTGGCAAGCCTTTGAAAATACAGGCAGCAACTGCTGCTTCTTTGGCATTCATCACCGCTGCATTAACATCTTTCCCATAACCCCATACTTTAAATACTTTTGTACCATCTTGGCCAACTCCAACAGGTTCAATTTCGTAATTGTATTGGCTGCTGTAAAGAATTTTACGCTCCTTACGCGATTGAGCATTGGCAGTAATAACCATCAAACTGGCCAAGGCTATTAATGCAAGAGTTTTTGTTTTCATAAGCATTATCCGTTTATATTTATGTTAGAACATGATTTTAAGTCCTACAAGACCTGAGAGACCTTTTCTGTCTTGAAATATTTCATCCCATTTTATTCCGAGGTCGCTATTATTCTTATTGCCTGCATTACCGATGAGTGCATAATAACTTATCCCACCCGTTAGTTGAATGTTGTGTCGAACGTTGATGGCCAAATTTCCTCCAAATTTCAGATACATGGTCGAGAGGTTACCTTCATCAGCATTATCAATTTCATCGCTCGAAGCTGATTCTAAACCAATTCCAATATAAGGCCGTAATTCAGTATTTCTGGTAAGCATCAATCCTTGGGCTAGTCCCACACCATAACGTAAGAAAGTAACATCTTCCGTGGTTGACCAGCTATAAGATGGATAATAATATTCATATTCCTTTTGTTGGCCACCACCTTCTAAATAGATAAAGAAGGCTCTAAGACCAATGAATCGGCCAAGTCTGAAATCGAGCCTTCCATAAGGTCCACCAATTTCTCCCATTTCGTATCCAGCTAAAATTTCTATTCCAATATCATTTTGTTGTCGGACCAAATAACCCGTTTGAAGTTTTCGTCCAGCAGTTTGATAAAAAGTAGAAGAAGGCATTTCGCCAGTAGCAACCTGACGGTTATCTGCAATTTTAGAAGTGGCTCTAATTACTCCTCGGTAAACGGGTTTAATGGAATTAGTTTTTTCATCAAATACGTATTCATAAACAAAATAGCGGTGATCGCACTTAAGCCCTTCTTTCTTTCCAATTTTGACCTGAATAGGTTTGACCTTGTAAATGGTGGCCTTAACCATAAAATCCTCGTATTTTTTTTCGAGGTAATACAAGGTTTCATCGTAGCCGCTTTGAACGAGTTCCATCAAAAGTTCATCATCCGATTTTTGTTTGGTAAGTTTACCCAGTTGGGTATTTGGGTTAGCTTGCGACGCACTAAGCGAATGAGTGGTTTTTGCGACAAATTCGATGGGTATTTCGAGTTGTTCGAATTTTTGGAGTTTTTCGGCTTTCACTTCTGGACTATCTTCAGGATAAATCCAACAATCATACAAAGCAGCTTGAATTTCTTCGTTGAAATCGATCTTATATAAATAAGCAGTAACCGTTGCTTGCCAGCCGTGTTGATCTGTTACTTTGGCTTCACTCATGGTTTTAACATTGGCATAGTCGAATACTAAAATATAACTACGCTGGATAAGCCTGTTGCCGTAATCTTGCAATAAAGCATTACCTCTTTTTGTTGTTTGTGCCTTAATGTATTCGGCATCAGTCGCATTGAACATGCCTCTTTCGAAGATAAGATCCATTGACATGGTTCCATCTTCTTTCCGATTATACCATTCGCTAATAATGGATTTGGCTAATTTTTGCTTTGTTAGATAATCCTTAATGGCTTCTTCGGGTACAATTTCGGTGTTGGTTCTGGAATAGGGCGCCTCTATAATTAAGTTTTGGAGGTTGTTGTTGTAATATTTATCCGAGAAAGCGATTTGTGGGAATTTTGAGGCGATTTCCGTTGCATGATTTTCGCCAGGAAATTTCATGTACAAACAGGTTAGAGAACTTCTGTCGTAGGTCGATGATATTGCTTTTGGCTTATCGATGTTCTGAGCCATAATACTCGTACAGGCCACTAATGATGTGGCCATGAAAAATAATAATTTTGAATGCATAATAGGTTTAGGTTTTGATGGTCTGATATTCGAGGTTGATTTTTCTGTAAAGAAATGAAATTTTATCAAATGAAAGTCATTTTCTTAAGAAAAATTTAATTATTTTTCTTAAGATTAATTGTATCAATATTTTAGCTTATTGATGGAATTCTAACTTTTTTTATTGCCTAATGAAAGTTTAATCGAATTTCCTCAGTTGGGTAAATAATTCAGGCCATTATTTATTTCCTGTTGAAATATTGAAGTGGAATGTTGGCCATCGTTCGAATAAGCATCGAAAATATAAGAATTTTAGAATAGACTTATCATTTGTTTTTCAAAATGGAGTTTTTATTCTACGTCATTTTCTTCATCAATATTTAGAAAATGTTTTCAAATATTATTTTTTAAAAAATGGTTAGTCAAGATGGTTGTTTTTCGAAATATATTTTGATTTGAAATATTATTTATCCGTTTCACACTGATAAATATTTCTTTGAGTGATGGAGGAAAAGCATCGATTGAAAAACTAAACTGTTAGGTTAGTTTAGTTATGAGAATTTAGTACTATGTTGGACGATACTTTTGTTATGAGTGGCTGATTCTGAAAATATCCAGAGCGCAAAGAAAGTAAGCAATCCATTGAGGAGCAGCAATTCATAACCGAATGTATATCCATTGAGCCATCTTACTGAATTAGAGCTAATGAAATAGCAAAGGGTAGGGATAAGAATGGCAATATAAGGGCTCACCCCATCTTTTAGTTTACGGCGAGTAAAAAGGCCGAACATGAACAAACCCAGAAGAGGGCCGTAAGTATAACCGGCAATTGTATAGATAGCATTAATGACTGTTTTGTCATTGAGGGCCTTAAAGGCCATTATGATAGCAAGCATTAAGGCCGATACGCCAAGGTGTACCCAACGGCGTGTGGCAATGTTTTCTTCTCCTTTTATTTTTAAAAAATCGACACAAAATGAGGTGGTTAAAGCAGTAATAGCTGAATCGGCCGATGAAAGAGCAGCAGCAACTATTCCTAATAGAAAGCTAATACCGATGATCTTGGGGAAATATTTTAAAGCCAACATAGGATAAAGTTGATCAGTATTGCGATAGATGCCGCTTGCCTTATCGAAATAAAATCCAGAGGGATCTTGAAAATTCAAACCTTTACTATTAACATATTGGAATAAAAGAGCACCAAGAGATAAGAAAATCAAATTTACAGGGATCAGTATGAAGCTATAAGTTATCATGTTTTTCTGGGCATCCTTGATATTAGGGCAAGTAAGGTTTTTTTGCATCATATTCTGGTCGAGGCCAGTCATTACAATACAAATAAAGGCTCCCGAAAAGAATTGTTTGAAGAAGTTTTGGCTGGAGCGCCAATCCCAATTAAATATTTTCGAATAATCGCTTTCGGCTATGGTTCTAGTTAGGCCAGGTAAATCGAGATTCATTTCTTTACCGATAGCTATAACCGAAAAGAAAACCGCTGCCAACATCAGAGTAGTTTGAAGCGTATCTGTCCAAACAATGGTGCGGATACCCGATCGATAGGTATAAGCCCAAATAAGAGCAAGAATAATAATGACAGTTACAAAAAAAGGAATGCCAAAGGCATCGAAAAAAGCCATTTGCAATACTGAAGCTGCTAGGAAAAGACGAAGTGAAGCTCCTAATGATTGAGATATAAAGAATAAGGCTGCCCCAGTATGATAAGATACATTCCCAAAGCGTTGATGGAGATAGGAATATATAGAAATGAGCCCAAGACGATAATATATGGGCATCAATATCAGAGCAATAAATAAATAACCCAAAGGATAACCAAGAACAAACTGAAAATAAGAAAATCCATTATTGCCTACTTCACCGGGTACTGAAATTAACGAAACACCAGAAAGAGAGGCCCCAATCATTCCATAAGCCACTAAAATCCACGGTGATTTATGGTTCCCAATGAAAAAAGTGGCATTAGAAGTATTTTTTGAAGTTAACGCAGCTACAATCATCAATATGGCGAAATAGGCTGCAAGAATTCCAAAAACTAAAGCAGGGCTCATAGACGATTAAGGATATAACAAATAGGGTTTACGTTTAAGCATAAATTCTTGTAGCTGAGGCTGCCAGCTTTCACGTATCTGGTCTTCATTAAGACCGTCCAGAATCTGAGATCTTAATAATGAAGTTCCAGCAAGTTGGTCGAAAAATTTCGAATTTTTGAAAAATTTCTCCCCCCAATTTGATAAATGATAATAATCTAAGACAAATTTCAGTGTGAATCGGGTGTGTAAAGTATCCCATCGAAGATCTATACCATAGCAGGTGTCTCCTTCATGCAGAGGATGAAGAGATTTCCCTGGAATGGAATGAGGCACAAATATAAAGCTGCCAAATTTTAGATCGGGGAAACCTATAACCTGAAATGGAAAATCAGTTCCCCTACCTACTGAAATATCAGTGGCTTCGAATAGGCAAAGGCTGGGGTAGAGGCGTATACTTTGTATATTAGGAAGATTGGGACTGGGATTATGATCGAGAATTACTGGTGTGGCATGGGTGTATCCATCTAAAGGAATTACAGTGAGTTCACATCTCATTCCGTTCTTTAACCATCCTTCTTCGTTGATCATTCTGGCCAGTTCGCCAATGGTCATGCCATAAACAATTGGAATAGGGACTATTCCGACGAATGAACGGAAGGATAAATCAAGCATAGGACCATCGATATAATCTCCATTAGGATTGGGCCTATCGAGAACTAACAATGGGATAGCTTCTTCGGCACAGGCTTCCATTATATAATATAGAGTTGAGATGTAAGTAAAAAATCTAACCCCTACATCTTGAATATCAAACACCATGACATCCAAACCACTCATTTGCATACTTGAAGGTTTTTTCTGGACACCATACAGAGAAATAATTGGTAATCCTGTTTTTTCATCAATTTTATTTTGAATAAATTCTCCGGCTTCGGCCTCTCCTCTAAATCCATGTTCAGGAGCAAAAATCTTTTTTACCTTTATACCTGCTGAAAGCAAACTATCGACCAGATGATTTTGCCCTATGGTAGAAGAAGCATTCGCAACTACTCCAATTGATAAATGTTGACGTAAGAAGGGGAAATAATTTTCGGTTCTCCATGCACCAGGAATTACAGCATTCTGTCCGTAACACGCAGATATCTGCATAAATACGGCAACCGAAAGAACTAAAATAATCTTTTGAAAAAAGTTGGGAGTCATACTGGGACAAAATTAAGGTTTTGGCTAAATTTGCCCAACTAATTTCTTTATCTCATTCATAGAACTTGTTCCATCGTGAAATGAGTATTACTTTTATGAGGCTATCATTTTAAACAATGGAATCAGTAAAACAATGAGCTAACAAAACCCAATAAATTTATATGACATTTTAAATCAATTATTTATGCATTTTAAATCGAGGTTCTGTTGTATTGTTGATAAAAAAATTAAAAATTTCTCAAATTAGGGGGTTACATTTTACTCCAAAAATTGATTAATAAATATAGAACTGTGAGAAACCATTTAAATTCAGAAATACTCGAAGGTATTCGAAGAAATGATCCTCAGGTTCTTCAGTACATCTACAAAACGTTTTATGATAAGGTATATCAATATATCAGACGCAACAATGGGACAGAGGCCGATGCCGAGGATGTTTTCCAAGAAGCTCTGGTTATTATATATCAGAAGATACGTTTTGGAGAGCTTGTACTTACTAGTTCTTTTAAAACTTTCTTTTTTGCCATATGCCGTCATTTATGGCTTCAGCAACTTCAGCAAAAGAAACTATCTGAAGAAATACAAAAATACTCAAGCGGGGATGAGGATGTATTTCGCATAACAGAGGATATGTTTCAAAGTATAGACGAAAATGCTTCGAGAAGGTTTATTCAGAAGTATTTTCTTAAACTGGGTGAAGGTTGTCAAAAGATTTTACAACTCTATGCTCAGGGTATGTCTTATCGAAAGATAGCTGAAAATATGGGTGTAACGGAAAAATTCGTTAAAAAAAGAAAGTACGAATGCAAAGAGATGCTTATTGAAATGATTAAAAAAGATCCTTTATTTAAAATTTACTTCCATGATGAATAAAATAGAAAAAAAACTGGAAGAATTCATCTCCGGAGAACTTTCGGAGGATGATGCAAAGCAGATAAGGGAGGAGTTGCAGAAAAACCCCAAGCTTACTAAAGAGAAAGAATTGCGAGAATTAATAGATAATGTTATAAAAGAAGATAAAGAAGTTATTGATTTTAGAATAAATTTAGCAAAGCTTTCTCGAGAATCGAAAAAACAGAAAATGAGTCTTCCCATGAAACGAAAATGGTACATAGCAGCGGCATCAATTACTGTTGCCCTAGCTTCAGGAGCTTCGGCATTTTTAATCCTAAACAATCAATCCAGACCCGAAGATATCTTCAAGGTCTATTACCAAACTCCTAAACCCATCAAGATTGTACGTTCTGGAACTAATTTCCCAGGTGATACTTTCAATCGCGATATGCAAATATACTCCGATGGTAATTACGACGAAGCCTCACGACGCCTTATCAAATATTCATCCAATCCAGCTGCGCGTTTTTATGCTGCAATTTCTTACATGGAGATTGGACAGTATAATAATGCCGAGTCCATACTTTCTTTTATTGCCTCCAATCCTTCCGATCTATTCTATGATCAGGCTCAGTGGTATCTTGGACTTTGTTATTTAATGAATAATAAAAAACAAGAAGCCATAGACGTTTTTTCACGTATTGCTCATTCCCAAAATCTTTATAACGATAAGGCTGCTCAAATCCTTAGCAAGCTCCAATAGTTTTATTTGCGCAAAAATTTGATAAGCGCAAACCCGGCCAACAGAATAAGTAAACCAATTATAATCCATATAAGGAGTTTATTGATGGCCGGGTTTTCTGTTATAAAATTATCACTATTCCCCATAGCAATATACGACGACCAAAAATAAGGATGAGCTTGCATTCGATTCGACGATTTCAAATAGTCGAGCTTTGCTTCTAATAAAGCCTCATCTACCGGTATCCCTTTTCTTAATTTTTTATAAAATCTTTGAACAATATTGCTTCCAATATCGTCATCAATTTCCCATAAGGTAGTAACAACTGAAGGTATTCCTGCATAAATAAATGCTCTTGCCAGAGTATAGATTCCTTCCCCTCTAAACATCTTCCCACTTCCTGAATTACAGGTGTTTAAAACAACCAACTGAGCTTCCATCTTAATGGAAGGAATCTCATAGGCATTTAAAAGATTGTCTTCAATGCTATCGGCTGTATCGTACATCACAAATTTACTAAAAGCAGGATTAATACTGTCTACAATTGAATGGGTGGCAAGGTGAATTATCTTATACAAATTCGCCGTTGTCTTGAATTTTGCCTCACTGGCATCGTTATGTGAAAAAATATCACCTTTCCATATCTTGCTGATTTTCTTTATTTCCTCAAAGCTAGCAGGTAAAGCCATTAGATTAGATGGATATTCTGCAAAGTTTTCGAATGCTTTTTGTTTATTCGAAGGTTTAAACTCCACAGGTGCGTAGCTTGCCATTGTTTTCAAGTTTTGATTTATTTCTTCTTTCGACAGCAGATTGGAGGCCAAATAGGCATACCTAATTCTAAACGAATTCATCAAATAATCTAAATGAGCATACTCTGGCAGTTTGGAATTGGGTAATTGCCTCAAAAGCGTTTCAAATGGAATATAACCCAGCAAACCATCGGGTACAATAATGACTTTTTGGTCTATGATAGAATTTTCAATAGGTTTCCATAAATTATCATATAATAAATAAGAAGCTTGGGTAAAGTTTTCGAATTGTATTTGAGCATCATCTATGGGTCCTCTCTTAATGATGGATAATAATATTGGTATAGCCTTGTAAAATGATGAATCTATGGAAGCCTCAAAAATGCGAAAACTATGAGGGGCCACTAAAAATGTGTACATGTTAGTATCGCAAAATGCATATTCTACTATTACTTCATTGTTAAGCCTCGACTGAAGTTCTTTTATTTGCAATCCCTTGCCTTCATATTTATTAGCATAATAACGAGGATATTCTTTCTGGATTTTTTGAAGAAGAGAGTCGAGCTGCCGTTCGAGCTTAAAGATCTCGGCATTCCAAAGATCAACTTTCGAATTTATCGGATTCTTTGAGAGCTGTTCATTATAAATTAATTTTTTATAACCTGTGATCTTATTTTTCAAATTTCTTTCCTCCTGTAGGTAAGTCGTAGGAATATTGCCAAGGGAAGATTCTTCAATATCGCGAAAAGCCAACCATAAAATGGCTGATTTACTTTTTTCACTAAAGCGAAGGGCTTCTTCGAGAAATTCTTGTCGGTTTAAAACCTTGTAAAGGGTAATATGTGTTCGCATTCCTTCCTGTAACACCCTTCTGATGTTGCCCGAAAGTTGAATGATGCTTTCCTCTGAAGTATAGAAACTTCTTATGCGGTCTAAAGATTGACTTGCTAAAATATAATGCGAGCTACTGCTCAAAAGGTAAGAAGTATCCTTTGTCCTCTCCCACATTCTATACAAAGTAAGCGCTTTGCTTTCTAATGCAGAGGGCAAATAATAATCAGGCGTTTGAGGTAAAACTACAGGTATGCTGTATGAATTTTCATCATCATATCCCGGAATCAAAGTAACTATTGCCTGCTGAAAATACCTGAGAGCCGACTCGTAATTCCCAATATCTCTTTCAACTTCTCCAATTTTAATGTAACAATTCCCTAAATCACGATTTTTATTTCCAAAATTTGTCTTTAAAAGTTTTTGAGCTTCGTGAAAATGAAATAGAGCTTGGCTATATTCATTTTTTCTTTTATAAAATTCTCCTAAATACAAATAACTAGTAGCTAATTCGTAATTGTTTGCTTCATCTGTTTTAGATAGTTGAATACTTTTCTCATAGTAGTATATGGCAGAATCAGCCTTTCCCATACTTTGATAACATCGCGCAAGATTGCGGTAATATTTTATGGTTTGAAGATTGGGGGAGGTGCTACTATAACTCTTGCGATAGTAGCTCAAAGCTTTTTCATAGTCGTCTCTAACAAAATAAATATACCCAATATTCAAATAAATATCTCTGATACCGGGATGTTCGGGGTTTTTTCGTTTTAAATATTCTATGGCTTTGTTATAATAATTGAGTGCTTTTTCATAGTCTCCCCTCGAGTTATATATTTTCCCCATATTTTGATAGATAGCATCGAAGTCGCCAAAATCATTTCCATATAAATTAAGGAAAATCTTTTCAGCTTTTTGAAGGTGCATTAGGGCCTTATCATAATCACTCAGATCAATTTCGAGGTTGGCAATATTCATATAAGCCCTGCCTACATCCTGAGAATTTTCGCCCGATGCTAACAATTTAATGTGAAGAGCATCGGCAAAGTTTTGCATAGATTTATTGTAATTACCCAGTTCGCAATAAATCATGGCGGCATTTTCTATACATCGAGCCAGCAAAATATTAGGTGAACTTTGCATGGTTCTCGCTCTTTCAATGGCCTTTTGGTAATATGCAAGCGCCTCATTGACTCTTCCTATTCTATAAGCACAAATTCCTAAATTATTATAGGTTACGGCCAGTGAGGTATCCTTTTCACCATAAAGTCGAGTTTTTAGGTGATAAGACTGCATAAAGTTTTGTTGGGCAGCCTCATATTCTCCTTTAATGAGGTGTAATACCCCGAATTGATGAGAAAGTTCTGCCCTGAGTGAATCGTCTGCCAATTGCCCATACTGAAATAAACTATCTGCAAGATGCAGGTAATACGACATTTGGTGAGAATCTCTCTTGTCTTTGGCTATGTCGGCCATTACCAGCAAAGACTTCACAGCATCTTTCGTATCCTGTTCCGAAAGAAAAGCGTGATATGCCTTTTGCAGTTTAAAAATTGCGGAGTCGGGTTTCCCATTAAGTCTCTCTGCCAAAGCTTGGTGATAGTATAGATTGCCATTTACGGCGTAGCTCATATTAGATGTCTTGTCCTTTCTATCTATCTGTAAGAAAGCTGACATTACGATTAAAAATGTAAGGGCTATTGAAATGAAGTATAACTTTGGCGATGACTCCCTGTGCATGATGCTGACCTCATTTATGAATTAAAAAAATATATGGCTAAGTGTCGTGCAAAAATAAAAATCCATAAGACATGAAAAGAGCAATTCAATGAAATATTTTTTAACATTTGCATATCATACAATCCAAATATCTGTAATAAAGATCATTATTATTCTAATTTCAGAAAAATCTTATAAAAAACTTGCCAAGTTTAAGGATTTAGTGAAAAAAATTGAATAATTGAAAAAATTAGTTTTATGATTCTTCGGTTTCAATACAAGTGAGGTATAACATGCTTTAGAGAATTAAAAAAAGCCCTCCATGAGGGCCTTTTATGCAAAGAGATGGCTTTGAATTTTTTATTTTAAAATTTTTCCCTGGAGGGTTTTAATTGTTTTATCGTACTGAATGGTAAGACGGTATAGGTATATTCCCTTGCCCATTGGAAGATCGCCTAAAGGTATGGTGTGTATGCCTTCCGAAAAGAAATTATCAAATGGTACATTCACGATCTTACCTTCGGTATTGAAGATTTCGAGTTTTGCTTTCCCATTTTGATTGAGGTTGATTTTTGCGATGGTATTCCTATTGATAGGATTAGGGAAGATGCTGAAAATTTCATTGGAGGGATTGACATAATTCATTTCAATGCTTCCCAGTTTCAGTTCTGCAAGGTTCCCATCAGCTTTAATGGCATGACTACCGTAAATGGGGTTGAAATGAACACTGCTCAAATCTTTGAACCCGGGTAGAGTTTTTATGTTGATGTTAAATAGAGGAGCTTCAGCTTGTATGGCTTTGCCCTTCACCGTAGCGTCATTCCATACGACTCGAATTTCATTGTCGGTTACATAGTAATTGAGTCCATCGAGCTGTGATTCTATTCCTTCAACCTGAATGCCTTCAGAAGGATATTCGAAATATAGAGCAAAACCTTCTAAATTCTCGCTATTTTTTAAGTATATGGGTA
>DIEY01000020.1 GCA_002418865.1 Bacteroidales bacterium UBA5762 | reverse complement strand
ATTCTGCTGGTGGGCACTTTGTCGAGAAAAAGCGGAAAATTAATGCAGGAAGCCAAAACGCCTGCGGGGGGGATGCAATCCCGCCGGGAATTCCGCCAGGCACAAAGCCGGGCTGCGCAGGCTGCGCTTTCTGCCAAGCCAGCCTCGGCAAGCGCTCGCCCCGCCAGCCCCAGCCGTCCCAATTCTTACCAGCAGGGTTTTCGTCCGGACCCGAAGTATATTCCAATGCAAGAGGAAGCCGTCTACCACTCCTTCAAGTCCACAGGCAAGGCCACAGGGACCGGGCAGCGCAGGCTTTGAGCGTAAAAATGATTGACAATTTTTGGATCACATAGTAAGATATCGCACACAAAAGGTATGGCGAAGTAGCTCAATGGTAGAGCAGTGGACTCATAAGCCATTGGTTGGCGGTTCAAATCCGCCCTTCGCCATTTGCCTAAATCTCCCGTAACTCGGGGGATTTTTGGTTAAAATAACCCCACATATGGTGATAGTCAATTGGTTTAATTAAGGTGCAAAAATACGCCCTCTGTCTTTGAATAGAGAGCGTTTCGGGTTAATTGCTATGTTACAATTTTTTTAGTTGAACCGCTGCTCTATTCAGTGGTTTGGTCAGGCTTGGTTTGGTGTTTACGCACCGACCAAGCCATTTTCCTAATTATAAGACAAATTTGCAAATACCAATTTGCCTAGGCTGAAATTATCAAAGCCTAAATGCTCAAACATAATTAATTGACCTTTTTCCATTGAGTACATGGATTTGAATTGCGAAAAATGTCTTCACTTGGTGCTTCATTACGGACTATCTTTATCACGTCAGGGAAAGATTTGAGTTTTTTAGCCAAAATTCCATGTACAGTCATGAATGGCGTTGATTGTTCCCCATATTCGTAGTAACGATAGGCGTAAAGTGCTTCGATATATTGAGTTTGCTTTTGTTGTGCTAATTTTAGAATGAACTCATGACTTGTGAAATTATCTTCCATCTGCTCAATGATAATTGGATACTGGTCATATAATGGACTGAAATCATGTTTTGTCATTTCTTTACCTCTTCCTCGTACCATTTCAGTATGCTTATTATATACTTTGAGAATCTGGTCATATCCCGAATTTCATCTAATTAATGTGGCTCGGGTGTGTTTGGTTATTGTAATGAACTGGAGCTAAGTGACATCATAACAGCCAGAAAGGCAGGCGTTGGAAACGCCGAGAAAGCCTGAGAAAACCCTCCTTCTAATGAGCACTTAGATACACCTTACTGCATTGCGTCCGAGCGAAGGCGAGGGCGAGCAGCAGGCGAGCAGCAATGCATGCAGGTGGGGGTAAGCCGTGCGGCTAGGGGGAGGGCTACCTGGCTGCGTGTGGGGAACTGATTTAATTATGGAAATCTACTTGAACTGGAAACAAGGCGTGAATGGAGCAAGGTCAGCAAGCTGGCAAAGTATGGCTTGCATACGCAGCGACATTGACGCCGGTGATGTTTAGTAAAATGGAGCTGGGTGGATTTGTGGTTGAAAATCCACTCTGCGAAAAATTTATTTTTAATAAGTTTACAACCATTAATTTCTAGGGCATATAAATCATAATAGCTAATGATTATCATCAATAGAAGAGTATTATGTTATTATTGGATTATTAATTAGATGCGTTTCTAATAGATTAAGATGAATGAAATATATAAAGTAGAGAATGACCAATTAAATTTAAACTATTTCAAAGAAATTCCCATTCCAAAATTTAAGTGGAGAAATGAGTTTTTCTTATTTTTTATCCCCTTTCTTTTAGATGTTATATCCTTCTTTTTCCCAAAAATTTCGATTATAGAAGAATATAATAAGTTGAGAATTCTGTTGGGGATTATATTTTTATTTCTACCTTTATTAATTCCTCTAGTTATGTGGCTTATTGAATCTTTGGTATCCATAATAAAACGAGCTAAGACTTACAATAAATTTATCAAACAAGCAAATTATTATATTATGGAAGAAAAGCTTTTAAATGAAAATCTGTCAGATATAATAACTAAATTAATATTAAGGTCTTTAGTATCTTTTGAAGTTGAAAGAGCATACTCAAAAAAGCAAGGCATTTTTTTGGTTGTACGAAAAAATCCTGAAACCCTACTTGTTAAAGAAGACAAATTAATGATTGTTGATGATGAAGATAAAGTGATTATCATAGGTGTATTCTCAATTATTAGGATTAATCAAGATAATTATTATGCATTAGCTGCTCCTGGGTTAGACCCAATTTGGGCTGGTTATGTGAGTGAAAATAAAGAGGTGAAGTTTTTTCCGTATATAAAAGCATATTTTATTACAGAAGGAGATAATTATGGCAATTGAAGGTAGAGTTGCAGAGTTGTTAAATACGAGAGAATTGGCTATCAATATTGGTAAGAACTTAGGTGTTCAAAAGGGTATGAAATTTAAGGTTTTAGCAGCAGAGCCAATCTTAATTAAAGACCCTGATACTCAGGAAGAATTGGGTGAATTTGACCGAGAAAAAGTTAGAGTAGAGGTTACCGAAGTTTATGATAATTTCTCGGTTTGTAAAACATATAGGAAAATATATTATGGGAATGCATATTTAGCCAAAACTATAAGCGAAATGCTTGTTACATCAGGGTCAAAGATTGAGACTCTAAAAGCAGATGATACTGAATTTCCTCCAGATTTATCTGAAGCAGAAAGTTATATAAAAAAGGGAGATAGAGTTATTCAGGTCCTGGATGATTGATTGTTCATGGCTACCTATTCTTATATAGCTTGGCTGTTAAGATAAAATCATCAATGAAACCATGCACTTTATGTGATGCAACCAAATCCTCTTCTATCATTTGAGAAAATTTTCTTGTCATCTCAAGGCATACATTTCTATCTATAACCTGAAATCAATTGCTAAACAATATTTGTCAATATATATTTGCGTTATCGACAGGGCTGAATTTCCGATGAGCAATCTCTAAATCTTCAGTTGTTTGTGCAAGGTAACGCCTAAGGACCTGCAAATCAGTATGCCCCATCAGGTTTTGGAGAGAGTAAATCTCACCGCCATTACGTAGGAAGTTAATCGCAAATGTTCTTCTCAAAACATGCAGGCGGGGCTTTTCAATATGTGCTTCTTCTGCCCGGCGGCGAATGATTTGATTTAACCCCCAGTAGGTAAGCCGGCTTTGTTTGTTTGTGACCCACAAAGGTGAGTTCGGATTCATCTCAAACTGATTTGCGCTTGATTTAAGATAGACTCGTAATGCTCTCCGGGATTTCTTTCCAAGGTATACAATCCTAGGCTTCCTCCCTTTTCCGCTACGGATAAGAACACTCCCATTCTGTA
>DIEY01000083.1:1084-15317 GCA_002418865.1 Bacteroidales bacterium UBA5762 | reverse complement strand
AAGCACAACCAATGCCATTGACGGTTATTTTGCCGATTTGAAGAATAAACTTCGTAATCATAATGGGCTTTCAAGGGCACGAAAGATGAAGTTCATCGATGAGTTTTTAAAGGCATGTAAACCTCTGAAAATATCAATGGACTATGAGTACACATAGCCCATTGCATTGCCATTTTCGTCGGCTATCTGTTTTATCCCTGATAGGTTGCTCTCCAGCAGAGCCTACTTCCGTTTTAAACAGACAAAACAAATGTGATAATTTTTTATAAGAGAAATAACAATCGATAAAAATAAACAGCCTAATTTTTGTCCATTAGAAGCTTCGCTGTTTTTTTTAGCCTAATTTTTGTCCATTATACCTAATTTTCTGATATTGGACTCATTTAATTCTCACCTCAGCAATGGCAGATAACGTTTTGCGGCTTGGCGTAGTGGCGGATTTTTAGCACAAATGTTCAATCGAAGAACTGCACTTGAACCTACCACAAAACTGTCATACGAAGCACTGAACCCGCCATTACGCCAAACCGCTGTTAGGTGCTGGTGTTCTTTTCTTGTCAATTGAGTTGTCATTCAAAAAGGTTTTTTTGTATTGCAGGTTTACTATTCTTCTTTGACTTTACTTTTTTAATAAGTTCTTCCAAGCTTTTTTGAGTTAGAATTGTAATGTCCCGTTGTTCAGAAATTAATTGTCTATTCAAGTCAAACATTGGATTGTTGCTGTCAAGAGTTTGGTCATACATAACCGCTCTTGGAATGTTATAATTTTTTGCAAAACCCATAGCTAATCTTGCACCACTGTCTAATTTTTGGTCAAAAAGTTTCCATCGTTGGGCAGAATCTTGAGCATAACTTGCTACTAATATTATTGCATCACAGTATAGTGCTTGTAATCTGTCTCTATCTTTATATCGGCTACTTAAATCCATAGCAGATTTGTGTTCATCAAAATATTCTGAAACTAATAATCCACCTTCATTGACTATCTCAAATGCTAAACCTCTGTTTTTTGCTGGTAGTATGTTATTCAGCGGGCTTGGCAGAATTGCAATTGTTTTACCACGATTTAATGCTTGTTTATGTGCAACACTATCACAACCAAAGGCTAAACCACTAACTATTGTAATATCATATTTTACAAGTTCTGCTACAATTTTTTGTTCTCTCTGCTCTATGGCTTCATCAGGATTGAGTAAACCAATTACACTTATGTTGCAATTGTCTGTGTCCAATAAGTCTAAATTACCTTTGTAAAAAAGAAATATTGGTTGTTCACTTTCTTTTACATTGCCTCTAAATTTTGGAAAATTTTTGTCGCCAATAGCAACAATGCCGTCACAAAATTCTTCAAGTTTGTTAAGTTGATTTATAATTTTGGTCTTTCTACGTTCAAAATCGTCTAAAGTAACTACATCATCTTGTTTTGAATTTTTGTTAATCAGTGATACAATTGTATCGGGCCTTTCATTTCCTTTTAAGTTCTTGTTTATCCATCCTCTTCCAATGTTTTTGAAGGACTTTGTGGTTATAATATTAATTGCGTTCTCAGTATATTTCATATTTCTTCGCTTAATTATTTAACTCCAAGTTTAGCACCAATTGAATAGAAAACTACTGAATTTGCTCCTTTGTCAAAGAGTGCCTGAATAGCATCTTCGTCAATATTTACAGAATTCGTATATAGGTCATCAACAAGCATAATGTCTTTGCCCATTACATCTTTTGAAAAATCGCAAGTATTTATAGTAATACCCGGATATGGCATATCGCCATTACCACCGTGTCCTGACCTTGCTCTATGTGTGGTTTTTGTGTCTTTTACTCGCTTTATATACTCCGAGCCGTCTATGAACCCTGGTAGCTGATTTGCAACTTTGCTGACAGTTTTTTTGAAATAAAGTTGGTTAGGTTTATAGTTTACCTTAGCTCTCGGAACTACACATACAACAAGACTATTTTTACCTGATAATTTTAACACTTGTGGTAAATCTGTTTTCAAAATAATTTCTAATTTATTACAAACATTTTGAAGTTCTTCTTCTGTATAAGGAATAATGTCGTTTTTTAGTGTGCAAATAACATTTTCTATTGACCCTTTCACCCGCCACTGTCCTGCACCACTTTCATATTTTGAATGAAAATACCCTTGAACTTCTCTTTTCAAGTAGTAATTGCCTTTATTGTCTGTTTTTGGTGTTATTGTAAATTTATACATAGTTAAACCGATATAATGTTTTCGATTGGGATACCCGCTTTTAAAGCTTCATCAATTTCAAATTGTTCATTTTCGAATACAATTATCATTTGAGGTTCTAATTCAAGAATTTTCAGTGCGTTTTCAAATTTATTTATATGCTGGTCTTTATCAATTGATTTACGAAATATTTTGTGCTTGAATTTGTTAGTCAAGCCGTGCCAATTTAGTGTAATAATTGCTCTTTCTTCTCTACAATTTGTCACTAATACTGTTGTATTGATTTTAAAGAATCTGTCTAATATTTCATTTGCATATGGTAGTAGCTTTGTCTGCCCGATATTTTCAGAGTAAAACCTTTCTTTTAGTCGTATTATTTCTTGATACTCGTTTTCGTTAAGATTTGGAAATTCTCTTTGTAAAATTATCCTGTTAAATCTCTCATTTGGATTGAATGAAGGAAATTGTATAGGGTTTATTACAGACTGAATAGCCATTTTAAAGGATAGATAGTTTACATAGTCCGTGTCAACCAATGTTCCATCCATATCAAAGAATAGGACTTTGTCCTGCGTGATAATTTTGCTTATGTCCTGTTTATTGTCTTCCATTTTGCTACGGTCTGTCTGTTACACTTGCACCTAACGTTTCATTTACGCAACGAATATAAAACATTTTTAATACAAAATATCAAACTTGCGTAAATCACTTTCGGGTTTATGTTGGATATTGGATGATAAATTACATGATATCAATATGATAAACTATTATTTTTTTAATAAAAATAGTTGCGTTTACGAATGTTTTAGTAATTTGTATGTTGGGCATCCACTACCTCTTGTATGATAATAGTTCTTGCACACACCAGGTTGGGAGGAAGTGATAGCAAATGGCAAGGCTTCGGCCGTGAGCTTAGCCGAACGGGTGTTGAGGGTGTCTGCAAATTTGAACGAAGCAAAATTGGTAAATGCCTTTACCCAATCCACAGAAACCTGATAGAAGGCTGGCAAACAGAGAATGAGCGAGTCATGGATTGCGAAGTTCCCCAAAACCAACCGTAACCGTTTACAGTAAATCAGGCAATCCTCAAGCCCATGAGGTATGGGAACAGCCTGGTTCAATAACTTAGTTGATACAGCTTATCATTAAATTACGAAACATTACACCAATAGGAGAAACTGCTCGGTGCGAGAGCATGCCGGGTGGTGTGAGAAGACGGGAGAGTAATGCTCCTACCTGCTTGATAGCTCCTAATCTTTCCTTTTTCCCCTAAATAAAAAACCCGTTACCATTCAATCGGAACGGGTTTCGTATTGCAAAACTTTCCAAAAAAATGAGCTATATTTTTTATTTCATCTATGACCCTAAAGTGGCTACCATGACTGCCTTTATGGTATGAAGTCGATTCTCGGCTTCCTCAAATACTAACGACATTGGCGATTCGAAAATCTCATCCGTAACTTCCATACTCTCCAATCCAAATTTTTGATAAATTTCTTCACCTATGCTGGTTTCGCGGTTATGAAACGAGGGCAGGCAATGAAGGAATTTAACATGGGGATTGCCTGTTTTTTGTACCAAATCCCTATTGATCTGATAGGGTTTGAGTAAATGAATTCTCTCGGCCCAAACTTCAGCTGGCTCTCCCATCGAAACCCACACATCAGTATAAAGAAAATCTACTCCTGCTACTCCTTCATCTACGCTTTCGGTTAGGGTAATTCTACCTCCAGTCTGTTGAGCAATTTTCCGACAGCTACTTACCAATTCTTCATTTTGCCATAATTTTTTAGGAGCAACCGCTCTGAAATCCATTCCCATCTTTGCTGCACCAACCATGAGAGAATTACCCATATTATTTCTGGCATCTCCACAATAGGCAAACGAAATCTGATTCAACGGTTTGTCAGAATGCTCCATCATGGTAAGTAAATCTGCCAAAACTTGAGTAGGATGAAATTCATTGGTTAATCCATTCCATACGGGAACTCCAGAGTATTTTGCCAATGTTTCTACAATCTCTTGTGAATAACCTCTATATTCAATCCCATCATACAATCTGCCTAAAACTCTTGCTGTATCCTTCATGGATTCCTTTTTCCCCATTTGAGAACCCGAGGGTCCAATGTAAGTAACATGGGCACCCTGATCTAATGCGGCTACTTCAAAGGCACAACGTGTACGCGTTGAATCTTTCTCGAATAAAAGAACAATATTCTTTCCCTTTAAAAGCTGCTTCTCAGTTCCAGCATATTTTGCCCTTTTCAAATCTTGTGAAAGACTAAGCAAAAACTTGATCTCTTCGGGGCTAAAATCGAGAAGTTTTAAAAAACTTCGGTTCCTTAAATTGTAAGACATATCTATTTCTCCTTAAAAATTTTATTTTAAAAAATTGATGTTATTCAGCATAAATAATAGTTCCAGCGCCTGATTTTCCTAATTCGTTAGCCATGGTGATAAGAGCTTCTTTCCCGGTTTTTTCGCAGAATTGAATACATGCTCTTACCTTAGGTGCCATGCTTCCTTCTGAAAAATGATTCTCAGCAAGAAATTTCTTTGCTTCGGCTACACTCATCCTGTCCAAAGCTTTTTCGTCTGGTTTATGAAAATTGGTGAAAACTTTTGGAATATCAGTCAAAATGATAAACATGTCAGCCTTTATCTCTATGGCCAATAAAGAAGAAGCAAGATCCTTATCTATTACTGCATCTATTCCCTGAAGTTTATTCGATTCTACCCAAAAAACCGGAATACCTCCTCCTCCCACTGCTATAATAATTTGTCCATCACGTGCCAGTTTTTCGATAGATCTTACATTGTTAATCTGTAAGGGTCTGGGTGAAGCTACTACTTTACGCCAACCTCTTCCTCTCGGGTCTTCCTGAAACTTTGCACCAGTTTCGGCTTCCATCTTCTTAGCTTCTTCTTTGGTGTAAAAAGGACCTACTGGTTTTGTCGGATTTTGAAAAGCTGGATCATTTTTATCGACAATGACTTCTGTAATTATGGTTAGAATATCACGCTCGAGATGCTCCTTAATAAGTACATTACGAAGTTGCTGTTCAATCATATATCCGATAGAACCTTGGGTTTCTGCAACGCAAAAATCGATGGGTTGAGCCGGAATGCCAAACATTTTCTCTCCTGCTTGATGCTGAAGTAAAACATTTCCCACCTGAGGCCCGTTGCCATGTCCAATCACAAAATTATATCCCTGCTTGATAAGAGGCACTAAATATGAACATGTTTCATAAACATTTGCTTCCTGCTCATCTATAGTCCCTTTTTGATCTCCTCTTAAAAGAGCATTGCCTCCAAAAGCTATTACTGCTAATTTATCCATATAAATTTTTTAAAAATGAAATGCCATTTAATATTCGCTTTACTCCAAAACAAAAAAACAAGGGCTGAAGTTTTGTCCTTGCTTCGTGCATTCAATGCAATTTATTCTTTATAATTTAACCGCAAAACTATAAAGAAAAATCGAATGGACAATATTTATTTATATTTCCTGAGGCATTCTTTCGATTCAGCAAGCTGGCAGACTAAATACATTTTGGCTAATTTTGCCACAAATGAGACGTAAATCAGATATTAATATTAAAAACCGCAAGGCAGGATTTGAATATTTCCTCATCGAAACTTATGTAGCTGGAATACAGCTTACAGGTACCGAAATCAAATCCATAAGGGCTGGTAAAGCAAATCTTACTGATGCTTATTGCAGCTTCGAAGGTAATGAATTGTATGTATTAAATATGCATATCTCGGAATATGAATTAGGCACTCATTACAATCATGACCCCAAGCGACCCAGGAAATTGTTGCTTACCAAAAGAGAATTAAAACGGCTTCAAACCAAAGTGAAAGAAAAGGGATTTACTATCATCCCTACACGTTTATTTATCAACGAAAAAGGTTTTGCTAAACTCGAAATTGCTTTGGCCAAAGGCAAACATAGCTTCGACAAACGCGAAAGTATTAAGCAAAAAGACCAGAAACGCGATATGGAACGCTTCGAGAACTATTAATCTTCTTGTTAACGCCCTGCCTTCATTTACCTCTTCTTCAATTTTCACCAATTTATTTTTTGAGGAAAGTCCCCGTAAATATGCGTCGAAATAATCAGGATTAACCAGTGAGAGAACTGGTTATCGCAAACATTCGTAAATTTTCTCATGGATAATTGCAGATTAAAGTTGGTATTAACCCATTTATTTGTTTACTTATCGCCGTCTCATTTCTGATTTGAAATTTTGGGTTAGTATTTCCGATTATCCTTTAGGCAAATATTTTTACAATCTAATAAGCCATGTTTTTAGAAAGATTACGGAGAAATCTACCTCGAAAGCATCATGAATTTCGGCTAATAATGTTGAACCAAAAATTTTCGATAACATTTCATAAATTTGGAAAAAAATGAATATACCTAAATCCTATGCGAAAAATTTACATTTTATCGGATGGAACGGGCCGTACGGCAAGTTATGCTTTAGAAGCTGCCATGATGCAATTTCAGGAAATGAGAGATGAAACCGATATAGAGGTTTTTTCAGAAATAAGAACATTGCAGCAAATTGATCAGATTATAGAAAAGGCTTCTTTAGAGGGAGCTTTGATAATTTATAGTCTTGTAGACGAACAGAGCCGCCAGTATATGCAAACCACCTGCCGGCATTACATAGTCGAAACAGTCGATTTGATGGGTCCATTGTTAATGAAACTTTCTGCCCATTTCGAAAAACAACCCGCTGGTACACCAGGCCTTTATCAACAATTAAATAAAGAATATTTTAAAAGAATAGATGCCATTCAGTTTGCCTTTACGCATGATGATGGCCAACGCATTGAAGAATTGCCAAAAGCTGAGATTGTACTTGTGGGTGTTAGTCGCTCATTTAAAACCCCTTTGAGCATCTATTTAGCCTATAAGGGATGGTTTGTGGCCAATGTTCCCATTATCCTGGGCATCGAGCCGCCTCCTGAACTTTTTCAATTTCCTCCACAACGAGTCTTTGCCTTGACTAATTCAGCCTTTGAGCTGAGCAAATTGCGTCAGACACGTGTGGAATTTCTCAATGGTTATGCCGAAGATTATGCCTCCCTCGAGTATGTAAAAAATGAATTAGCTTGGGCACATAACATCTATCGCAAACAACCTCAGTGGCATGTTATTCATGTCAGCCGTAAATCTATAGAAGAAATTTCTATGGAAATTCTTTCTTATGTGAGACATAACCAAAACAATCTATCATCTTAATCATGTGTCTTATGTTAAAAACTATTCTGCCTGCTTTACAACATAGTAATAAAAATTTAACTTTAACATAAAACTCTGCCTGTAGCTTTGCCGCACTTAATTGACAAACAAGTGCAGCAAAAATATTTATTAGCTTCCATTTTTCTCACATTAATATTAACCATTTATTTTGGGTTAAATGATGCAAAAGGTCAGGGTGTTATCAAAGGCTTGATTACAGATGCGAAGACGCATGAAACCATTGTTGGGGCTAATGTAATCCTACAAGGGACAACTATGGGTGCTTCGAGCGATCTCGACGGAAACTATGAAATCAAAAATATACCCGAAGGAACTTATAATGTGGTGGTCTCGTTTATTTCTTATTCAACCAAAATTATTCCGAAGGTAAAGGTCTCAAAGGGTCAAACTATCGTTCTTAATATTGAAATAGAAGAAAAAGTATCTTCTATTGAAGGGATTACAGTTACAGCAAGCCGACGTAACGACACGGAAATATCAGTACTAAGTTCTATCCGACAAAGTAGTGTGATTGCCAATGGGATTTCAGCTCAGACCATTCAGAGAACACAGGATAGGGATGCTTCGGAAGTCATCCGACGTTTGCCGGGAGTTACTTTAATGGATAACCGCTTTATTATGGTAAGAGGCTTAAGTCAGCGTTACAACAATGTCTGGCTGAATGGTGCTGCTACACCAAGCTCAGAATCCGATGCAAGAGCATTTAGTTTTGACGTTATCCCAAGTTCGCAAATAGAAAATATCCTTGTTTATAAATCGGCTTCTGCCGAGCTACCTGCAGATTTTTCCGGTGCAGCAGTGATGGTTACAACCAAATCATTGACCGATGAAAATAATATTTCAATAGGTTACACGGCTTCTTATAGACAAGGCACAACTTTTAAAGATTTTAAATTCTATCATCCGGGAAATCTTTCATTATTAGGCATAGATAATGGTTATCTATCTCTACCAAAAGATTTTCCAGCTCACCTACATGATGTTACTGATAAAGAAGAACTTACACGCTTAGGTCAAAGTTTGAACAATATGTGGTCGCCTACGGCTGGTACGGCCATCCCCGATCAACGTTTTCAACTGAACTTCAATCAACGTTTTATTGTGGGGAAAGCCTCTATTGGTAATATTACCTCTGTGAATTACAGCAATACAAATAATCTGGATGAAGTCTTCAGGGCCGATTTTATTGTTTATAATGAACAGAATGATCATCCCGATACTTCTTATTATTTTAACGATAATCGCTATGTAAATAACATCAGGATTGGAGCATTACATAACTGGCAAATTATCTTCTCCAATAATCAAAGAATCGAGTTTCGAAATCTTTTCAATCATTTCGGCACTTTTTCTTACATCGACCGCAATGGACGTGATAATTATGGAGGACAAACCATTCGAGGACGTGAACTGCGTTTTCAGTCGCGCAATACTTATTCTGGTCAATTGGGTGGACATCATCAGTGGTCAAGCGGGAATACCTCACTTAACTGGACTTTAGGCTATAGCTATGCCGATAAGAATGATCCCGATATCAAAAGAGTGCATTCAGTGAGAAGCGAAGATGACCCTAACAGCCCTCATTATGGTGACTATGGGGTTAGTTTCTCTTTTGCCGCTACTCCTGAACTTTCTGGACGTGTTTTTCAAAATATGTCGGAAAACATTCTGGTTTCGGCAGCTAATTTTGAACGAAGCTTTTCCCTCGGCTCATTTAAACCTACTTTAAAATTGGGTTTTTATGCCGAGGACAAAAGCCGAGAATTCGAAGCCAGAAATATAGGTTATGTCATTGCCAATATGATGAGTTTCGACTGGAACCTTCCTTATGAATCTATTGATAGTATTTTTTCAGATGAGAATATAAACAATACTACGGGAATACGGCTCGATGAAACTACAAATGCCTCAGATTCCTATCAAGCCGATAATCAGCTGATTGCCGCTTATTCGGGAATTAAATTTCCGCTCTTCAATCTTTTAAATTTATATGCAGGCGTGAGAATGGAACAAAATAAACAAACCCTCGATAGCTATTCGAGTGATAATGCCACCGACCCCGTTCACTATGTAAATGATGAACTTAAGTTTTTCCCTTCGGCTAATCTGTCAGTGCAAATCAATGAAAACTCTGTTCTAAAAGCTTCCTATGGAATGACCATCAATAGGCCGGAATTCAGAGAAATAGCCCCTTTTGCTTATTATGACTTCGAATTGAAAAGAGTGATTCGTGGCAATGATAGTTTGACAAATTCTTTAATCCATAATTTCGATTTGAGATACGAATTTTATCCTAGTGCAGCCGAAATTATTTCATTGGGTGCTTTTTATAAAAATTTTATGTCTCCTATCGAAACCATCGAAATTAATTCGGGTTCAGGAAGAGATTATACCTTTCAAAATGCCTTAGGTGCATATAGTGCTGGATTAGAACTCGACATAAGAAAGTCATTTGCCAATTTAGGGAAAAAGGAAGGCTTTCTTCGCAATTTTCGTCATTTTAGCCTGGTAATGAATGCTTCTTACATAAAAAGTGAAATTGAAGTAGACACGGCCAAGTTCTATGCCCGCTCCTATAAACGACCTATGATGGGACAATCGCCTTTTATTGTTAATGCGGGTATTTATTACCAAAATGATGAAAAAGAATTCTCTTTCAACTTGCTTTATAATGTGATTGGGAAGAGAATTGTGGTTGTGGGCCTCGATTTCCCAGATATATACGAAATGCCGCGTCATTCAATCGATTTAACTATTTCCAAATCTTTTCGTTCTCATCTTGAAATAAAATTTGGCATTCAGGACATTCTTAATCAGCCAATTAAATATCAACAATATATTGAATTTGAAAAGGCTAACGAAGGATTCGTTCAACGCCAGCAGGTGAGTTATTTAACCAAGCCAGGTTCGTATTATTCTTTGGGATTAACTTATAAATTCTAAATCCTTTATTTCAAAAAGTGTTTATATTTGTTTGAATATATTACTTCAATGAAAAATTTATATCTGATTCTGATTCTTTTTAGTTTATCATTAACTGCCACTAAAGCTCAGACGCTCGATTATATTGATGGAAAATTTTATAAAAATGACATGCTTTACACGGGTATACATGTCGAATACTATCCTGATGGAATCAAGAAATCGGAAAGAAGCATTCGAAACGGTCTGGAAGATGGTAAATCAATGTTTTATTACGAGAATGGACAGCTTCAGGAAGTGAGATCATATAAAGAGGGTAAAAAACATGGTGAATGGCTAACATTCAGCCAAAAAGGTCTTCGCCTTGGAGAAGCTTACTATTTAAATGACCTTAAAGATAGTACATGGAAAATTTGGGACGAAAATGGAATGCTTCGATTTATCATGAATTATAAAAATGGGGTGAAATCAGGCACATGGTTGATGTATAACGAGAATGGAGAACTGGTACAAGAAAAAAAGTTTGAATAATTTCACTATCATTTTCAATCAAATTTCTTCATTTAGTCTTTTTTTTGAGCTAATAGGGTTTTTAGCTTGTTGAATTTTTAAATAAGATTAGCTTAATTATAGCATGATGTTTAATGCATGCCAAGGGAATTTCAAAATCACTTTCATTTTGAATAGAGGAATTATAATACTAAATTTTTGATAATTAATTAATTATACTTACTTAACAATAACTTATCGTAGGTTTAAAGTCATCCTAATATTATCCCCATCGGCTCATAATAGTTTTGCCATGAAAAATTACAAATAACAGATTTATGAAAAGACTGATTTTTACTCTTGCGGGATTGTTCATGTTTTTCGGTGTTTTAACTGCGCAGAATAACATTGATAATCCATTTTTCGAACATGTTCCTTTTAGGGGGGCATTTGGGACTAACGACTGGACTGTGGGCTGGACGAACTGGAATCCTCAAAATACGAATTATCCAGTAGCCACTCAGGAAATTAGTGGAGAAATTTCCAGTAATACGACTTGGGCTCCTCATTCTTCTCCTGTTTTTGGAAGCGCCTCATTCATTAATTCCAATTTACAGGATCCTTTTTTTGAAAATGTAAGTTATATTGGTGCTTTCGGAACTGTTGACTGGACTGAAGGCTGGACAAACTGGACGCCTCAGTTTTCCGATTATGGTACACCTGATGTAATTGTAGAAGGCGAAATTACTCAGAAAAGCACATGGACAGCCAATCACATTTATTTAATTAAAGGATATTTGTATGTTCGTGAAGGGGCCACCCTTACCATAGAGGCTGGTACTTTAGTACGTGGCGACAAGGAAACAAAAGGTTCTTTAATCATTGAGAGAGGAGCTCGTTTAATTGCCGAAGGTACGGCTAGCAATCCTATTGTATTTACTTCGAATCAGCCTGCTGGGTCTCGTACTTATGGCGACTGGGGCGGTGTGATTCTTTGTGGTAAGGCAACCATCAATGTTCCTGGAGGTGAGGCTATTATCGAAGGTGGACCTACCAGTATGTATGGAGGAGGCGCCAATCCCGACGATAACGACAATTCTGGAACACTCAGATATGTTCGTATTGAATTCCCAGGTATTCCATTTGTACCCGATAAAGAAATCAATGGACTCACTCTTGGTGGGATTGGTAGCGGCACTACTCTGGATTATATCCAAGTTTCTTACTGTGGTGATGATGCCTTCGAATGGTTTGGTGGTACCGTGAATGCAAAGCACCTTATCTCTTTCCGTACATGGGACGATGATTTTGATACCGACTACGGCTTCAGAGGAAAATTACAATTTTTGGTAGCACTACGCGATAACGATATTGCCGATCCAGGCTCGGGTTCCAATGGATTCGAATCCGACAACGATGGACAGGGTAGCCAGAATGTACCTGTTACTCATCCTATTTTCTCGAATGTTAGCATTTTTGGGCCAAAATATAATCTAAGCACACCCGTCAACGCAAATTATAAAAGAGCTATGCATTTGCGCAGGAATACCAAGCTTAGTGTATATAACTCCATATTTACAGGCTTCCCTACCGGTTTATTTATAGATGGAACCGCTTCTCAGACCAATGCTACTAACAACGAACTGCAAGTTGAAAATTGCATATTATCGGGTATGGGGTCCTTTTTTGCCTCTGACTTCGAACGTCAATATTTCCTTACGCAGTCTCGCAATAATGATACTCTGGTAACTAATGAAGAATTAATGATACTCGATCCTTTCGATCTCACATCTCCTAATTTTCTTCCTTCTCCTGGCAATACGGTTTATTTGCTTAAAGGATATGTTTATGTTAGAAATGGAGCCACATTAACTATTGCACCAGGAACTATCATTCGTGGTGATAAAGCTACCAAAGGCACCTTAATTGTAGAAAGAGGTGGTCGTATGATAGCCGAAGGTTCAGTGGATAATCCCATTGTGTTTACTTCTAATGAACCTGTAGGATCTCGTTCGTATGGCGACTGGGGTGGAGTGATTCTTTGTGGGACGGCATCCATCAATGTTCCAGGAGGAGAAGCTATTATAGAAGGCGGACCTACGAGTATATATGGTGGTGGCGCCAATCCCAATGATAATGATAATTCAGGAATACTAAAATATGTTCGCATTGAGTTTCCAGGTATTCCCTTCGTGCCCGATAAAGAAATCAATGGACTCACTCTTGGTGGGGTTGGTAGTGGCACTACTCTGGATTATATCCAAGTTTCTTACTGTGGTGATGATGCCTTCGAATGGTTTGGTGGTACCGTAAATGCAAAGCACCTTATCTCTTTCCGTACATGGGACGATGACTTCGATACAGACTATGGATATCGTGGAATGGTTCAATATGGCGTAGCTCTTCGCGATCCTGTGATTGCCGATCCAGGCTCGGGTTCTAATGGCTTCGAATCCGACAACGATGGACAGGGTTCTGATAATACTCCTATTACTCAGCCTATATTCTCTAATATTAGTGTATTCGGACCTAAACAGGATCCTACTACTTCAATCAACAGTAATTATAAAAGAGCCTTACATTTGCGCCGCAATACTGCCATCAATGTTTATAATTCCGTATTTACTGGATTCCCAGTGGGTTTATACCTCGATGGTGATAAAACTCAACAAAACGCTACCAATGGCATTCTCAATTTCCGTCATAATGTGATGGCCGGAATGGTAGATTATTTCTATTCTAACTTCGAACGCTCTTTCTTTATGACAGAAAACTTCAAAAATGATAGTTTGTCCGATATAGCTAGTCTTGAAGTCACAGATCCTTTTAATTTCATAGCCCCTGATTTTTTGCCTCTTCCCAATTCAACATTATTATCTGATTCTTATTGGGATAATACTGGAATAAACGATGAAATTCCGTTGAATTTCAGCGTAAACGACATTTATCCTAATCCAGCTTCCGATAAAGTATATTTACGAATATTTCTCGATGAACCTCTCAATATTTCTTTCAAAGTCATTGATAATCTGGGACGTGTAGTATTTGCTTCGAATCAGGGCGAAATGTCATCGGGTGAACATTTGCTTAGTATTCAAACATCCAACCTCAACTCGGGTTTATACATCCTCATCGTTAATTCTCCTTCTGGTCAGGTGATTAAAAAAATAATGGTCAAGTAAGTTTTTAGAGGTGTAGGTTTAACTGAAGGGGCCGTTTCAACAAATTTTGAGACGGCTTCCTTTTTTAATGTGTCGAGCATACACTACTACTCGCAAGATGAAAGTTCTTGTACACAGCGAGTTGGGAGGAAGTGATAGCGAATGGCAAGGCTTCGGCCGTGAGCT
>DIEY01000083.1:0-1027 GCA_002418865.1 Bacteroidales bacterium UBA5762 | reverse complement strand
AAGGCTGACAAACGGAGGGCGAGCGCATTTATAGAAGGTATCCAGTCTGACGACTCGATTCCAGCATTGTTTCTTAAGAAGTTAATGGTGTGATCGACAGCTTTCTTGGTTCTTCTCCATATATCCTCAAGTTCGGTAGGGCTTTTCTTCCATAAAGCACTCAAATACATAGATCTGCTTTGATTAGTGCTAACAGCAACAAAGCATCTCATCAGAAAACGGGCTTCTAAATCGTAGTTTTCCTGTTCATACTCCTCCAAAGCACCTTCAAATTCCTTAACCAAAGCTCCCGGCCAATGAAATGCAAGTTGAGCCATCGCTAATTCTGCTTCTCTTAGCCTAGTTCCTCTTGAATTGACTCTTATGAACGATTCTGTAATTTCTTCATAATCATCTGTGTGTATAATCATGACGGGATAGTGATATTCTTTAATTTTTTCCAGAGCAGACAACCTATCAAGGTATTCGTCTAATTTCGACTCATCAACCTGCAAGGAATGCGAATTTAATTGTGGTTTTAGTTTCCGCCAGACTTTAACTGCACCTTCGTTAATCACTTCCTTTACAGAAATCCACAAGGGGTTTGCCTTCAATTTTTGGCTATAAATCTGAAATGATTCCTCCTCAACATTGAAATAAACATCTATTTCTCCACTAAATACCTTTGTTAAGGATGTTAATCTTTGCTGTCCGTCTAAAATCAAGAAATCAGGTGCTTTTTTGCTATTCTTGACAAGAGCTGTATCTCGTAGTTCAGGTAGCTCTTTTGGTTTCCATAGAAGAATAAGTCCCGATGGGTATTCACGGTATAGAGAATCTATCAAGTCTCTGGCTTGTGGCCTATTCCATACATAACTTCTTTGTATTTCTGGCAATCCTAGTGCTCCTTCTCCAAGTTCTTCAAGAAGCACACTTACAGGCTTATCAGTTTTTTCTAATTTTGCCATGATTTAAACCTCCTATATTTTTTATTCGCCGAAGTCCGATTGCGTATAACGGTCACGTGTATAAAACGTTGGGGATTGCG
>DIEY01000062.1:18072-23186 GCA_002418865.1 Bacteroidales bacterium UBA5762 | reverse complement strand
GATAGACATTATATCCGATGACGCCCCTAAAACCATCAGTTGGCATAGTGATGACAGTTTGATTGGGTATCAGGTAAGTAGGCTTAAGAGTAGGAACGATAGGTTTACGGCTGAGCGAAGCCATATTCAATTGAGAAACGGGAACTTTGGCGGGGCTTACCAGACCCTTGTCGTCAAAATTCGTCAATATCCAGAGGTTCTGATACCAGTCGCCAACCTCAGTCGAAGGAATTAGGCTTGCGTAGTCGGGTAAAGGTCCATAAAGTGATACGCCTTGTACCCCTGTATAGTCTCCACTGAAGCATGGATAGGCATCAGAAGCAGAGTTGCTCATAGGTTCTAACATGATTCCAATAAGATGACCTCCATAACCCATGATGTCATCCAGAGGAACATCGGTTTCCCATATATCGTTACCTGTAGTGACGAAGGGTCCTAATGTGGCAATTTCTGTATAAGTATTCCAATCTACGACATGGACCTTGTATTGCCATGTTCCATAAACTCCCCACGAAGCATGATGGAAATCGATCTTCGACAAGGTAGCATCCGGATAAGCAGTCAGGTCGTAAACTACGCCATATACATAGTTATATTGCTGATAATAGGCGTTGATGGTTGAATTGGGGTCGCTATCCCATTGTTTGAGCATCTTGAGTTGACCCGTAGGACCACCTGAAGGACATTCAGGAGAATTCCACTGCAGGTTGATATCGAAGTTAAGGTTGCTGTTTTGAGCGGTGAGGTTCAAGGCAGGATAAACCACAGGATAGATGTTGATATTATCGATGAACCATCCGAGGATATCGGCCGAGTTAGAACCTGTAGCAAGGAAGCGTACCTTGAAGGCTTTACCACGGATAATGCTGATATCGATGTGTTGATTTTCCCAGTTGAAGGAACCTTCATTCTTAAATTCGGCCATTTTCATCCAATTACCGTTTTTCCATATTTCTATTTTCAGGAGTTCGTTTCCGGTTTGGTTGCGGTCGTCGAGTTTAAGGTCGAAGTCGAGCCAGATATCGGCGCAGGTGAAGAGGCCGGCAGTGAGGTTAGGAGTTTCGAGGGCAAAGGAGTAATCGGTGACAGGAGGAGCCCAAGTAAATTCGGCAGAAGGTACAGGGTTGCCTGTCATGGTAGAGATTTTCCAGTGGCTGGGATCAGGATCGAGGCTCCAGCTATTAGTAGAGAAGGAAGAAGAAGCCCAGTCTTCCGACCAAGGAATGGGGAAACCATAATCGATATCGACGCAGGCAGGACCTTCTTCAACGGATTCAGCAGTAGAGCCAGCAGGGAATCCATAAGGTTCAAGGTCATAAACGGCGGTAACTGTATAACAGTATTGACCTGGATCGAGATAGAGGTCGTAATATTCGGTGGTAGGTTTTTCGACGTAGCTGATGAGCGTACCATCTCGGTAAACGTTATATCCGAGTAAGTTAGAAGGAGCAGCACCGCCGCCGCCTGTACTGGCTGTTATTTCATAAGCGCCAATGATGTTGGGACTATGCTGTATGTTGACCAAGAGTATGAATTTACCAGACACGAGGTTAGCATTATCGGAGGCGAGGCCACCGGCTATGTCACCTGAGGCGAAACCTGGGATATCGGTAGCGGCATGAACCACACCCGTGAGGGTAGTAGTAGCTATGTCCATTTGTAGGATATCTACTCCGCTGCCACCTTGGTCGAAGATCCACAGGTAAGGTCCACCAGTGCTTTGGTCGTCGTAAGCACTGCCATACATACCAGCGAGGCCGGTGTTGACGGTTTGTATAGTAGCTCCTGTCATGCTAACCAGAGCCATGGTAGTCCAGGTGCCAGTCCAGAAGCCTTCATTAGCGGGATCGTAGGCGATGTGTCTAACGCTGACGCCAGATGTAGAGATAGTACCTACGAGGGTTTGCGTATTGAAGTCCATCTTATAGATAGTAGTGGATATTGCTCCTCCATAGAAGTAAGTACCGTCGTAAGCGAGGTCGCGAATTTCGGAAACTCCAGGGATGGTAAATTCGGTAACGAGGGTCCAAGTACCGCCTTGGTTTTCGTATTTACCGAAGTTAGGTCCATTCCACTGGGCAGTATAGATGTAGGTTCCGTCGGTTTCTATCCCTGGGCGAGAAGCATCAGTGACATAAAAAGAGAAGAGCACATCCCATATAGCCTCAGTAGCGTTAATCATTTGTTGGTTAGCGACCATTGGGCTATATTCATAGGTTGGGTTAGGCATGGAGGTACGAGGAGAAAGGTCGAGTACTTCGAGTTTGCTGCCCATAACTGGATATTCCCAAGTGAGGTAAGCTGCATCTTGTATAGGAGTAGCCTCGAGGTTGCGAGGAGCGGGTAGATAATGAGCCGTGAAGGTATAATAATCTCTGTCAGATGCTCCACTTTCGTATGCAGCATCTACACTGGCAGTATAGGAATGTCCATAAGTGCAAAGATTATGAGGAATCTGATAGGAAGTATCTGTTGTAAACCCAATTTGAATGTCATCCAGATACATATCATATCCCAGAACGCTTTTCCCACTTAAGGTAGCGGCTACGATAATGTTATCTATATTCCAGTTGTTGATGTCATAGCTATCCGTACCATAAGCCAGGAAACGAATCTTGAAGGTATCCCAGGTATAGGCAGAAATATTTAGGCTTTCCGATGTCCATGGAATACTTCCCATCATATTCGTATAATTCTTTAGGCGATTCCAAGCTGTTCCATCCCATATTTCGACAGCCATCTGGTTTTCGTTGGTCGTACCATAGTTATTTAGATAAATATCATATTTCAGATACAAACCGGGTGAACCTTGTCCTTCTATATCTTTCGATGTGATAGATTGTTCATAATTAGTAACCTGAGGCGACCAGTTAAATTGTACCGAAGGTGCTGGATTACCAGTGCCGCTCGTTACGCTCCAGTTTCCTCCGTTCACCGTCCATTGGTTGGCTGTGAAGTTTCCTGAACCCCAACGTTCTTCGAAGAGAGCAATCTGAGGATTGGGGGCATTCCAATAGGCCATGAGCGTCATGTCGTCCACCCATAGATCGGTTGGAGGCCACACTGTTTCCATGAGAAGGATATTGAAAGTATAGCTATTTTCCGTAATATCAACGTTGGCTGTATAGGTTTGGTAGCCAAATTTTTGAATGTTGATGTTGTAATTTCCTTTCCATACGTGTGGGAAATTGATAGTTCCCGAAGCAGGGGTAAGGCCCCAATAAATAGAGTCGGCTGTAGGTGAAGAATTCTCCATATAAACCATGACATTTTCTGGAACAGCCGTTTGAGAGCTCAGTGTAATGTTAAAGGTTACATTCGAAACCCAGCCTTTACCCAAGACATTGGAGAAAGCAGCATCCGACCAGCGGTCGCCTGTATATTTGGCTTTTACTGCCCAACGGTAAGGTCCATTAGGCAGGCTAGACCAGCTATTATCAACTATACTGGTAGTAGCCGTAGTTCCTAAAGAAGTCCATGTTGTGGGATTGGCTTCATCGCCTTGTTTCAGCCGCCAAACCTGATATTCGAGGCCAGTAAGAGCCGCTCCATTCAATTTGAAAGGAACACCCTGAGGATAGGTATTTGGAGCGGTTCCACTTACTATGGGAGCCCATGTACCGGTAAATTGCAAAGCGTTGCCTGAAGCAGGAGTGCTTAAGCATACAGGGACAACCCAAGGTCCAGAAGCAAGGCTACCTGTGGCAGCAAATTCTATCCAATAAGTTCCTGGATTAAGGGTCAATCCTGGAGTAGAGCATACTACCTTCATGATGGGACGTGTTGTGCCTCCACCGCTTACATTTACTCTATAGGCATTTATCCAGGAAGTATTTGTCATACGATTCGTGGTGAGGTCACCCCAAATTACATTACCACCTGCACTGGGATTGCCATCCCAAATTCTAATATAGCCGCCTGTAAAAGTGGAGGTGGTAGATGAGCCCGTTTGATAACCATAAAATTCTACCGAACCAATGGCCCAGGGAACGGTTCCTGTAACGGTAAAGTCGTCAGCAACGGTATAGGGGACGGCATTATTAAAGTTAAAGCCATACGAATTAGTACCAGTTACGATGATACTTTCGTCGGTTCCACCAGGACCTGTACCGGGGCTATTAATGAAGGGCCCATTATCAAAGAGAATTCCATCGGAAGGATTCGACTGAGGAGTCTCTATAACAGGTAAGGGGAGACCGTAATTGACAACCTCTGCATTGTCACTGGCATTGGGATTATTCGAAACAAAACCCCAAGTAGGAGTTGGAATGGAATAATTGACGGCTTTCATGGGAGAAGATAGGGTTGGAACAGGTTTATAAATAGCTTCTCCCTCGTAACCTTGAACGATGCGAGGTTGTTTCATGAAGAGGCTATTCTTGCTGATGCGTTGTTTTTCGACAAAGCGAGGCTGTGAGGTTTCAGTGAGGTCTAAAGGTCCTCCTGCACCATAACAAAATGCCCTGATCATGAAATCGTTGTATCCTGAGGGAACCCAAGGACCATTTCCGGTAACGAACCTTGAGTAGCTGCGCATGCTGGGGTTGGTTTCATCTATAGCGATAGGAGCACAGTTGGGATAGTTACCTCCCTGAATCATCCCGATATAGAAATTGCCACTTTGAATGGTTACAGGTGGATTGAAGCTGAATGAAACCCACCCATAATCGGCCGGTGTTACATCGATAACAGCCAATTCAGTTCCTGGCAATCCCATGGTCCCGTCATCTTTATACACTGCAATCTGGAATGGAGTTAGAATGTTTCCGCCCTCAGGATAGGTGCCATCGCCAATGTGTACCATTCCACCCGTAACTTGTACGGGGTATTGGTTGATGGGGGTAAATTTCAAGGCATTGATATTGCCTTCTACGGCCCAAGCAGTCATGTTTTCGAATTGTCCATCATCATAAATAATAACATAGCCACTCATGGGTAAGCCCCATGTGATGTCAACAGCAGTTTGTGCTGCATTTAAAGAAGCATATACTACACTTGGGGGAGGGGTATTCTCGAGTAATGCAAAATCCTGTTGGAAAGTAGAATTAGCCGGGATATTGGCCGTAACGGATTCTTCGTCATAACCCAGTTTGGAACAGGTGATGGTAGTATTA
>DIEY01000062.1:0-18046 GCA_002418865.1 Bacteroidales bacterium UBA5762 | reverse complement strand
GAATCGCCAGCTTGAACCATTGCTCCTATGATGGGAGCTCCCGTATTTCCATTGGTTACGTACCCTTTTAGAGTAGCCGGAGCTACTGGGGTAATCGTAAATCTAACATTCGGCCTTAATGTGGTTGAAGTGGGTGAAGTAAGCGAGCATCCTGCCGCTCCATCCGTATATCTGTAATAACATCTGCCAGATACTGTAGATGTAGCATAAACACGAGAATAAGAAGTGTAGGAAGTGTTGTCGAAGCATACTTCGAACAGAAGGTTATCTGTACCATTCCACATAAAAGGAGTGGTAAAAGTATGCGTATTCCAACCCGTTGAAGTAACGGTGTACGTAGTTGTTAAGACGTTAGTCCAGCCTGAGGTAACGAAACCTGTAAGTGTTCCAGGGTAATTTTGTACATTGATGGTAAACCCATTCATAGGTTGGTAGCTAGTATTTACGCTACTTACGTTGAAGGCGAGGTAAGAGATTTCGCCCGGGAAACCGCCTGCGGCAAGAATTTCGTCTTTAGTAACCAGAATCTGGGTACGTCCATCATGCCAAAAGGTTGTATAGGGATAACCTGTTGTAGAGGTCCCGGTACCAATGGTTACGGTAACTGGCGAAGTTGGGGATGCGGTTATTTCGAGGCGAACATTCGGCCTGGAAGTCTGAACGGTTCCACCTGTCAACGCACATCCCGCGGAACCATCAGCATGGTGGTGCCAAACTAAATTTGTTGCAGCAGTAGCATATACTGTGGTATTACTGCCCCAACTTGTGTTGTCAAAGCAAATTTCAACCAAAAGGTTAGACGTACCATCCCATGCGAATGGGGTTTGTAAGGTGAAGGTTTGCCAGCCTGTGGTGGTTGGTGTGTATACTCCACTGTATACCTGGGTCCAACCTGTTCCGACAAAACCAGTCAAGGTAGCTGCCGTAGTGTTTTGCATTTTAATGCTGAAACCATTCATCGGCAAAGAACTAGCCGAAGCAATATTCAGAGCTATGCTCTGAATTGTTCCTGCGACACCACCCCCAGCCGTAATTTCAGAAGCCGTATAAAGCATCTGAGTTCTGGCATCTTCATAAAGGGTGTAAAATGGATAGCTGGTAGTAGTGGTTCCGGTACCAATGGTAACCGTTACCGCCATGGATTGCGTCCCTGCCCATAATAGGCCAAGGAGCAAAACTTGCATGAACTTTAGAAGTTGTTTCATAGGATTAAATTTAATGAATAATGAATTGAAATAGACTAAAGGTTTGATTTAGTTTCTGTTTTTATAACTATAAAAGAGAATCCCTCAGAGGGTTAAATTTCCGACGCAATATTACAAAAAATTTTATTTGCATTATAATTTTTATTTAAACGAGTGCTAATAATAATTTTTTACGAGTATCCTTGGTTCGAGCATGTCACGTATAGCGTATTTTACTCCTTCGCGGCCGAGACCCGAAAGTTTTACGCCTCCATACGGCATATGATCTACTCGAAAGGTAGGTGCATCATTAATAATCACTCCTCCAACTTCGAGATATTGAAAAGAGTAATCGAGTTCATGGAGATTACTGGTAAACACGGCAGCTTGCAAGCCATAATCGCTACAGTTTACCATATTGATGGCTTCATCGAAAGTAGTATAAGGCTCGAGTATGACTACAGGTCCAAAAATTTCCTTAGCCCATACTTTCATTTGTGAATGGGTATGGGTGAGGATAGTGGGTTCGTAATAGTTATTTCTGCGATGTCCGCCACAAAGTAAGTGGGCGCCATTGCTCAAGGCTTCATTCACCCAGTTTTCAACTCTGATGGCATTATCGGCATCAATCATAACCGAAATATCAGTGGAAGGATCAAGGGGATTGCCAAATTTTAGCGCTGTAACTTGTGGGAGAAGTTTTTCAATAAATTCATTTAAAATGGTAGAGTGAACAAAAATTCTCTGGGTATGAATGCAAATTTGGCCTGAATAGGCAAAACCGCTCGAAACGGCCTTTTTCACTGCCAATTCTATATCGGCGGATGGAGTAACAATCATGCCTGCATTACCACCCAGTTCGAGAATGACGCGTTTATTCCCTGCTCTCGATTTTAGGCTCCAACCAACTTCGGCTGAACCTGTAAAACTTAAAAGATTAATTCTTGAATCGCTTACCAAGCGTTCTCCTTTATGACGTTGCATGGGTAAAATGCTTACCATGCCTTTAGGAACCTCTGATTCGTCGATGATTTTTGCAAGTGCTAAGGTGGAAAGAGGTGTTTGTGAAGATGGTTTCAAAATGATAGGGCAACCTGCTGCAATAGCTGGAGCGATTTTATGAACAGCTAAATTTAAAGGAAAGTTGAAGGGTGAAATTCCTGCTACTAAACCTATTGGAAAATATTTTACCCAAGCTTCTTTTCCTTGCCCAGCCTCTGTCCAATCAATACTCAGATATTCGGCCGGAAGCCGTTTGCTTTCTTCGGCTGCAATCTTAAAGGTTTGAATGGCTCTTAATACCTCTGTATGTGAATGCCGATAGGGTTTACCTGCTTCTTGACAAATGAGTTCAGTAAATTCTTCGAGCTGATTTTCCATTGAGGAGGCAATATACATGAGCGATTCATACCTTTTGAAAATTGGCCATTCTAAAGCTACTTGCCTAATTTTCAAAGCTCGCTCGACGGCCATTTCATATTGAACGTCAGAAATGTAAGAGGTTTCTCCTACCATCTCATCTGTAAATGGATTTCTTATGCATAGTGATTCTTCTCCTTCCACGAAGTTACCTGCTATATATGGGTAAAATTTTACCATATTTTTCTCCTCAATCCTCTAACCACCTTCCAAAAATTTTCTGATTTTAGACAGATGATATTTGCAAAGGTTGCCTGAGATGAAAAAATTTTTCTCATCATTCATACAGAATATCGAATGTTGGGCTCATAAGTAAACGAAGGAGACTGAATATGAGTCCCCTTCGTTTTTAACCTCACACAAGTTTAAGTGTTTAACCAAAATTAGGGCTAACCTCCCGGTTATATAACCCTATGTAATATTATAGACGACTAAAATGTCTAAAAGGTGCCTGAGAAAATTAAATTTTTTAGATGAGTTTATAGAATAAAGAAATTTTATAATTTTGCACTTCCAAAAAAAGAGCTTACAAGCCTTATAAAATTAAGATAAAAATGTACGCAATTGTTGATATAGCTGGGCAACAAATGAAAGTGGAAGCCAATCATGAGTATTACGTCAATCGTTTACACGCAGATGAAGGAAGTGAAGTGAGCTTCGAGGGGGTATTACTGATTGATGAAGGAGGAAACATTAGAGTTGGCAAGCCAAGGTTAGAAGGAGCCCGTGTAAGAGCAAGAATCACTTCGCATGTAAAAGCCGATAAAGTGCTTGTTTTTAAGAAGAAAAAAAGAAAAGGCTATCAAAAGTTGAATGGACATCGTCAGCTGTTATCTAAGATAAAAATTGAAGAAATCGTTTTAGCATAACCATCATAAAATTCGTTAAATATGGCTCATAAGAAAGGTGCCGGCAGTTCTCAGAATGGCAGAGAATCGGAAAGCAAAAGACTGGGTGTAAAGATATATGGAGGGCAATTTGCCAAGGCAGGTCAAATTATTGTTAGACAAAGAGGAACTGTTCATCATCCAGGCCTTAATGTTGGGTTAGGGAAAGATCATACCTTATTTGCGTTGTCCGATGGAATAGTTGAATTCCATCGCCGGAGCAACAATAAGTCGTATGTTTCTGTAATGCCTTCCACTAAGGAAGAAAACTAAATTATATTCATACAGTACGCTTAGGCTCCCGGTGTTGACCTCCGGGAGTTTTTTATTGTTAGCCAAAGTCTAATTTTGCAATCTTAAATGAATTAGAATGATACCTCTACAGATTATTCGTGAACAACCACAATGGGTCATTGAAAGATTGGCCATTAAGAATTTCGATGCCCATGACATCATTCATCAAATACTTCAGTTCGACCAGCAGAGAAAATCCATTCAGTTCGAATCAGATGAAAAATCGGCCGAATACAAAAAACTTACTCAAGAAATAGGTTCTTTATTCAAATCAGGACAAGCCAATAAGGCTAATGCTCAAAAGGAGGAAGTAAGTAGAAAAAAGGAAGAGATAAGAATATTGCAGGAAAAGCATGATGATATTTTGCAAAAACTGAATGAACTTTTGGTAAAACTGCCTAATATCCCCGATGAAAGAGTTCCGCCTGGGAAAGGCTCGGCAGATAATGAGATTGTTTTTACGGAGGGCGACATTCCTCATTTGCCTGAAGATGCTTTATGTCATTGGGATTTGGCTACAAAATATGATATTATCAGTTTTGAATTGGGCTCAAAAGTCACGGGCGCTGGCTTTCCATTCTATAAAGGCAAAGGAGCTAAACTTCAGAGAAGCTTGATCAGTTTTTTTCTGGATGAAGCTACAAAAGCTGGATATATTGAATATGAACCCCCTTTGATGGTGAATGAGGATTCGGCTTTTGCCACAGGTCAGCTACCCGATAAGGAAGGTCAAATGTATTATGTTGCTTTGGATAATCTTTATTTGATTCCTACAGCAGAAGTTCCTTTAACTAATGTTTACCGTGAAGAGATTTTGAAATATAGCGACTTCCCCGTTAAATTATGTGCATATTCTTCCTGTTTTAGACGTGAAGCTGGATCATACGGAAAAGATGTAAGAGGTTTAAACCGGCTTCATCAGTTCGATAAGGTGGAGATTGTGCAGCTGTCGTTACCCGAACAATCTTTTCGTATACTCGACGAGATGACTGAACATGTTGCCCATCTGCTCAGACAACTAAAGCTTCCTTTTCGACAAGTTAGGCTTTGCGGTGGAGACATGAGTTTTACTTCCGCCTTGACCTATGATTTTGAGGTTTTTTCGGCAGCTCAGCAAAAATGGTTAGAAGTAAGTTCAGTATCTAATTTTACTGAATTTCAGGCTAACCGTATGAAATTGCGTTTTAAGGATGAGACTGGGAAAACACGTCTAGCTCATACCCTCAACGGAAGTGCCCTTGCTTTGCCTCGTATTATGGCAGCCCTGCTCGAAAATAACCAAACTTTAGAAGGTATTCGTATTCCCGAAGTCTTGATTCCTTATACGGGTTTTGACTTAATACCTTAAAATGAAGTTGTTTGTTGTTGGATGCTCTTTTCCCCTTAACCCTCTTTTTTGAGAGATGATTTCTGAGGTGATTCAACTTTCAATTCCTCATAATTGAAAAATTAGCCCCTACATTACTTAAGCAATTTTATGTCAAATGAAGCCATCTTGATTAGAAGCTCCATGTCTTTGGCGTGCCGACAAAATCAGACTAAATTTGCGGCATGAAATGGTTGAAAGAATATTTTCTCGTTTTACTTATCATGCCTATTTGTTTTTTTTCGGTTAAGGGGCAAGATATTGGCAGGCCTCCTACGAAAGAACAGATGGCTTTCGATTATTACCAGCAAAGAAATTTTAGCAAAGCTCTTCCCATTTTCGAAGAATTATATCATACGAGAGCTGGAGGCAATTATTATGTTTATTATTTGCAATGCCTCATAGAAACAAAGGATTATGAAAAAGCAAAGAAGCTGGTAGAAAGTGAGATTAAAAAAACGCCAAATCAATCGCGATTGCAGGTTGATTTGGGTTACGTATATATGGTTTCAGGAAACACCGAAAAAGCTTATAAAATTTTCGAGACGTCCATAGAAAATTTGGAGAAAAATCCTCAGGAAGCTGCTTCTTTGGGTACGGCTTTTAGAACAAAGAATTTAAACGAGTTTGCGCTGAAAGCTTATCAAAAAGGCAGAGAAGTGTTAAAGGATAAGGATGCTTTTCAGATGGAGATTGCCTCTACTTATGAAGCCAGTGGCGATTTTCCGAAAATGACCGAGGCATTTTTAGATGTGTTGTCATCTAAGCCCGAACAATTGAATTTAATTCAATCGCGCCTTCAGTTTTATTTGATGCAAGTTCCTGAAAAAGATAATATAGATTATTTGTACAAGGCCATTCTTGATAGAACACAGAGGAATCCGTCTAATCTTGTTTATGCCGAGATGTTGTACTGGTTTACGATGATGCAGGGCGATTATCCTGAGGCCTTAAGAGTAGCTTTATCGCTTGTGAAACGGAATAATGAAGATGGTGGCCGTTTAATGGTAGTGGCTCGAAACAGCTTGGAAGCAAATGATGAAAAGACCGCTGAAGAAGCTTTATCTTATATTTTTGAGCAAGGTCCTCTACATCCTTTGTTTTTGACTGCCTCAGTGGAATTATATCAATTGAAATATCAAAAACTGATTAGAGGAAGAAATAATAAAGACGAATCGCCTGAGGTCCTTGCCGAACAAATCGAGCAAATATTGGCTCAGCAGGGAGAAAATATTCGAACGGTTGAATTGATGAGGATTTTAGCACGAATCTATGCTTACATGATGGATCATCCTGCCGATGCTCTTCAAATTCTCGAAAGGGCTGCTGCATTGAGGGGATTACCGCCTGAAACTCTGGCCAGAATCAATATGGACATGGCTAAGATAAAAGTCTATGCGGGACAGATTTGGGATGCGGCTTTAATTTATGGACGTTTGGAAAGAGATTTTCCAAATCATCCCATAGGTGAAGAGGCTAAGTTAGAATATGCCAGGCTGATGTATCAGGCAGGCGAATACAATTGGGCTCTTTTACATCTTGAAGTCTTGCGGGGGAGTGTGTATAAACCTGTAGCCAACGACGCTCAAGAATTGTATCTTTTTATTCGGGAGGGACTGAGCGCCGATTCCACAGGGCAGGTTTTACATTACTTTGGTAGCAGTGAGTTGCTTAATTTACAAAAACAATATGATTTGGCTTTACTAACTCTCGATAGTATTTCGATGTTTTTAGGCCATTCATGGGGGCAGGACTATGCATTATTGCGCAAAGCACGGATATATAAAGAAATGAACGACTACACTTTGGCCGATTCTCTTTATAGTAAACTCGTGAGAATCTTTCCCCAAAGTCTTGTTGCCGATGATGCCTTAGCGGAGCTTGCTTCGATGCAAGAGTCGCTCCATCACCCTGAACTAGCTTATCGAGCTTATGAGGATTTGATTCTTAATTATCCTAATAGTTATTTGGTTGAGACTGCCCGTAAAAAACTTCAAATTCTGAAAAATGCCAAAACAGTTATACACTAACCAGAGTGTGAGGCCTAAAAAATTTTGGGGGCAGCATTTTTTGCACGATAAAAATATTGCGCAGAAAATCGTAGGGAGTTTGAGTCCTGAAACAAAAAGAGTGCTCGAGATTGGCCCTGGCATGGGTATATTGACTCAATTTTTACTACAAAAACCTGAAATCGACCTCAAAGTTGTTGAGATAGACGAAGAATCGGTAATCTTTCTAAAGCATAATTTTCCCCAACTATCGGATAGCATTCTATTTTCTGATGTTTTGCAGCTCGATTTTTCGAGCATTTTTGACGATTCATTCGCTATCATTGGTAATTTTCCTTATAACATTTCTTCTCAAATTCTTTTCAGAGTTTTTGAGCACGAAGGCAGGATAACCGAATTAGTTGGTATGTTTCAGGCCGAAGTAGCTCGCCGCATCATCAGTCCATCGGGAAGTAAAGATTACGGAATACTAAGTGTTTTAATTCAAACCTTCTATGAGGGAGAATATCTTTTTACAGTAAATGAGAAGGTGTTTACCCCTCCACCAGCGGTGAAATCGGGTGTTATTCGATTACGACATAAACCCAATGCTCAGCTTCCCTGTTCTGTAGATAATTTTACGCACTTGGTTAAAACCGCATTCAATCAAAGAAGAAAGATTTTACGTAATGCTCTTTCTAAATTCCAGTTAATACACGATGAGAACGTGGAAGCATTGCTACAAAAACGCGCTGAACAACTTAGCTATGATGATTTTATCTATTTAACCAGCTCGTTGGTGAAATTTCTTTGATATATTTGAACATCAACAAAAAAACAAAAATGGCCAGGCAAACCTTAAATAATAAACCTACGCAGGGTAATGCAGCTCAAAGGAAGAATGCTGCTAAAAGCAAACATTCTCACTCCTATATTATACTTTTTCTCGCAGTCTTTTGTTTTATTCTTTACGGAAATACCATCACCAATGATTATTCTTTAGACGATGAACTCGTTACTTGGACAAATCCACAAGTTTCGAAAGGCATAAAGGCCTTACCCGAGATATTTACTACATTTTATTATCAGGCCAGTGGCAATGTGGGAACAATAGCTTTTGGCTACAGGCCTTTGGCAAAGGCTACTTTTGCAATAGAACGGTCTATCTTTGGAGTTAATCCTCAAGTAAGCCATTTCATCAATATTTTACTATATATAGCTACTGCATGGCTGCTATATCTTATACTTCGAAGACTTTTCAAAAAGTTTCACTGGATTTTTCCTTTGGCTATCACGCTTATTTTTCTGGCACATCCTTTACACACAGAAGTGGTGGCCAGCCTGAAGAATAGAGAAGAATTGCTTGCATTTTTAGGTGCATTAGGCGGAATGTGGTTTTTCTTAGAATATGCCGGCAGTGGAAAAACAAAGCATATTTTATGGGGAACCCTTTGTTTTTTATTGGGTTATATTTCTAAATCCTCGGTCATGCCATTCTTGTTGATATATCCGCTCACTTTATATTTTTTTACTGATGTTAAGCCCCGTCGGTTGATCTCAATCACTATTGTCTCCTTATTTGTTCTGATAGTGGCTCAAGTAGGACCTATGCTATTTTTACCCGAAGCCATCCATAGCAATGCACTTATAGAGAATCCTCTATATTTGGAGAAGAACATAATGGCGAGGGCCGCTACTGGATTTGTTGGGCTACTGCATTACCTCAAACTATTATTTTGGCCTTCACCTCTTCTTTTTTATTATGGCTATGATATGATTCCTGTTACAAACTTCGCAAATCCATTAGCAATTATTTCTTTCATTATTCATCTAACTTTATTCCTTTTAGCTATCGTTTTATTTCGTAAGAAGCATGTTCTTTCTTATGCTATATTATTTTACCTTATCAGCATTGCCATGTATTCCAATATAGTGGTGCCTGTGGTTGGGATTGTTGGAGATCGGTTTGCTTATGTGGCTTCTTTAGGTTTTGCCATTGCCATAGGCTGGCTGATTTTCAGATTGGTTCAAGGGAAATCTCAACCATCAATGGCAAATGTTCAACCTTCTGTTCCTATTATTATTCTGCTAATGCTTATTATTGTTCCTTATACTATAGTCACTATAGATAGGAACAAAGACTGGAAGAATCTTACTACACTTTATGAAGCTGATATTCCTCATTTAGAGCGGTCGGTAAAGGCCAATACTCAATACGCAGGAAACCTCATGTATAATGCATTCAATGCAGCTCAACAAGAAGGACGCCTGCCTTCGCGTTTAGATATAGAAAGAATGATAAAGCATTATAATTTGAGCTTGAAAATATTGCCCGATTATTATGATGCCTTGAATGGACTTGGCACAGTCTATAGTAATTTTTTAGGCGATTATAAGCGAGCAATTCAATATTTTGAAGCGGCAGCACGTTCAAATCCCAAAAATGTTGCGGCTTATATCAATCTTGGTTATGTATATAGGGAGTTGAAAAATAATGAAAAAGCGCTCGAATGTTATCATAAAGTTTTATCGATGGATTCCACCAAGGTGAAAGCCTATTTCAAACTTGCCGATATCTATTTTGAGATAGGAGATACAGCCAAGGCAACCCGTATGAATATGTTGGCTACTCGATTCGATCCTTATACAAACGTGCCTTATGTTAACATTGGTAATTATCATTTACTTAGCCGAGATACCCTTGGAGCCGTAAAATGGTACGAAAAGGCCGTTGAAATTCAACCTGATTATGAACTTTGTATGAAACTCTACATGCATTATTCACAGCAAGGCGATTTTCAAAAGGCTAATTACTATAAACAAATGGCAGAACAAGCCAGACAACTCACAAAACAAAAACCTCGATAAGAGAAAATGCACACAGGATCATTTCTCAACTTTTCACATCTAAAGCCGCCTTCAAGGCTAATGTTGCTCATTTTCATTATATTGGCATGTATGTTGTTTTCCTCATTATTCGCCATGGGAAGTGCAGTTCTATTTTGGGGTAAGCAGGTCCTCGAAGTTTCCGATCCATCTGTTATACAAAGTAATCCTTCCCTTATTGCTGCGTATAAATACATGCAAATGGTCAATCATGCAGGCACATTCCTTCTATCTGGATTCATTTATTTATTTTTTACCGATCGTCAAAGAATAAAGAGGATATCAACTGGCCGCTTGCCTTCTCAGCCTCAAATCTGGATGGTTTTATTGCTTATCATCATTTCCACCCCTTGGATTTCAAAAGTATATGAATGGAATCAATCTTTCTCTTTATCGCGTTGGCCTTCAGTGGAACAATGGTTCAAGCAAACGGCACAGCAAAGTGAAGATATAATGAATGCCTTTTTACATCAACCTTCTGTAAAGGGAACCATCGCAAATTTCCTTATCATAGCCATTCTCCCTGCTTTGGGCGAGGAATTGATTTTCAGGGGAATATTGCAACCCCTCTTGAGTGAATGGTGGAAAAATATTCATTTGAGTATTTTGATAACGGCAGTTTTATTTAGTCTGATGCATCTCGACATATTTGGATTTATACCACGACTAGGCCTAGGCATTATGTTTGGGTATCTTTATTATTTTGGGGCAACGCTCTGGTTGCCTATTCTGGCTCATTTTCTCAATAATTCCCTTGCTTTGGTAGCATCATTTCTTTCCGAAAAACATCTCACTAACATACCTTATCAGGAATTTGGTAGTGTAGATAATCCTTGGGTCAATTTATTGAGTTTTATTTTTACTATATTCATTTTTGTATGGTTTTATCAAGCCCGAACAAAAACTCAACTGACTCGAAAAGAAGAACATTTATTGTAAATTATCATTCTTTCTTCCTGCAGTCATTCTTTCGAGATGCCTCTTTCTCGGCCTCGGCTTTATTGTAGATTACTTAATAAGTGAGAAAACACTGAAACAGGTTATTATCAATAGGAGTAAGCCTATCTGAATAAAGTGTCCAGAAATTCGATTAAGGCTTCTCCTCTTAGATTGTTTTGTATGATGATTCCTTGAGGATCGACGAGAACGGAATGAGGAATAGCATTAACTCCATAAAGTCCAGCTGCAGCCGACTGCCAGCCTTTGAGGTCGGAGACATGCGTCCAAGTAAGGTGGTCTTTCTGAATGGCTTCGATCCACTTGTCGCGCTGTGTGTCGAGTGATACGCTGAAAATTTCGAAGCCCTTATTGTGAAATCTTTCATAGGCTTTGACAAGATTAGGAGATTCTTCGCGACAAGGTCCACACCAAGAAGCCCAAAAATCTATTAACACATATTTTCCTCTTAATGAGGATAACGTCCGTACTATACCCATAGTATCATCGAGGGAAATTTCTGGTGCTGGCTTCCCAATTTCGACATTACGTAAAGTTTGAACGCGTTTTTTCAACATACGTACATAAATCGAATTTTCAAGTTCGGCGGGGAAAATAGATACAAGGCTATCGAGTTCATTTACATTCAGGCTATAGATTAACCTTTGAGTGATTATAAAGGGAGATATAACCGAATTTTTATGCTGGCTGATAAATTGAAGAACCATCTCATTTTGCTGCCGATCCAGAAGGTCCCATAGCTTATCGATTTTATTCAAAGTAGAAGTATCATTGACTTTACGGGCCTCAATATATTGTTGCTGAAGCTCTTGTTGCCGATTATCGTAAGCTGATAATAGGGATTTAAACTGTTTGTACTCCTCGTTCAATGGAGAACCTGAAATTCTAACATTTTCCAAACTATCAGCATGTCCATCTACAAATATTTTGGTATTTTCCAAAAATAGACCAATGCGCCTAGGTTTCCCACTCAGTTTAATATAAACAAATAGAGGTTCTGGTAGCGAACCCTTAAACGAGAATTTGCCCTCGACAATAGCTGCCGAATCAATGGTTTGCATTCCATCTTCACTTAAAGTTTGAAGATAAGCTGTTCCATTTTCTAAATTATTGATATTGAATTGCAAATTATATTCTTGAGTTTTTTTGCAACCAGAAATAACGATGATAAGGATTATCGAGAAGGCTAAAAATTTTTTCATATATTTTGTTTTTTGCTGACCACGAAATTATAAAATTTTATTGGGAGATGAGACTGAATAATGTCTTTTGGCCTAATGATGTGTTTCCTCTTCATCATCATTATTTTTTTTATAAATATACTTTATCATGATTTCTTCGGCTTGGTTAGCTTCTTTTTCCGTATTATCGGGCTTGTTATTTTGGGGTGGGTTTTCTTCATCATCTTCTTCTTCATCGGGCTCGAGTTCCCAGCTGTATAATGGTCTTTGAGGGCCTTGACTACGATAATATATTGCCAAAATACAACCCGTGATTAGGCCTGCAAGGTGCGATTCCCAACTTATAGCCCGTCCTGGTATAAAATCGGGAAAAATACCCCAGATCATTCCTCCATAAAGAAATACGATTAGAAGTGAAATAGAAAGTAAGTGTGGATTTTTTCTTACCATTCCACTAAGTACATGAAATGCCATCAAGGCATACACTACTCCACTGGCTCCAATATGATAGGCTGGTCGGGCTCCGAACCATACCAGAACTCCCGTCATTATCCATGAAAAACCTAAGATTTCATAAGCAATATCTTTGTAAAAATAAAATAATAGAACAGTTAAGACAAAGAAAGGAATGATATTCGAATAGAGATGATTTGCATTTTCGTGAATAAAAGGAGCTAGCAATATTCCCAATAAGCCCTTGGCACTGAGTGGATATATTCCTAAATGATAAAGCAATAAGTTAGTTGTCTGAGAAAAGATGAATACCCCAGTCATCACTATGATAATGAGTAAAGCAGGGAAGACGCTGGGGAACCATTTTTTCATTTTGCCAAGCTTTTCTTTCTTCTTATCAAAAATCTATCATAAGCCCATAAGGCCAAAAATGAAACAAAACCAATAGAAGAAAAGACAATCCAGATATGGTTGGGATGATAAGTATTCCAAAGATAAGAAGTAATTTGTGATGAATCCATATGAAGCAGTGCTGATGCTTCTGTGTAGAAATTATTTAAGGTATAGGTTGGAGAAATATTAGGCAGAGTAATTCCTTTGGAAATTAAATCATGCCTCAGTAAAGTTGGTTTATCGGCAATATTGGCGAATATTGAGCCTGAAATAACACCTGCAACGATATTACCGCCTGCGAGGGGCAAATAACTATAACCCATATAAAGAGCAGTCTTGTGGGGTGGGGCTATTTTTCCCACATATTCTTGAATTTTTGGTGAAGTGGCCATTTCACCCAGGCTGAAAATCAATATGCTGAAGATTAAATAAATTGGATTTTGAAAAATAAACATCAATGCTATACCCAGACTAGCCATGATCATACCTTGAGACATCGCTCTTAAGGGCGAAAAACGGCTTACTAAACCTGAAACAAGTATTTGAAATATAATGATATAAAAAGCATCGATATTGGTAAGTATTTCAGGGGCAATGGTTCCATGTGGGGTTCCTGCTAAATGAGCCAAAGCAGGCCAAAAATTTTCGATGGCTCGGTATAGAATTCTCGTGTCCATCCACTGATCGATGAAAATGGGTAAGGTATAAAACAATTGTAGGTACATGGCCCAAAAGCCGACCATTATCAAAAGAAAAAGAATTAACTTGAAATCACCTAAAACTTCAATCGTATTTTTAAGAATGTTTTTGGTTGAAGCCATTAATGGATTATGCTTTTTTTCGACAATAGGTTCCTTATAGAAAAAGATTAATAAAATAAAATTGATGCAAATAACCAAAGAAGAGAGAAAGAATATATATTTCCAATCGAGTGCTCGCAATTTACTGGAGAAGATTGGACCCAAAAAAGCTCCAATATTTACAATCATATAAAAAATTCCAAATCCTATGGATGAGGTTTTTTCATTCGTTGTATGCGAAACAGTTGCAGTTACTATGGGTTTAAAAAGGGCCGCTCCTACCGAAAGGTAAAGGAAAAGAGCATAAAATGCCCAATAACTTTTAGCGTAGGCTAAGCTAAAATATCCAGTGGCAAGAATGGTAAAAGCTATAGTAAGTACTTTTTTATATCCATATCTATCGGCAATGGCTCCAGTTATAATAGGCAGAAGGTACAATAAAAACGTAACAGTGCCCATTAGGCTGCCTTTTTGTTCCTGACTAAATCCTAAGGCTCCAATATCAGTAGAGCCTGTCAGATAGAGAGCTAAAACCATATAAATGCCATACCATGCCCAGCGCTCGAACAATTCCATTACATTGGCCGCCCAAAATGTAGATGGAAATTGCCCAAAAATATTTTTTTTGCCCATCTTTTATTGACCTCTTTAGAGTAATAAAGAGGTATTTATACGTCTATTGCAAAACGAATGAAATTTTTATACGATTAGTATCGCAAACCATTGGTCCGGGACAACTATCGATGTCTCTAGCCACTTGTTGGTCGTCAACATAGATTTTAATCTCAAAAAGGGCAGAGTCTTTTACCGTAAAAGCCTCGATATATAAATGGTCAAAAGTCTTGGCTTGAAATTCTTTGGTCCACTCGTTGATGGTATCATAATACTCGGCCACAATATTGTCATATTTCGGATTGAAATAACGTATGTAGAAATTGGATTTCTTTTTAAGGTGATTTGATACTTCGTATTTTACCTTGTATTGTTTTACAGGCCTTTGTACGGTTTCTTCTTCGCAAGATGAAATATTAACAGCCAATATAATGGCAACGAAAAGCAAAACGAGAGAATGTTGAAGTTTCATGGTGGATATAGGTTTGCTGCCACAAAAATAGAAAAGGTTTTTGATATATATTTTTACTTAAGCGATATGTCTGAAGTATCTTCTCCTTTTTTCTTTTTTTTTAATGATAGAAAAAATCGAGGGATATAGATGATGCCTGTCCAGAATAGAGTGAGGGCAATGATGAGCGTAATAACCAATTTCAATGGGCTGAGAGGTGAATTTTTATTAGTTGGATGTGTGGGTGTTTCACTATTCGGTGAGGTTAAAAGGGCAGGTAAAGTATCTGACGCTGCCATATTTATGGCTAAATGATTGCTTTGGTTTGTATAAAGTTTTATATAATAATCGCTACTATCATATTGAGCAACAGTCGAATAATACATAGCTAAATGTTTATATGCATCCATCATTTCGGGCAAGGCTCCAATTTCTCTGGCAATGTGAAAACTTTGCATAAAATAGTTGCGCGCTTTTTCGACTTGCTTCATCATCAGAAGGTTTTCCCCTATCAATGTATAGAGTTGAGCCGAAGTTTTCTTACGTTCGGTTTGATTATTGAGTTTTTGGGCTGAAAATAAAACTCTGTTTGCCAACTCAGGCTTACCTTGTAAGACTAGTAATTTCGCTTTTGCCAGAGAACATTCTATAAGCAGTTCTTTATCTTGAAGGTACTCGGCTGTTTGTGAGGCCTTACTTAAATATTTTTCAGCCGAGTCGGCTCTTGCTTTTTCGATCATGCAGAGACAAAGATTAATGTTGGCAATAGCTAGTGCATAGTCGTCTCCCTCGTGTTCGGCAATATACAATGCTTTCCTGAAATAGGGTATGGCCGAGTCAGCATTGGAAGATTCCAAATGAAGCAGTCCTAAATTATTAATAGAATTAGCAATTACTTCAGGATGATGAATGGATTTTCCGATAGCCAGAGATTTTTGGAAATAGTCTCGGGCCAGTTGAAAATTGCCCATGCCCAAATATAGTGTTCCTAAGTTATTGATGGTAAATGCCATACCAACGGTATCCTGGCTGTTTCTATCATAAACCAAGGCAGTAGTGTAGTAAAATTGAGCTTGACTTAAATTTCCAAGATCCTGCTCTACTAATCCGAGATTGGTAAATACACTGGCCAATCCTCTAGAAGAATTTTCCTTATGATAAATATCGAGTGACTGCTGCAGAAGATTGCGTGCTTTTTGATAATCGCCTCGATAATAATATTGTACTCCTAAGCATTCCAAAGCAACCGCCTCGTTATGCTTGTCAGCATTTTCTCGTGCCAATTTTTGGGCTCTTTCTGCTAGCTTTAAAGCCAATTCTCTATCACTATTCGAGACTTCAAAATAAATATCGAGTAAACTATCGATGAGTGCCTCAGTTTTATTTTGAGCCTTTAGAGGTAAAGCGAAGAGGCAAATAAGCAGAAACGCCATGAATGTTCTATTCTTCATAAAGTTACTGGTCGGGGATGTATTCGGGTTTTACCATAAAATAGGGTCGTATGCGATAATATAGATCATCATATATTAAATCGATTCTACGTAATTCATTTACATCTCTAAAGCCATTATTCTTATCGCGATAATTTACTATGGCTTTTACGAGATAATATTCCATGTAGGGATGTCGAAGTAACTCTTTGAATGTGGCATTATTAAGATCGATTCGTTGAATTTGTGCAGTATCGATACGTATAAAAGGTTTGATTTTCGATAGGCGAACTGTGTCCATCCCATACACTTCGAGTAGTTGGTTAGTATTGACAAATCCTCCTAGTCGTTGTCGATATTTGATGATTCTGAGTGCATAAGCTGGCCCAATTCCGGGAAGCTTCTCCAGAAGCGTGCTGTCGGCGGTATTAATCTCAATAATAGGTATAGTTTCCGTGTATTTCTTTTCTTTTTTTATGATGCCTTTAGCAGTATCCACCTTTTTTTCAGCCATTTCGGGGATTCTAATAAAGGGTTTCAAACGTTCAAAATCTTCAGTATCGAGGTTATATATTCGAGAAAAATCTTCGGGTTTGTAAAATTTACCACCTGAATTACGAAATTTTATAATGGTTTGTATAGTCCATTGGGGTAATCCTAGCCGCTTGAAACCATCTTCATCCAAAGTATTGGGATTGAACTCAAAAAGTTCTGGGTTTTTTTTACGAGGTTTTGTTTTTGAGATTTCCTTTGTGTTTTCTATAGCAAATAATTGTTCGATGGAATCTTTCGTAAAATCATTTTGGTCGTATAATATGAGTTCGGGTTTTGAATATTTAATAAGAAAATACCTTACGATGAGAAGGATTCCGATGAGCAGAAGCAGAACCGCCACACCTCTTAATTCTCTACGCGAAAAAGTAAAATATTTTTTGAAAAATCTTGGCAAATTACTTTTCATGGGGAATCTGTGGATTCTTTCGAGGTATTATTTATAGAAATTAGAGCAGAGTGCTAAAATAATCCATTTTGTGTATATACTGCCAAATTACTCGCAAGAATTATTTTATGGAAATTTTCTATTATGTTGAAAGGGTGATTATCGTTTTCAATGGGATAGGGTTAGCAAATATAGAGATGGTTTAAGAAGATAAGTTTGCATGAAAAGCTACACGACTTTAGCATGAAAGGAGAGGTTAGTGGAATTTCAAGGGTATTTTTAATTAGTACCATCAGTAGTAGAAGAGAAATAAAAAAGGCCAGGCATAGAGCCTGGCCGAGGTAGATATTGGCGGCGGCCTACTTTTCCGTCCGGTTAGGGGCAGTATCATTGGAGCTGATGGGCTTAACTACTCTGTTCGGGAAGGGAAGAGGTGAACACCATCGCTAAAGCCGCCATAATATTTTATAGATGGCAATTATGGGGGAGGAGAGAGGAGGAAGGGCGAAAGGAGCGGGGATGTATAGGGGGAAAGTATTGGGCTATTAGTACTGCTTGGCGCGGATGTTACCATCTTTACACCTGCAGCCTATCGACCTTGTGGTCTACAAGGGCCCTCAATGGAAGTCTCATCTTGGGGTGAGTTTCGTACTTAGATGCTTTCAGCACTTCTCTCGACCAAACGTAGCTACCCTGCGGTGCAGCTAGGCGCCACAGCAGGTACACCAGCGGTTTGTCCAACCCGGTCCTCTCGTACTAAGGTCGGGTCCCCTCAAACTTCCTACGCCCACAACAGATAGGGACC
>DIEY01000021.1 GCA_002418865.1 Bacteroidales bacterium UBA5762 | reverse complement strand
TTGTAGACACACACCGAATTTGCATGTTCCGCTAAAAGCCCCACCACGCCTTGGTTTTAGCAGATGTATCAACTTACCGGGCGCAAACCCAAGATATAGCGCGTAGTTCGATGAGAATACATGCACACCGTGCTTCGCGATCAAGTATTTCATCTTGAACAACGGTGCACCCATCGGAATTCCAAGAGCCTTCGCCTCATTCGACCGCGCAACGATACAGCCGTCGTTATTCGAAAGAACGACGACAGGCTTTCCGATCAGTTCAGGTCGAAACAGCCTTTCGCATGAGGCGTAGAAGTTGTTGCAATCTACGAGAGCGAAGACTTTCTTGAGAGAAGGTGGCATTGAGGATCAAAACTGATGGATAACGCTGGTGACAACTCCCCAGACACTGAAATCCGTCTCGGCAGTTATTACGATTGGAGAATATACAGGATTTTCCGCGACCAGTCGGCAGGTAGTGTCAGTTTTTACAAGTCGCTTGACAGTGAGCTCACCATTGATGACGGCGATGATGATTTTGCCGCTCACCGCTTCGATCGATCGGTCAACAACCAGGATGTCACCGTTGTTGATTCCAGCGTTGGTCATTGAATCACCCGAGACCCGCACAAAAAATGTTGACGTCGGATGTGGGATCAGGAGTTCATTGAGATCAAGCTTCCGGTCAATGTGATCCTCAGCGGGTGACGGGAAACCAGCTGAAACACCGCATGTGAAGAGTGGAAGCGGGGGAGCCTTGGTTGTTTGATCGACTGAGAAAATGTCAGCGATCGAAGAGTCGGTTTTCATGCTGAGGGCAGAGGTTGTTCCTGAGTTCCTACATAATTATATGAGAGTTCTTTTAACATTTCGATGCTTTGGAGATTTGGAAGAGAAGGAGCGGTGTCGCAGCAGTAGTGTTTGAGCAAAATGCGGGCTTTAGGACTTATGTTAAGCGACTCAATATTTTTGAAATCACAGGATTTGATTGTTTGCTCGATACTCTTAAACTCTTTATTCGTAAGAGATTTGAAAAGCACACGCCAAGCTTGTGTCAATCCAGTGTCTCTAAAATAATACCTATGTAAGATATAAAATTCCGGCATCCAGAGGATCTCATTAAATTCTTCTGCGTCTTTCCCAAACGCTGCTCTGAAAAAGTCTATTCGTGTACCGACTTTCCCTTTAGTTGCATTTAGAACTACCTGAATGGCTCGTATAAATTTCTTACACCAATGTGTACCAATAAAATTTCGTCCATGATGTAACTGATTTGAATCATAAATAGGACTATATCGCATAGGAAAAGAATATATTTGAATCCCGAGGTCGTTACTCAGCTCAACATTGAGTTGCATTCGCTCAAATAACTCAATTGGACGATCTTCGAAATTATAAAGGAGATAGTTTGAAAGGTTATGAATGTTAAACTTCGCAGCGAGTTTAAGTGCTTGTGTATAGTCCTCGGCGAATTTCATGCTATCGAAAGCGATTCTGAGCGGACGTATAGGAATAGTAGATAACAAAAACATCTTCTCTTCATTTAGTAGTCGTGCATCAACACCTTGATTAAAATCTACGTAGCGTTTGACTCGAATTTTAATTTTTCTGCTCTCGTAGAGATCTCCTATCGCGTTGAAGATATCTAAGATTTGCTGAGTTGAAGGCAACTCATTTTCATTTATCGAAGCTTTATTTAATTCTTGATCAAGTGCGATACGCGCCTGTCCGACAAGTTTGTTTCGAAACTGGCGAATGAGTTTTGCTGCTAATCTTCTGTAAGCGTATTCGTTAAAACCATTTTTCAGATTGTCTACAGCTAATCTGAGCATGTTCGGAGGCACGAATTTTGCGCCTGGGACAAATCCGAGATCTCGTATTTCCTGTATAATTTCTGGGAATTTATTAGAAGCTAAGACATTATTGTCTAGAAGGAGGAGATTTTTTCTCGCCCCATATTTCTCATCTACTTCTTTCAGATGTCTTGAAATTGATATTGAATGCTTGAAGACTGGCTCAAGCTTGGGGACCGCGCAAAAGCTACATTTGCGGATGCATCCACGGCTTGTATAGCCATAATATCCATTGTTCTCAGGATATATATGATCGATCTCCTCGAGTATTGAGTAATCTGGCGTTAGTTCGTCTATTATTGTCTTGTCGTCTTTATCTAGAACTCCAGGTTTGTCTAGAAGGCCGACAATCGGTGTGATTCCAGTTGCTGCCTTTAGCTCTTCTGGGATTACTGAAGCCAAAACACCGCCTACGAGGAGCTCGCCATTTTCGACCAACAACCGTTCTTTGCAAAATTTAATTGTTTCAACTGTTTGTTTAAAATAAAACGTAAACAGTGTGGCAATGCAAATTCTATCCCAAGCCAGTTCCTGGATTATTTTCTTTTTTCGATTGATTTTTTGAAAATAAGCCAACCAACTCAAGATTACGGCGTCGTAGTTTTTAGACAGTCGTGCAATCTCTTCAAGCTGTTCTCGGCTTCCTTTGCGAATAGCAACGGCTATCTGAAAAGAATATCGATTCCATAGTACGTTCGAGTCGATTGATTGAAATTTCTCAATTAGATAATTTGCATACTGTTCTGCAACCAGACTTCTTAAGTCGCCTTTAAAGAACCTCACATTATCACCTCTCATTCGGTGATACGTGGCAAGTTTCATTAAACCAATCGGCGGGTACTTATTGTTATAATCCGGTTCGACAAGAAGGACATTACGCTGAGGATTACTTTTTTGCGCTTTCGCCATCTCTAAAATGCTCTTCAATTTTTAAGACTAAATTACTCGCAAGATCGGGTGTTAAAACTTTTTGGATGATTTCGAGTATGTCACTTACCATTTTTCTTTCTTTTCGATTCAGTGTAGAAAAGTTTTGAGTGAGATATTTTTTCTTTCCGTTTTTCTTGTCACAACCATTTTTGGTAGGTAAGTTATCGTCGTCAGTGGACGATTTTATTTTAACTGGGTCCGGTATTCGGTGTTTTAGAATTTTGGCAAGCGATTCATCTTCAGCGGCCTTTTTCTCAATTTTTCTGAGCTTTTCAATACTGCTGTCGGCTTTTTCTGCTAATTCTTCAAGTTGCCTTTTTTCTTTTTCTTCGTGACTTGGACTTAAAAACTTTCCATCAGCAGATTTTGTGCGGAAATTTTCTTTTTGCTTTTCAAATTTTCCGATCTTGTCCAAAGCGCTGTTCATATCTGACGTATCGTGGCATAGCCGTGTGAGCTTGTACGCCAACTCTTTCATTTTTGCTTCGAAGATATGAAGAGTGTCGGATGTATCAAAATAATCTCTCTGGCCATTAGGTGTTAAATCATTTGATACAATGTGGATTTCACCGACAAAATATTTATGAAATCGTTCGTCAGAGAAGAACCTCTCGACGGTTAAATCATCTCCTATTTGGATATTTCCTTTTCTCAATCTTATCCCACGTGCTTCATTATATGCTGGGATTCTTTGCATGAGTTTTGTCAAACTATACCAACCTCGTGCAATTATTTTTCCAGACGAATCATCAGCGATTTCTATTTCTGGTGTGTCAATGATATCATCAATACTTTTTTCTAATTTGTTGTCGGTTCGATAAATCTTTGTCCTGTACGGTTTTCTGAGTGCTTCATTGTTAACAGCGATATGATACTCACCAAGGTGTATGCTCTCGTTTTGCAAACGTTTTTTAATATCAGTACTAAATATAAATTGCGGGTTAAAAGGTACCGGTGAAATAATTCGTAAATACTTTATAACTTGATCAGCATTTAAGATTTTCGGATGTCGTATGTTCAATAATCTTACTCTAAAATAATGATCATCTTCAGCCTCACTCGTATCATTGCTAAATTTTGTGATGGCTTGGATTACCTCATCAGCTTTTCTTTTGTCTTCAAAATTCCCGATTATTTTTCGAAGTTGATCGCCGTTCCATTCCAGGATGGTTTTGAATGCTTCGCCTGGATAAGAAGTCTCTATAATTAACGTCTGACAATAAGCCAATCCGGCTAACCGACCTATTCCCCTGAATCCCAGGTGTTTGTTCCGGTCTTTAGTTGAAGCGGCAACACTGGTTAACAAGCTCCAAGCTTCATTGCGTTTGATGCCTGTACCATTGTCCGTGATTTCAACGGCTTTTTTATGATGGTCTATTAAGATTTGGATGCTTCCATCTAAATCATTTTCAATAAAACCAAGTTCGACAGCGTGGTTAATAGAATCTACAGAATTTTGGATATACTCCCGATAAATTACCAGAGGGTTGTCATACATTCCCTCTGTCAGCACTTCAATAACATTTTTGCCGACTACGACTTCTTTGTGCTTTGCCATGGAAATATTTATTTTTCTTGAAAATATACGGGTTTTGGGAACCTTATATGAAGCGGCGATGTGAATACTGGATTCTGCACAATATACTCTCCCTGAGTCATACGGATCATCATGTTCTTATAAACCGACGGGATATAGCTGTAATCTTTCTGAGAAATTTCGATTGCGTTAGTTCGGCCATATGCATGAGTTGCACAATTGCCTTTTATGCGAGCATGAATCGCACTCTTAAATTGCTCCGCCGAGAATAACACTATCCCTAATGAGCGTCCTCTTTCAGTAATATCAATCAATTGTCTTAAGATTGGAGAATTTTTTGGTAAATCGGTGCCACCATATTTGTTCAGCTCGTCGATAAAGATGATTATTCTGGTAGGGAGTTCTTCATTCTCATCCGAATTTTTCCCAAGTTTCTTTTCGTAGATACAACGAATAACGTCACCGAAGATATACGATTGTAAGGTTTCATCAAGTTTAGCAATATCGATTACATGAACTTCATTTGGCTTGATTCTTGATAGCGCGGTGGAGAGATGAACTTCTCCTTTTGTCTCATCAACTCGATTCGCAAATAGAGGATTCCTCAACGACTTCGAAATAATCCGTTTGAATTTCCGCCAACTTTGAACCATAATTTCTCGGTTGCTTCCTCCGCCACCCTTCTGACACTGCGCATCGACTTCTCTTTCAAAGCTATCCCAGTCTCTTGTTGATTTCGGATCAAAATTGCCTTGGCCAGACTGTATGAAACTGCAAACTGACTCCATTGTTCCAGACGAATCATCAATGCTGCTAAGAAGTAAATCTATTGACTCAATATCGTCTTCATACACATATTTGAAACGTTTCCCGATACCAGCTTTTATTTGATCTTGGACGTCTTTCGTTGATGCATATGTATTGGAATAGTGCTCATCATCGAAAGGATAATAGTATCTTACAAGCTGGAAAGGTGTCGGATCGATATTAAGAGTTTTGTATAATTCTCGATCCTTTTCAGCAAATTCCTCTTTAGCAGGTGGCTTATCAATTGCTAAAAGATCACGCCCCTTAACATTGATAACAACAAATGCAACTGTTTCATCAGGAAGGGGTTTTTGTTCGGCCGGAAGCATCATCTTATGCTGGATTCCTTTTAACAAAAACATTGCGTATGATGTTTTTGCTGCTAACCCGGAAATGCCGCTAATGTTGAGATGAGCTCCTTCGGGTCCTATGAGAAACTTTCCATTGAAATCGACGGGTATTCTCAACTTTTCTTTTTGATTGTATGAGTACATCTGAATATACCCACATGGAAATGCATTGCTTACTCTAGATAGGCCCAAAGCTTTTTTAACTTCTTCTTCACTCGCCAAATGAACCTTACTCCCATCACAGACGGGATTATAGATTTCTGAAGAATTACCTACAACTTTCGCTTTAATGTAGTTCATCCCGATTCGGTGTGTCGGTGGAGATAGCTCTGGATCTCCAAAATCATTTGATATGAATGAACCCATGTATCCCGATGAATCGGTTATATGAAAAATTTCTTCTATAACTCCAAACGTTTTTGAAGAATTGAGATGTTCAACTACCACAACATCGAAAGGATTGAGAATACGGTCTCGGTTTGTCCAAAAATAGAACTCGTCAATAGTCGTCGGTCGATTTTCTAAAGCAGCAACTCTTCCAATTATTGTCATATTATTATCTCGTTATAGTAAATTCATCAGTACCTGCTCACTGATTCGTTGGCTCTTCATGCTTAGCTCGGTTAGATAAATCGGATAGAGATGATTCGCCCACCGCGCGTCCTTCCCATAACATGTAGGATTTCTTTCAGAGATGATATTTGCCGAGATCAAATCTACTTCTTCACTATCGAGTCCTTTTTCTTTTTCTCGCTCAGTTACTAGAATTCTCTCAATTTTCACTATTCCGTCAAACGGTCCAATTGTACGATTTGTCGCTCTAATCCGAACATACCATGCAGCCATCCAAACGGGATTATCTCTTGAACTGGTGTGTGCTGATTTAAATTTATAGGCTGGCGTCCGATGGTATAAAGGCAACTGAGCGATCAAACTCGCACTTGATTTTCCGGTTTTATCGACGCATTTTTCAGGGTTAAAACGCTTTGAAACGCCAACAACACTCTGGTAATTGCTTATTAATCTAGAAATTTCGCCATATACTCCATAGTTGGTGTTTTGATATTCAACAGAACCATCTTTAATTAGCCGTTTTTCCGTTGACAGCAGCTTCTTGTCTTGAACAAGCCAATTTACCATCTCCTTTTCCATGTCCATCATTTCTTGGTGCAATGTGGCAATAGCTAAATTTGTGTATTCAAAATCGGCTTTTTCAGGGTACGGTATGATAGAATCAATTTTAATTCCAATTCGTTTCAAGGAAGACTCATCATTGATTCGATCGGTTATTTTTTTGTAAAATGGATCTTTAGAATTTGCTCCTTTTCCATCTGCGTTGGCAGAAGACGGAATGGCGACAACAATCCTGTTCACGACCTTAACGCTTTTGAATACTGCGGGGTTGTGTCTTTGACAGCATGCAACTCCCAGTTGGCCGACCAGTATTGGATAAACTCTTCCACCATATTGGACATCACCAATTTTGTAAGTAATTCTGGACCCATCGAGGAAAAACGAGAAAAGCGGAGTCGAGATCCTCTTTGAAGAATCTAGAAGATTTTTCGATTCCCCGTGTTTTTCAGTTTCGCCGAATTTTTCAAACGTGAAAGTGACACCGTTGTCGATAAGAGGCTCTTGTCGTGCAGAATTCTCGATGCAGAATTTTCTCGACTGGTAAGCCTTACCACTGGTGGCCTCAGCCAGAATTTGTAGAGGTTTGGGGGATGGCATTGTGTGGTTTTTATTAAAATGTCAGGAATGACCAAACTGATTTGCGATTTAAAGTGCTACAAGTGGCTTATTTTATTGTTTTCTTGATTGAAAATGTTAGGCTTAAATTTTCCAAAACTCAGAAGCACTGACTGTTTTATACTCTTTCCGTATGACTTTCAAGAGATAATAGCCTTCGATGAATTCTCTGACAGATGAAAGATGAGACATGTAATATATGATAAAAGTCCTGGTTTAATGTTTTGATAAAAGCCCGGTATTATGATGATATTAAAGAGTAAATGCGAATTCTTCAGTAATTATGAGGAAGAATAACATTCTCATTTTCTGCCTGTGTATGTTCTTTATGGCTGGAGCTTCAGAATGAGTGCATAAACCTCTTCAACTTTTTCTGGCCAGAGAAATTCCACCTCAATGGTTGTCCTGAGCTCTTCGAAATGTTTATTATATGAGAATGATTCGAACTTTGTTAGAAAATTTCACCTCGATATGCTAATCAAATGATGATCCTTGAAAAAGAACCATTGAAAATGAGAGATATCATTTTATTGAAGCACACTTAGTGCTTATCCGTAAATAA
>DIEY01000055.1 GCA_002418865.1 Bacteroidales bacterium UBA5762 | reverse complement strand
TCATCAATCTATTGCATCTGGCAGGGGAAATAATCATTCCATCTGTCGTGGCAGAAGAATTCAAAAGGAATACCTCTGATATCAAATTGCCCGATTGGGTCACCATCAAAGAACTGGAGTAACCTTATCAGAGAAAGACGCTCGAGTGGAGAAAACAGATCGATGCAGGTGAAGCAGCTGCTATTGCACTCACCATGCAAACGCAAGCGGAATGGTTGCTGACGGATGATGCTATCGCCAGACAATTTGGCGAGTCTCTTGGGTTGGAAATTCATGGGTCTATTGGTTTATTGCTTTGAGCAGTAGCAGTCGGGCACGTCAAGAGTGAAAACGAGGCATTGAATTCTGTAGATGCTTTGGCAGGTTCATCACTTTGGATTTCTGACCGGGTAGTCAATCAGGCGCGTAGAGCCATTCACGCGCTATATTCGGCATGAGAGATCCTTATTCCCTTTCTAAAGAAATTACTCCACCTTGTAACCAATAGCTTTATACGCACTTTTACGTTTTCTAAACATCCCTGCCAACACTGGCACCTGGATATCTACGTAATCATAAATGATCACTTCTCTCTTTAAATCATAATTACGATTTAAACGTCCGGCGTACTGGGCAACCATTCCGCGCCAGGCAATTGGCAAAGTAAAAAAATAATGTATCAAGACGAGCATCATCAAACCCTTCTCCTAATAATCCGATCAATAGTCAGTTGAATGAAATAATGCGTTATTTTGCAGTATAATTGCAAAATAACGCATGGAGGTAAAATGACTGACATATATATCCCTCGCCAGCTTAGCCCGATCTTGCGTAAAGCTGCTGATGAATTTCCCGCAGTCGTATTAGTCGGCCCACGTCAATCTGGCAAAACCACGCTGTTGAGGAATCTTTTTGGTGAGCAATACCCAATTATCTCCCTTGAACCGCCAGATGTGCGCCTGGCTGCGCAATCTGATCCCCGCGGGTTCTTAAATCTGTACCCTGCGCCAATTGTCTTTGATGAAATTCAATATGCACCAGGATTACTTCCTTATATTAAGGAAAAAATCGATGCCAATCGGGGTAAAACCGGGCAGTACATTCTGACTGGTTCGCAAAATCTGTTGCTGATGTCACAGGTGACTGAAAGCCTGGCCGGGCGTGCTGCGGTGCTCAAACTGATGCCCTTAACCCGTCGTGAAATTGCCCGGATGGCCGATAATAATTTCCCCTGGGAAAATTCACCAGCCTCCAGCCAGCCTTCGGAAACCCCTTTTGAATTGTGGAAAGCAATTTTGCGGGGTTCGTATCCCGAACCCGTTTCTCATCCAGAACGAGATGCACACCTTTGGCAATCCAGTTACATCCAAACCTACCTGGAACGCGATGTCAGAAACCTGCGCAATCTGGGCGATTTGACCCAATTTCAAGTTTTTCTACGCGCCCTGGCTGCCCGCAGTGCTCAAATCTTGAACTTGAGCGACCTTGCGCGTGATGTGGGGATCGCGGTCAACACAGCTAAAGATTGGATTTCCATATTAGAAGCCAGCTTTCAAGTAATCATTCTGCGTCCATATTACGCCAACATTGGCAAACGCCTCATTAAGTCCCCAAAGGTGTATTTTACTGATACCGGGCTGTTATGCTATCTGGTTGGTTTGCGGGATACCGAGCATGCTGCATCAGGTCCAATGGGTGGAGCAATCTTTGAGAACCTGGTCATCTCGGATCTTTATAAAACCTATTTGCACCGCGGCGAAGATCCTGCAATGTATTACTGGCGGACGGTAGCAGGTTCGGAAGTGGATGTGGTCATCGAGACCCAATCTGGCCTGGTCCCGCTAGAAATAAAATTGTCACAAACCCCACGGCTGGAAATGGCAAAAGAACTGCATGCCTTCCAACGTGATTTCAAGGAAAACGCTTTGCCCGGATATGTGATTTATCCGGGTGACACAGCCCTACCTCTTGGAGAGGGAGTCACCGCATTACCTTTGAACAGACTATAACCAATGGATCGACTAGAGACTTGATACGCAGCTTCCCAAAATCGCAACCCTTTACAACACCGTTTGCTTACGCATTTTACTAGGCCATCAAATGACCACTTTGATCTTTTCCAGCGCGGATCGCGTTAGCAAAGTGCCCCAAAGGGTATCCCCTTGGGGGACCAAATCATATTTACGGGTATAAATTTAGACTCATTCTCAACACATAACTCACGATTCTGAATTCACACCCTGTCTTGAAAAGGCCAAGGTGTTTGCGATGTACTTACAACGTAAGCACGTGAGGTAGATATGGAACGGCGTTTGTTTAAAACTGGAAACTGTGTAGTTATTTCACTTTCCAAAGAGATCCTTGATGGCCTTGGGCTGGCTGATGGAGAGAATGTATCTTTGGAGTTTGATCGCCAGAAGAAGCGCGTAATCTTCACTCCTGTTGAGAAACCTCAGGCAGTAGCGGGTGTGGATGAAAATTTCGCTCATCAAGTCAACGAATTTATTGAATATTATCGTCCCGCCCTCGAAGAATTGACGAAGTGATCCGGTATCTGCTACCTGAACAAGTCCTTTTTATACACAGCCGGCTGATCCAGAGCACAGGGGTGCTCACGGTTTTCGTGATCTCTCAAGGTTGCTTTCAGCTTTGGGAAGACCTCAGGCAACTTTTGACGGAAATGATTTATATAGTGATCAATTTTCTAAAGCTGCCTCTTTAATGGATTCTCTCATTCGAAATCATCCTTTTGTGGATGGAAATAAACGGACAGCCATTACTGTTGCTGCGCTTTTCATGTAACTTAATGGTTTTACTCTGGTTGTTCCGAACGAAGAAATGGCGCGTTTTACCCTGGAGTGCGCTCAATCAAAGGTCACATTAGAAGAAATATCAGCCTGGTTGCGACAGTTTTTCGATAGAGTATAGAATTTGCCTGAACACGCCGTTGCTGAACTCCATCTGGTCTTTCAGCCCGGAGGAAATCGATACGGCATTAAAATCAAGTTTACCAAAGCCTTCACTTTGACACCTTCTATGCGGATTGCTTCGCCATAATTAATCCTTAAACATTCCTAGATCATTTATCCTGGAAATGAAACATACCCTGTAATGAAGAACATTACCGCTCTGCCGCTAAAGAATCCGGGAACGATCCGGGAGAAAATCAAATAAATCTTATTTCATTTTTAGAATCATCCCGCTGTTGATTCATGGAAGATGAACTTTTAAAAAATATATGGGGTATCTGACAATGCGACTGCGATTCCATTTCTAGTAATTCTTTTACCTTTAGCACCTTTTAACTTTTCTACAGGATTATGACATACAGGAATAATGTCTTCTGGTTGGTTATCTAGAAAATGAAAAATACTGTCAAAGGTTGCTTTTTGAGATTTTCCGGGTCCGACAGTAACTGACTTTATTGGATACAAAGCACTCCTATTCGGGAGCCAACCAATTTTTAAAAAAGGAATTATTAAATCATTCCTTGTCCTATAGTTGACAGCAGTCGAAATAACTAAGGAATTACCTTCTTTGTCTTCAACTGGCGCTTCCCATTCCCGAAAAGCAATTCTGGCTTCTCGTTCGCTTTCAAATTCTTTCGTTTTTAAGTATGGTGCTAAACCAATTAAATTTTCTACATATTGCCATGCCCTAGGAAAAGCAGTAGTTTTATCCTTTTTCAATTTATTTATTTCTGTAAACATTTGCTCAATATACTTGGTTATCTCATTGGGTAATGATCCATACCTATGGATATATTTCACCTCTCGAGGACTAATCTCCGGAAAACGAGCTGTCAATTTAATATCATTAAATTTATGTGCTAGATCTTCTTTTTCAGATAAAGCATAATCGTAAAACTCATGCTCAGAAAAATCGAACTCAATGCTGACTCCATTTTCCTTTGCATAAGTAATCCAATTATTCAAATTGTCCCGATCTTCACAAAAACTAATTGCATAAACATTGCTGGTTAATCTTGAAAGTCCATAGTGGATGAAACAATCCGAGATAGTTTGAATTACTTTTTTAAAATTATCATCTGAAGGTTTAGCTGGAATTTTTTTGATTTCGTCAAATATCTCATTCAGTTCTTTTGATGAATTTCCATTACCCTCCCACGGGGAAATACAATCCTTTAATTTTTTCAAAATTCTGGTATATCCTACGTCAAATTCTTTCCAATCATTTAGAAATTTTATGTGGCTTGCAAACAAGCAGCGATTTGTGACAATCCCAAATAACCCCTCGATATTAGTATAATGAAATATCCCATTTCTTTTAACCTTCACCAACTTATCAAAAAGAACATTAGAATTTGATGTCATCTCGATTTTTCTCCCCCGTAATATCATCAACAAAATCCTTTTCCTCTTCATCTAGATCACTACTATCCTGTAAGGGGCGTCTAAGTGGCAGTTTCCATCGTTGGTTTGTAGTGTCTTTAATAAACTTTGGCACAATTGCATCATAATTCATAGTGTTTGTGTAAAATCGAATGATTTCTTTTGGAATTTTATGTATTTCAACTAAATTGAAAGCAAATTTCACAGAGCCAGTTTCTTTGAAATCAAACTCCGATTTATTTTCAATAGCATTTGCCGCTTCAGAGTAAGAAAGCAAAATATCAATTAATATTTTTGCGTCGCCTGGGTTTTCTCTACATGCAGTTTCTATTTCTTCATTAATCGGTTCCGTTAATAAATTTTTTTCGTTCTGTACTTCATCAATCTTTACTTTATTCAGGTACTTTAATTCAATCTCATTTATCTTATCTTTTTCTGCCTTTGTGGATGCAATTCCACAAAGAATGGCATTTATTTTGGAAATCTTGTTTGATTTGAATAAGATCTCAATTAAGGCGAGAAGCGCTGCTAGTTCATCATCAATTATGAAGCAAATCATCATTTTCCTCCTTTTCTACATGTAGTAATGGAACCTTAACAACTAGCTGGTATTGTCCAGATTTGGAACTCTTTGTTATTTCAGTTTTGATAACCGGTTTCCAATCGCCTTTGCTAATTTTCCCTAAGCCAAGTAATACTTTTCTACAATAAAAATTCGCGGCATACAAAGTAATTCCATTAATTGTATTTCCAGTATCTCTGCTAACATAATTTCCAAACCATCTATCCTCAACATGAAATGTTAAGCAAGTTTCCAGGTGTCGTAGGAAATCGTTACGATTTTTATTACTTTCAAAGGATTGAGATTTAACAAGTTCATTCGTAATGCATAAATAATATAGTGGGTCATTGTTTTGAACCGAGATGAAGGGTGAATACCCCACCCTAATTGTTCCATTTTCGGGACTATATTTAATTGCATTTTCAAGAAGAGGTATGTATAGTAAAAAACTTTCAGATGGTATTGTGAGATAATAATTTGAAAGTCGTCCCTTTTCAGGCAATTCCCATTCTATAAATCTGGGCATATCTGAATTTAGACGACCCAACTCTTTACATAATTCTTTGGAAAAATATGTAGGGATGGATGCTAATGTTGTTGGCGTTTCCCAACGACTTTTATGGATTTTGATAAATTGATTATTATCCGGACCAATAATGGAATTATGATAAATCCCGCTTATGTTTATATCTGCCATTAATTTTAGTGCTATTGTCTGTTGACGAATTGAATACTCTTCGATGGATTCTCCTTCCACGTATTTAATTCTTTCAATGATTTTCTTTCTTTGCTTTATGTCTTTGCTGCTGTGATCAATGTTTTTTGTATTTGAAAGTAATGTTCTTAACCGACTATCCAATGCCCACGATTGGATCGAATTTTCATTTAAATGCATGCTAATTAATTTCTGAATCTGTCCTCTAAAAAGTAAAATGTTACGTAAAGTAAACGCAATATCATTTATTCTTGCTTGGTAAAAGTGATTATCGTGTGAAAAATGTATAACCAGAAAAATTTTCTGGTTGTCTATATGATCAGATATTTTTATTATTAGTTTATCGTTTTTTAAGTAATAAGTATCGCCCGAAAATTTGGTATCCGAAAATTCGTCATAATAATTGGGTGAGAATTCAATATCGAAGTTACCTTCATTGAATTTCCTAGCAAACACCAATGTTTCATTTTGAGGAGAATTAATCTCGTTAAATGGAACAAGTATAAATTCAGAATACGCACCCAATGCAATTTTGTTTATTTTTCCGCAGATTTCGGTAAAATGATTTGTGAAAATTCCCGAATCCTCTGAATTTGTTTCCTTCAAGGCTTCCTGAAGATATCTTTCGAGCTTAATCATTTCTTCAACAATATCTTGATACGAAATCTTACTTAGATATTCTTTCTGAACTGATTGATTATTGCTTGCATCAGAAGATTTTATTAAAAGATCCGTTTGTGATTTCTCTTCAGATGGGCCATTATCCAGTAGATTAAAATTTAACTGGGTCGGATATTCCTTAATATCAGGTAAAACATTGGTATTGACTAATCTCAGAGTTGAATACTCCCATTCATGCTTACAATTTTGGAAAAGCGCATTATTGAATTCCAGTATCTTTCGAAAATTATCTAAGTAATATTCACTTGATTCAGTTATTGTTTTAGCCTTTCTGTCCTCCACTTTAGCTAAATTAAATAAGGCCGTTTGGATAGTCTTGGTGTTTTCAAGGTAAAGGCATTGTCCTATCCTAGATTCCCAGAGCTGTTTTATGAACATGTTTCTAATTGCCTTGTCTTCATCTTCATTTTGAAACTCAGTTCCATGTGTAATTAAATACTCTAACCAAGTGCTTTTACTTTCATCTCTACTCATTTTTAAGGTTTTCGTGACCGCTTTTACATAATTCCAAAGTGGAACAGTATCTAGTCCAGAATTCCCAAGAAACCAATCGAGTTTTAATCCCTCGCACTCACATACAAATTTCACAAAATCTTTCCTGATTATTCTTGTTGAACCCAACTCCGAAAGTTCTTCTACAAGCAAATTAAAAAAGTAAACCTTGTTCTCATTTGATTGCTTCAAAATGTTCTTTATCTTTTTAGTTAAGATTATCTCTTTCTGTGTCTTGCCCAATTTGCTTCTCTGGGACAATAAATTATTCTTTACTGAGCTCGAAAAACGAAACTCGCTTGTTATCTCTTCCATAAAAATATTGGAAAATAATAATAGAACTTGTAATACTGCACTTCGTGTAGAGTATTTATATACAAAAAACGGTCTAGTTAATTGCTCTAATATTGACGTAATTTCATTCAGAACAATATAAGAATCATCTCCACTGGATTCTACATTAGCACAAATTGTTTCATACAAGAATTCAATAATGCTGTTTTTACTTAGGCGTTCCCCTTTTAGACTTAGGTCATTTATTAATTTTGAAATCCTTGCTGCAGAAATTACCCTTTGCCGAGACACCTCATCTGAATAATCTAGTTTTATTTTTGAGCTTTGAATAGGAGTTAATTTGTTGCTAGAATTTTGCCAAATGCTTTGTACTATATTTAAGGAAGACGAGTCTGCCAATTTCATTTCTTCTATCGATAATTTACAGAGGTAACAAAATTGAGAATTATTCCTAATAGAAGAAACTGGAAAATTCACGTAGGAATAATATTTTCCTTCATCAACATAATTTCGAATTGAGTCTTTTGATAGACGATTAATTAATACAAAAATTCCTTCCAATATTGAAATATTGACATCCGCATACCTTGGAAATGGGAAAAGGGAGTTAAGCAGCGATTTTGCTCTTTCTACAGTATGTCCAGTGATTATTCCATCATCAACAAATATGAACTGAATTTTTACGCTTTGAGACCAAATTGAGTTCATTTTGTGAAGATTTTCATATAAACTGGTGATATAACTATATTTTGTGACGAAATTGCTTCTGTATTCTCGATTTATCTCAAACCTAAGTATCTGGGCTGAGTCATTAAAGATAAATTTATTAATCAATTCGACATACTTCGTTTCACTATCATTTAGAGGTGTAACAAGAAAACTATATGTAAATATTTTGGGGCTTTTCAAATCAGTCTGAAGATCTCTTAGCCATTTTTTTATATTTTCTTTGCTATTAGATACCAATTGATCCGGCGAAAAATAGAATAGATAATGATTATCTTCCCTGGAGGTATGCGAGTAGATAGCTGTATTTGCTAGTTCTTTAATACCTTCGTTTCCTTTTTGAACATTTTCCTCAGTTTTTTCAACTACGTTGGAAGTAATTTGAGGTTGATCATTTTCTAATTGCAACATTGGTATTACCGAAGTAATGTTTGTTTCAATTAGGGGGAGTTCATCGCGAAAAGTTTTCGTTGGGGGATAACAAATCGAACATCTAAGAGGGTCTTCCCAAAAACCAGAAACAGTTACAAAATATTTTATTGGGAGTGGACTCATATGTGTAAAAATTTCGCCATCCCTTATACTCGACCAAAAGACTCTTTCTTGGTCAGATAATTTGTCAGAATTTGCATTATCTCGCACAACAACTAGTGCATAGTTGGCAAAAGCACTTTCTTGGGGCGTTTTAGAATATCCAATGACCCATGAGTAGAGCTTATTGTGAGTGGTTAACGTAGAATTGATCGGAACAATAAAAATATATTTATCCTCCCTTGAGGGTTGAAATCTTTGTTTAAAATCTTCTTCAGAAATTTTTGGGTCAACAACTACTGGTTTTGATAATTTAAATTCATTCCCATTGTCAGAAAGGTGATCTAGAAAATTATTGGTTTGGTTTATTACCACTTCAGAATAATTTCCGTAACCAATTAATTTATAATGACAATGATCCTTTTCCTTATCATTCATTATCTTCTGAAATATATCTCTAGCAAGTAACGCCGCAAACCGAGTTGCAAAGTAATTACTTTGAAATAGTATCTCTGCATCATAAAATTTATGTAAGTGAATTTTTGAACCAATAAAAACATGTGTATTATCTATTTTACAGCCCATATGCTGGGTAGAAATTGACTCTTCAAGAATACGTTTTGCTCTTTCCTCGAAAAAAGTTACTTCTTTTCTCTTCAAAATCAGATCAAAAGGAATTTCATCTTCAGTTCGACCAGAATTAATCTCATTCATATCATTCATTGATAAGATAAAATTTATCAGAAACATAAAAGAGGGAAAGGTTCCTCTTAATGCATATCGATTCGTCATGTTGTAGAACATTTCTTTGAGGTTTTTACCCTTTATTAGAAAGTCCTCAAAAGGATCTTCTCCATAACAATAAATCTGTCTATTCTCCATGACCGATCTAATTTCGCTGTTAAATCGGTCATAGGCAATCATCATATAGTGGAAAAATTCTGGAATAAAAAATTTTGGGCATTCACCTAAAACAATAGTTATAGGCTTCTGAAGTTCCTTAATATTACGGTACGAAAATGCCTGAATAATTGCTTTGCTGATAATTTCTGCTGATAAGGAATTATTGCCCGATAAATATTCGGGAATTGAAATAACAAAAAATGTAGAGAAGTTTGAAATGTCTTCAAGGTGGTTTAATATGGAATTTTTTATAAGTTCACTATTTCCCGAAATTTTTTCATATTTGGCTCCCGAAATTTGCTTAAGTTTGATTTCTATTCCTTTCCAATTATTATTTAAATAGATATCAAAATTTTCCTTCCAGGCACCATTTTTGGAATTTGTGTCTAGCCCTGTGAATTTTTGTAGATATCCTTCATTGGCTCTTATAGGTAACAATATTTGATAAAAAGTTCCAGGGATCGTCGAAACAGAAGAAAAGGTCATACTATCAGACAGGTTAGAGGGTAACGAAAAAAAAGTGTTTTTTGATAAACCTATAAATTTGTATGTACTTGTAACTGAAAAATACCCATGAGCTGCTGATACCGAATTTGAAAACCTTTTTAACCCATAATGATTTATGATGTTGTGCGGATCTGCTTCATAACTTTTTAGATGTTCACTTTCACCAAAAAATTCGTATAATTGAACATTCCTAATCTCTGACAAATAATCTCGTAAGTATTCTTCTGTTTTACACCTCGTTTCAACATTATTAATAAAAACATTGGTAACTGGAGAATCTTTACGAGTATCATCAGATTTAATTTTGTACTTTTTTTCGCATGTTAAATCTATTGCATCACTCAAAAATAATTCCAGAAAACTCAAACCTTGATTTTCGTTCCTAAGTAATCCTTTCTGAAAAATAAAATTAAAATAATTTTTATATTCTTTCTGCAAATAAGCATTGGTGAGATTACTTGTGTCTTGATGATCTTGTACTCTAGTTTGATGGATTCGAAAACTGAAATATCCCTCTTTGTTTTGCGAATGCACAACAATGTTTTCTATGAGTTGTAAAATTCCATCGGCGTAATCTACTGCCTCATAAATATCCATTTGTGTCTCGTTGCCAATTATTTCATTATCAGTTATTTCCACATCCTTCAAGTTAGCACTATTATCACTTTTATTTGTTTCTCTAAATGAAACAGCAAAAATCATTAATGCTAAAAGAGGAATGTTCTTAATGATTTTAAAAAATTCGAAATTAAAATCTGCATCTTTCAATCTTGTTTTCAAGTTACCTGAGTTTAATAAAGCGAATGTATTATTATATAAAAGTACGGATAGATTAAAACTCCCGTCATCATTTCGTGCAATAAACAGAGAATTCCCTGTGGTGTTAAGTAGAGCGTTTACAGGTCCGTTGGGAGCGATTTCTTTAATCAGATCACCAATGGGTTTGGATAGAAGCTTATAACTTTCATAGTTAATCTCAAGTAATGGGAAAAAATCTTTTAACATTTTAACTTTTGGAGACGAGGTATTGGTTAAATCGTCCTTTCGGTAAGTATACGGAAAGTGGATCGCTTTACCATTCTCTATATATAATGCACAATCTCGATCTTTGCGAAGTTCAAGCGATAAATAATGGGAAATTTTAAACTTTAAGGAATTTTCAAATTCACCACTACTAGTTTTTAGAATTAAGAATATTTCATCCAACGGATTATTTTTTTTGAATAGCTGTCTGAGTAAAAAGTAATAGTGTAAAAATGATATGTCGTTTCCCATTTCGGGATCAATATTAATTTCAAAAATATATGTAAATCTATGTTCTTGCTTTATAAGCGAATTTATTGTTTCGGGATCAGAGTCACACTTTGAAATAGTTTTTTTCAATATCTGAGTATAAATGGATTGAATATTCGTTTTTTCAGAAGGATCATTTTTTTTATTTAAACAATATCGAAGTTGAATATTTCCAAGCTTTTCGAAGGTTTTTTTCCTTTGAACAGCATCAATAAAATGTGCACATTGTGCATAAGCAGAATAATTATTATGAAGGTCTAAAAAAAATACTACCGAATGTAGCGCTCTCTCAGTGATTTTCTCCATGTTTTTCCACCCTACTAAATATTTTAAATACCCTACTTTCATTATACAACGATGCTCGAATATATTTTTAATATTTGAGTCAGAAATACCCATCAGTCTACAATAAATTATGTCTTTTCAGGACTGATTTGCATTAAGCAGAACAACTACAGAGGAAAGTTATCCCGATCCGGGGAAATCAAGATTGGCTGGCAAGGCGAATTAAGAATCTTGGAATAAAATATCGTAAATGAACTCATTTATGTAGAACTAGACGAGAAAGTTAAGATCATTTTCTCACATTGGCCCCTGGTTCCACTGGCCGACGACGAGATTAATATTTATGGATATAGTCATAAATCTCCCTTACTTCCTGAAGGATCAGTCTTGGACCGAATCTCATCAACGTGAGTATTGAAGTGAGCGATTATCGTCCGTGGCGATTGAAAGATATCCTTCCTAGGAATAAATGAGGAGAGGGCAGCCCTTCAATTGGGCTACCCTCTCCTCAATTTACCTCACAGCTCTAAACTGACATCCTACGCTGGCCGGCTTACCCAGCATCGTCCAGGATAATCGCTCGACCACTCCCCACCAGATTCCTGGGACTTCGTACCATCTGGCCCCTTCAACTCCCTTGGGGATATCGGGATCGGGAGCAACACCCTTGGCCAATGTACTACCTGGACTGATTCCCACAGCCGTGTAAACCACGCTGTAGATCGGACCAAGGGTCACGAGTGAAAGCATCATTCCCCAACCGCACCTTGATGGTTCAACCGTTTTCGCAGCATCAATCCGGTCCTGCATGAATTCGGCATAGGTCATCCCTTGTGTAGGGTCTGGGACTGCCATGGGTTGATTAGCCTTGTAAACTACAAACACCAACCCGACGCAGACCATCAAGATTATTGTCTTTCCAAACACTTTCATTATGAACATGATCAATTTACCTATCATTTTTACCCCCGTTTCTATTCTGCCGCGAAGGATACTTTTCACGCGCCAATCCCAAATCAAACGCATAAAGATGCATCGCCTCCAACGCCGAGCTCAAGGCTTCTTCAGCATGGGCCGGCTCACCACTTGGAACGTACCCCTCCTCGCCACGCAACATCTCCCAATCGGTAATGCTCGCGACGG
>DIEY01000026.1 GCA_002418865.1 Bacteroidales bacterium UBA5762 | reverse complement strand
AAGACTCGAACTTCGAACCTAGCAGAACAATATCTAGGCTTTGTAGGTATACACTTTTTGATTGGGTAATAAGTGTTTATTATGAATTTGCCTAAACTCTTTTACCTTAATTTGGCAACCGCTTGTGATACTAATTTCGCCACAATTTCATAACCTGCATCAGTTAGGTGGACTTTATCCTTGTTAAAATAAATTAAGTTGGTTGGGTCTTGCAGTTCTGGTGCAGCCGCGACATCTACTAACCCGTCACAATAGCTTGCCCAATTAGCCCGGATCCAGTCATTCATTGCAACTTGTGTCTTTTCGAAGGCACGCTCCTCGCCTTGTGGAAGGACAGTGAAAGCTATAATCTTGAATCCAGCTGCCCGACGTTCCTGCCAATAGAACGCAAGGTCTTTGGTAAATGTAGAGATTGGCGTCGTCCCATCATTTGCGCCTATCCATACCGGCAATATAAATTTATAAGATGGGTTTACTAATTGATCAATGCTAGTGGATACATGGTCATTTAAGTCTTTGATATTTGCGCTACCTATTCCTAAATTTATAAAATTATGCCCACCAATTAGAGCCATAGCCTGGAAAGGATACCTATGTGCCACATCTGAAGCACCACTGCCATATGTTAAGGAGTCTCCAATGAACATAATAAAGGGTGAAATTCCCTTTGCCTCGAGCGTTCCAATTATATTTTGTGAAGTTAACGTAGGCGATAAGGTATTAGTTGGATTAGGAGTGGAAGTGGCAATTCCTAAATTGCTACGAATACTTAGGAGCGTATTGCCGACTGGAAAATATTTCTGCCATAAGACTCCACCGAAAAGGCCAATGAAGAGGGAGATTAATATTATGGAGATGAAGATTCGTTGTTTTCGTTTTTCTTGCTGCATATGAACCCCTTTTTATGATGAATTATTTTATATTTGCGATAACTCGGTTTATCGAAACCATTTAAAATTTATTTCTGCGGGTTTAGAGCCTCTTTGATATTTTTCTTCAGCTCTGATGTCGTTTTATATATGGCTTCAATTTCGTCTGCATACCGAATAATATAATTAACTGTATCATTTAATTCCTGATCAGACAATTCTCTCTCTTTGTTCGTGACAATTTGTTGAAAAGCAGTCAAAGATAAAAGCATCTTCGTTTGCTCTATTATCTTTTGTTGCGATTCCCTTGATTGTTTTCTGATAATAAATACGAGGTCTTGGATTTCCTCGGTTTCGTAACTTTCACCAAAAAAATATTCTATTGGCTTGTTTAACGCATTTGCAATTTTAAAAAGGTCTGAAGCGCTAATCTGTATTTTTCCACGCTCAATATCTGAAACCGTGGAGGGGGTTTTATCCAACACATTAGCGATATCACCCTGGGTTAATCCCTTTTGTTTGCGAGTTTCTCTCATAATTTTTGCGATATCGTCATTTTTCATTTTTTCTCTCGGTAATTACCTGAATTTATACTCATTATACGGTAATAGCCCTTGTGTTTTGTCGGGTTCTATCGTATATTATTGTTAGTTATTTACCGTGTGTTTCGGTAATTTACCGAGTTATTCGCCGTCAGTCTAACCTTAGCCGTCCGTCATCAGCCGTTTTTCACCGCTCGCGAAGGGTCATTGTCAATGCTGATGAGCGAAGCGGCGCAAGCCAGGAAGCATTGACAAGGAAGGCGAGCGGTGTAGGCTGACGGCGGACGGACGGCGAGGAAAAAGGAAAAGAGAAATGGAAAATGAGCAAGTAGTAACAACCAAAAGAGGTAATTTTGGATTCGTCCGAGTAACTATCCCGATATCAGTGAAAGAAACCATGCTCATCTGGTGTAAAAGGTCAGGGATGGGCAAAGCCGAATTCTTCCGAGTTGGCTTGTTGATCGGAATTAAACAATTAGCCGAATCGGTTAATGCTTAAAGTCAAAATGAAGGCTATGAAAGTTAACCTCAAATAAGGAGTTAGAAGTGCTTTATCAAGTTACAGAACGGGATTTAGAACTCGAAAAACTATTCTTAGATAACCCTTTTGATGCTGCAAACACTTGGGCATATAAAGAAAAACTTGCGGACGTAACCGCCGAATGGTTGGCTAGTCGTGAAAATTGGATGGATTAATAAACAGAAGGCTAAGAGACTTTCAGATATTCCTCAAACAAAAGAATTCGTGTCCCTTGAAGAGATATTAATAATTGCTAACGCTCCAACCACGAATATTACAGAGCGCAGAACTAAAGCAGCTTGTATCTTGATGTTTGTTTCGGGGATGCGAATTGGGGCATTGGTTACTTTACCTTTGAAGGCGATTGATATTGAAAACCGGACAATTCTACAATATCCATCTTTAGGGGTTCACACAAAAAACTATAAACCCGGAAAAACATTTCTTTTTCCAATACCTGAAATCATCGAGAAGCTGAAGGAATGGGATGAAGAAGTTAGGTCTATTCTTTCTGAGGACGGTTTTTGGTTTGCGCCACTTTCCCCGGAAACAGGCGAGATCGATACCAAAAACACTAAACTGAATGATACACGAGTAGCATTATTGCGAAAAAATATGGTGAGTTGGTTTCAAAAGAATGGAATTCCTTACCATTCCCCTCATAAGTTTAGACATGGGCATGTTCATTATGGGCAATCTCATGCAAAGAACCAGGCGGATTATAAAGCGGTAAGTCAAAATGTTATGCATTCTAGTACTGGAATTACAGATCAGTTCTATTCGAATATGGATGATGAAATGAAAAAGAATAGGATTGATTCTATGTTTTCATAAAGGCGTCTTTTTATTTCCATCAAGAAATACGATGCGTTTGATATCTTTAAGGTTTAAGTAAACTCCTAGACCGTTAATTTTGTGAATTTCTTTTAAGTTTTTGTCAACTCTGGAAGCGTTACTTAATAAAAAATCTTGATAGTTTTCTTCAGGGTCAATTGTGTAATCAGAAATCCAACCTCTATAAATGATCTCCTCTTTATCATCTAAATATACAATTGCCCAACTCTGTGAAGATTTACTATTTACTTTTAGCCAAACTGTTTTCTCATTTGGACTCATCCAGTTACACCATGAAAAACGCTTTGCTAAAAGGCTTCGAGTCTCTGTTATTCCGACAAATAAATAACCTGCAAGTACTCCAGAAAGAATCAAAGTTATAGAAAATCGGATTCCAGGAAGTCCAGTGAAGTTACTGTACAAGAAATAATTTAGGTAATTGCGATCAATCCATTTAACAATAGCTAGAATTATTATTCCTACAATTAACGAATTAGTAATTTCAAAAAAAATATCTCTATCTTTTTCTGGATAAAAAGACTTAAATATTCCTAATGCAATAAAACCCGGAATAATAAATTGAATAAATTGAGAAAGATTTTCAGTTGGCATTAATGAGTATTATTTATTTTTGTTCATTATTGTTTTTTGAATTATCTTGTTGGGAATTCTGAGCCCAACTAACTGGTGGATCAGTTTTTGGGGCTGGTCTTGATTGAACACGAGATTTCCAAAGATCAGCCTCAGAAGGAACACTCATTTCAATAATTTCAGTTTTTTCAATCTTCTTGTTGTCTTGTTTTGGATTATTTCCATCGTCGCTCATTATGCCCCTCCTTAAAAAGAAACTCTCGGATACAAATATTATATAACGGTTTAAAAAAAAGACACTCTGAACGATTTTGAGTGTCTTTCTAAGGCTAAGGCTCCTCGTCGACTCCTACGAAAACCACTGGAGGCACCCTCGTCGACTCCTACGCTTCGCTCCGGAGTGCCGAGGAGGGTGCGCATAATAAAAATACCCACTTAAGTGGGTATTTTTATTATGGCTCCTCGTCGAAGACTCGAACTT
>DIEY01000038.1 GCA_002418865.1 Bacteroidales bacterium UBA5762 | reverse complement strand
ATTCTCTTTTTTTAAAGGCAAATATTAGACCAAAAGTCTAATTTCTCAGAGGTTTTAGGGTTTAGAGCTTTAGAAATCAAACTTTTACCAAATTGTTTTGCCTCTTCTAATTCTTTTTGATTTGGGTGTCCAAGACTTGAAGGAAGGGATGATTCCCTGAAATTACTGTAACAACGGTGCTGATCGCGTCCTATCCATTTGTCGTATCCATCTATTATTTTAAGGCCTTTTTTATCTAGAATTTTTTTCATTTTGTATAATGTTGCTCCAGGATTTCCTCCGCTGGTGCAAAATAAAAATCCTTTAGCGTGGCTCAAATCCGGAAGTGAATCTAAAACCTCAATCAGATGGTAGGGAGGATGGAAATAATAAACAGGTGTGCCGAATCCTATTAATTGATATTCCCTGAAATCAAGACCACTTATTAAATTTAAATCCTCTGAAATCTTAGTAAATCTAAATAACTTACAAGAATTTTCGGCATACCTTAAACCTTCGGCAATTTTTTCGGCGATTTTTTTTGTACTCCCTTGTTGAGAAAAATAAAAAATAGCACTTTTTAACGGCATAATTTCTCCCCTTTATATAAAAATAACTTTCTCTTGACTCCCATGGGTTCTAAATCGTAAGCACTTTGAGATTATTTCAGACCTGGAGGTCTGGGGTTTAAAAGATATGCTTCAAAGCTGCATTAATCCCGCGTAAACCTTCTAGGGCTCTGCAGGCAAGGGAGATATAAGAAGGGGAAATGTGGTATTCCCTGGGATTTATCCGGATAACTGCGGCACGATACCAGCTCCCTAACCGCTCACTTAAATTACGTATAGTAGGAATGGCTGTACCAGCTCCTATTTCGATTACTGCCATGACGCGCCTCCTTAAGAAAATCTTTGAACCTGTCTATCTTTCATAAATCTCTATCTAAAGGGATATATTGGGATATTAACTTTTCCTCTTCAATTTTATCTAGATATTCCTCTGGCTTTGATTTCAATGCGAAGCAAAAAATTGGGTGAGCACCGCAAGGCACGAACCTTTTATGCTGTGTTAGGCGTAGTTCGGCTCGGCACATATTAATAATTCCTCTTTCTTTTTCCGTGTTTGAATAAAAATCTAATTGTAATGCATTTTTATTTGTTAACTTTTCTAGAAATTTCACTAAATTATTTTCTATTGGAGTGTTGTTAATCCTTTTTTGGGCTATATCATAATATTTCTCATCAATTTCAATGCCTATAAAATTTCTATTCAGCCGTTTTGCCACCACTCCTGTTGTGCCAGAGCCCATAAAGGGATCAAGAATAGTATCTTCTTCTTTACCGCCAATCAAAATTATTCTTTCCAAAAGTTTTTCGGGCTTTTCTGTAGGATGTGGTGTTTTATGTCTTTCAGCAGGTATCTCCCATAAATTCCGCATTTGTTTTCCATTACTTAATTTTACAGCCATTTCATAATTGAAATAGTATCGTTTTGATTTACTGGCAACCCATATCAATTCTGTCGAAGGCACAAACCGATTTTTTTGAATTAATGGTGGTGCATTTGGTTTAAACCAAATAATATCATTTATTATCCATAAATTTAATTGTTTTAAAATTACACCAATAGATGGGTGATTATGCAAAGTTCCTGAAATCCATATCGTTCCATCATCCTTTAAAGCTCGGATACATTCTCCAACCCATCGTCTGTTAAATTGATGTATATTTTCTATCTGATCCCATGAACCTTTATCACACTTTGCTATTTTTCCACTTTTACAAGTAAGGTAGTTTTCACCTGAAAGATTATACAGAAACCATCAAAGGGGCGAAGCCCCGCGCCCCAATGGGCGGGAAGCTTATGAGCGAGCGAATTTCCCGCCCATCGTTTCAGTATATCTGATGTTTGCCGTAGCGAAAGCGGAGGCAAATATGGGTCGAGCGACGGCATGAGCGAGCCAGATATACTATGTTGTGCGAGGGTGAGCGACGTTAGGAGCGAAAGTGCAACGCCCCCTTGAGTTCTCTTTTGTGAAAAAAATCTAATTCAATTTTGGCACTTTTTATCTCAATTCGACACACTAGTCATTAAGGTGTTGAATAGCGTAATCTGCCTCAGCTTGCGTGAATTTTTCACCATATTCAGAAGTCAGTTGGTCGTGGATGGCAGCTGGTGACATATTCATAGTATCCTGATAAGTTTTTGCCTTAGCTAAAGCATTTGCATTCCAGTCGGCTTTCATATTGTCTATTGCATACTGTGCGGCGGCAGTTGAAAACTTTTCGCCATATTCTGAAACAAGCTGATCATAAACACCTTGCTTTGACATATGCATTGTTTTGGCATATGTTGTGGCCTTGTTAAGGGCAGATTTATACTCGGCTGGAATAGTTGCATCCTTAGCTGGTGCTGGTTTTTCTTCAGGAGTTTCAGACGGTTCCTCTTTTTTATTTTCTTGAACAGTACTTGAATTTGTAGCACCGTTAGAATTGTTGGAGGTTTCTTTATTGTCTCCCATAGCACTACCGATAATGCCAATTACAAACAAAATTAAAATGCCGGTAATTATTTTGTGCTTTACGAACCAATTTCTTAAATCGGCTCCGCAATGCTTGCACTTTTTTGCGCCAAGTTGAATATCCTCTTGGCACTTAGGGCATTTTTTAGTCTGCCCTTGAGACTGCTCATTTGACTTTGGCATAATTTTCACCCCCTTCCTTAAAAATTAATAACTCAACTTTCCCAGGT
>DIEY01000029.1:754-2864 GCA_002418865.1 Bacteroidales bacterium UBA5762 | reverse complement strand
GACGAAAAATATTCGTTGACGTAGAAGGAAGTTTCCATATATGTGAAAGGGTGCCCAGTAATATTCCAATTGGGTCTGTAGATCGGGGATTAGATTTCGAAAAAATTGCAGAAATATTAAGTAATTACTTTAATCATTTAGATAAATGTTCATTATGTAAGGCACAGAAACTATGCCAAAAATGTTATCAAAGTTTTGCGACAGATAAAGGATTTTTGTGCTCTTCAAAGCTTTGTGAGGAGTTAAACCATTCTTTAATTGAATCTCTCACATTTGCATTTACAACTGCTGAACTAGATCCTGACATCGTCGAAAGATATGATATTCCACATGAAAAATCTGAAAAAAATATCATGGTGAATAAAAATGTATTTTAGACTCAATCCAGAATGTTATTTCGTAAGAGGTAGCAAAAATGGCGCAATTTTTGATTTGATAGATGGAAAAATAGTTGCTTTAGATCATCAAGAAACAGAATTGATGACAATTTGCGAAAATAACGAACCTATATATGATGGAAGGCTTTTTAGAGAACTTAAAAAGCTTCGACTGGGTAACTTTTACTTAAACAAGATATATGTGCAAAAATTACGGATAGGTTCCCCAATCGAAGAACAACAAATAGGTAATCCACCTAAACTTTATAGAGCATTTCTTGAGATAAATAATTCATGTAAAAGAGATTGTTGGTTTTGCGGTTACTATGGAATAAGAAGGAGTTTGGGATGCATGGGCTGCAATAAATGGAATCAAAACGGTGAGCCCTTACCAACAGAAAAGTGGAAAAAGCTAATAGATGATCTCAGAAACTTAGACTGCAAAAGCATTTTCATTACTGGTGGTGATCTAACTCTAGTATGGGATAAGGCAATCGATATTTTAGATTATGCAAATAAGAAATTCGATAACATCTATATAGTACTTCATAAGCGAAGTTTATCTGAAAACATGATGAGTTACCTGACAGATAAAGCAAAAATAATTATTCAAACGGAAAATCTTGATAAACAACAACTGGATGGTTATATTTATCTCTTAATAGTTAAGCCAGAGGATAGGAACTCTGTCGGTGGGATTACCAGCAAAAACACAATAAGAGATTTTGTTATAAGAAACCAGGAATCATTAACAAATAGTTCACTGATGACAAAGAAAAAGATTCAGTTATCGAATATGCATCTATTTTTAAACAATATAAAATATCATCCATGTCTTGGTCATACGTTAGCAATCTCTTATACAGGAGACGTACTTCCTTGCCCGATGATGAGGGGTCATAAATTTGGCAATGTAAGTACGAGGGAGATTTACGCTATTTTCGAGAAAGAATGGGAGGATATATATAAATTTTGGGGGTTGAATTTAGATAAAATAGAACGATGTGCAGATTGTGAATTCAGATATACCTGCATTGATTGCAGAGCCTTGGAAGAATGTCTAACCGGAAAAATAGATGGTAAGCGGTTATGCAGTTATGATCCAAAAGAAGGTGAATGGTATTAATGGACCATAACTATAAGTATTTCTTTATGAAATTTGTTAAGCCCCATGCCCATACTCTAGCATTCCTCCTTGCCTTGGAATTTATGGGCATGCTATTTACATTCGCTAGTCCATTGCTGGCAAAGTCCCTAATAGATGATGTCTTTATAGGCAGAAGGACTGAGCTATTTAGCTACATCCTTCTGGGAACCGTTGCAATATACATCGTATCGGCGGTTTCGACCTACTTCTCTGGCTTTAGCAAAGGAAAATTGGATTTAGTTTTGTTCAATGATGTGGCCAAAGAGGCATTTGATGCGGTCCAGTCTTCATATATTAAAAAAATCCAAGAGATGAAAGTAGGTGATCTACTCAGCCGTATCATGGCCAATACTAGATCAGTTATAATTATATTTACTCAGATCATTCCACAATTTATTATCAATATGTTACGTATAATTGTTCCTTTTATCATAATTCTTTTTTATAATTGGCATCTAACACTTATTGTAACAATTCCAACGCTGTTCTTTCTTTTTCCGATTCTATTTTTGGGGAAAAGATTGGAGCGGACACAAAAATCGTCTCTCGAGAAAACCGGCTCAATATATTCATTTCTAAAAGAAAG
>DIEY01000029.1:0-747 GCA_002418865.1 Bacteroidales bacterium UBA5762 | reverse complement strand
CTTGAAAGGTGGTCTCGAGATAAGTTCGATGAGCTGATGAGGGATTACTATGATGCATCCGTAGATTATACAAAAATTAATTCGATCGGGTCCTCTCTGTACTCTCTAATTTACGGAGTGCCTATAGCGCTGCTCATCCTTTTCGGTGGCCCAATGGTAATACAAGGTTCCTTAACTATAGGCACATTTACCCTTTTCATGACCAATATCGCTCTGGTCTTCGGCTCTATCTCACAACTTGCTTTCTTATGGTCGTATTACAAGAGTTCTTCGCCTGCCTTCGATAGAGTAAAGAATATATTTGAGCTGGAGCGAGATAAGGGAGGAAATAAAGAATTGATTGTGAGAGAGGGCACTGTGACTTTTAATGAGGTCTGGTTCTCCTACGACAATAGTCTCATTCTCCAGCGATTTAATGCTATCTTTATGAAAGGATTGAATTATGTGGTAGGAGATAATGGGACCGGGAAGTCTACTATCCTAAAATTGTTGTGTTTCTTTTACCCTTTAGAACAAGGAAAAATTACAATTGATGGGCAGGATATTTCCAAAGTAAGGAGAGAAGATTTGAGGAAAAACGTNNTGTTTGATGGCACCATTTATGAGAATATTCGCATAGGCAACCTTTTGGCATCTAAAGAAGAGATAATTCGAGCCGCAAAATTGGTTAGAGCGCACGAATTTATAACGAGTTTGTCGCGGGAGTATGAAACACAGGTTGGAGAGGGCGGATTGAGACTATCGAGC
>DIEY01000036.1 GCA_002418865.1 Bacteroidales bacterium UBA5762 | reverse complement strand
TCTCACCTGCCTGAGTAGTTACGTTCATTCTTTTTATCTTTTATAATTTTAGTACACAAATGACCTGGGCAAATCAATTCTTTTTCCCTTAAATAGCCTCTCAAACTAATTATTTAGAAGATAGAAATCGATAGAGGGCGAAGTAGGCATAACCAGATCTGGGTTTTTAATCTCATTAATTAACTTCCTGATGGTATATAGAATTGAAAGCTTCACCTATGGCTTTAGCTAATTGTACCGGAACGGCATTCCCTATTTGTTTACCAAGTTCTTTATTACTAGAAGCATAAAATATATAATGATCTGGAAAACTCTGCAACTTTGCAGCTTCACGAAATGATATCGCTCGATCTTGTTCAGGGTGTCCATATCTACCATTTGAAATACTACAACATTTACACGTAAGTGTTGGTGACGGTTGATCCCAATTCATCCGTCCGTAGACATCTGTATGACCTGTTTGATCCTTTTTATGGCAATTTAACCAAATTTCTTTAGGCCAATCTCTCCAGCCACCACCGTCATGGGGTGTTGCTTTAATTCTACGAAGGTTCAAGGCCTCTAATCTTAATGCTTTGTGATTTGGTATTGTTCCGTTCTCGTCACCTGCATTAATTTTTGGATATGCGCTAATTACATCTTTTACTGTAACATACGGTATCAATCCTTTGCCATGTGTCTTAATCGGAGGTATTGGCTCCTTTCCTCGCGATGCAAGAATTATTAACCTTCGGCGAGACTGAGGAACCCCATAATCTTTTGCATTTACAACCAATTCTATAAACGTATAACCAAGTCTATTAAGTTTTGAAAGAAACCTTTTATAAGTACTATTCCCCTTGACTTTTTTTAATCCGTCAACATTCTCGATAAAAACGTAATTTGGCATGAATTGTTCAATATAATATGCAAAACTACTTAACAGCTTTGCATCTTCATTTCTACCTGTTTTGTTTAATCTAGCAAATGGTTGACAAGGTGCGCAAGCTGCAAATAATAGGTCGTCGTTCCTGACATCATCCAGAAGATTACTAAGGAGATCGTTTGGAAAGTCCCTTATATCACATTGAATGAATCTCGAAGGCGAATTATTAGCTTCGTATGTTTCCTTACATAATATACTGTTGTCAAGGCCAGCAATTACATTTATTCCTGCATCAAGAAGACCTCTAGTTAGTCCTCCAGCACCGCAGAAAAAATCGATTGCATACAAACTCATATTATTTCCCAACCGAAAGTACTTCTTTTGACCATGCAACCACATCCCTTTCCGGTAAACCAGGTCTTCCATAAATAGACAAGAATGCCCAAGAAATATTTTCCCTGAAAGGGCTATCGATTGAGATTATTCGTTCATAAGTTTTTTTCGCATCACTTGTTACACTAATATCCTCAAAATTTAATAAATCCAATTTCTTAAGATTTGACGCCATTTGGGGTATTATCCCATCGAAGTTTGGCAAAGGAATGATGCCATTTATTTGTGTTTCGCGCAATAATTGATGCAAATTGGCTTTAAGTTTTTCTTTATCGAATTTATATCTATCTGTAATGACTTTAGTAAATTCACTGAAAGAAACACACTTACTAACTAAAACTTTGTCAGTTTTCCTTATGCCTGAAAAAACCTGCATATCACATGAAGCAGTAAGGATAATTCGATAAGACTCAGGGTTCATTGGATCTTCACCAGAAGCCATTAATATATCTCCCAAAAATAAATCTTGGTTTAGAGGAGGATATATGTATTGCTCCCAAGCTTTTAGTGGCTCACTAGAATGTATAAGACTGTAATCAAATTGTGCTGCCAACCGCCTACGTATGACTCTTACGAGAATGTCATTTATCGCGGTTTCTGAAGTGACTAATTTCTTAATTCGAAAGGCTGTATCTTTAATTACCATTTGCTCTGTTTGCAAGATTTCTTCATGCACCATATGTAACGCAATAATGAAGGGTTTGATTTTTTCAATTGCGTCAACTATTTTCAAATCACTTCCTTTCCCCTTGGAAATACAAAAAACAAATGGGTGCTCTATATTAGATTTATCCAGAGTGCCCCAATCTCTTGCTGTATGAATAATGATGGGAACTAATTCATTTTTCCATACGAGTGAAAAAATCTCGTCTCCCCGAAGTTCACCATTCTCAAATAGATCTAATACTATTGCATCAAAATGTTCATTCTGAGATATTGAATCAATTGCATCAGAAAAGACATTATAGGTAATAATCTCGACATTATCACCATACTTTTGCGTCACTTCTCGAGAAATTGCTTCAGCTGCATCAGCCTCGTCTTCAACTAATGCGATTCTCAATAGGTCTTTATTCATGCTTTCCCCCTTTATCAGATAATGGTAAATCAAACTGAAAACTAGCTCCATTTCTATAACCGGGAACAACAAGACTCATTTTTCCACCGTATTGAGAAATGATTTCGGAAGCCACTGTCAATCCCATCCCAAATCCATCTTCTTTCCTTGTTACTCCTGGCCAAAAAATCCGTTCCTCATCTCCAGGAATAATCCCTGGTCCGTTATCATTAACTTGGATGTTTACTTTCCTTATGACTTTGTTAATAGTTAGTGTAAATTCCAACAATCGTTCTGTGTTCTTAATAAATCCCAACCAATAAATTGAGTTGTCAATCAAATTAATAAAAATTGCCGTAAGTTCACCAGGATCAACTAATACTTCTGTTTTTGATAGGGGGATAGAAATTTTGATACTTTTCTGTTCTATCTCCTGAATCCTCATTTGGACGCAATCATCGATAATTTCTTCAATTATTGAAGATTTATTACGATTACTCAGGCTCCGTCTAGCTAACGGTGCAAATCTGTTTGCCAAACTATCTAGAGATGTTAATCCTTTTTCTGCTAACCGCAATTCACCTTCGATGCTGTCTTTGTCATCAATTTCAGGTTTGTTGAGGGTTTTCTTGATACGGCGTAAAAATCTATCAATAATTAATGTCTGATTTCTCACTTCGTGTACTAATATTGCAGCTAAAATACCCAAGCTTGCTAAACGACTATAATAGAAAAGACGATTTTCGATAATTTCAACAGTCTTTTCGACTTGATTTCCATAATCTTCAACAAGATTAATAATATCTGGTGTTTTAGCACCTTTCTTAATTGCAGAATAAATGCTTTCCATGAGTGGGGCAGTAGAAAGTTGCGTAAAAAGATCTTTTAAGGGTGGCTCTTTATGAGAAGCATTTTTGCGAACTTTGTCCCGTTCGTATTCAAGTATTGATAGAATTTTTGAAATGAGTTTCTTAAAATCCTTAAAAGCCTTATTCTCCTCAAGTCGTTCGCGATCACTTGTTTCTTTGATTTTCTTATTTTTTTCAGCCGTAATTGAGATATATCCAACAATTTGACTAGTACTTAATCGAGTTCCAACTTTGCTCACTCTTCTCAAATCTATACCAAGCCAATCCCGTGCGGTATCAGATTTGGGTAATACTAGAATTCGATCACGGTACAGTGATATACCTCGATAATTTCTTATGTCATTTCTAATTGTTTTCTTATCCAAATTGAATCTATTGGATAATTCAAGGATAGAATCTACATCCAAATCCCAGACCCTAATTTCGAAACTAAAAGGTCCACAAGTAGGATTATTTAGTTGTGATTGGCCGTCATCGAATAACGGTAATTGCGTTTTTTCATCTACTTGTTCCCAAACAAGCTCTTTGATTATCCGGTTTTTAGGAGTAGATTCAGAATTAGATGTAAAAACTGCATCCATTTTTCCATCTTCCGATATGTTTCCTTTAATCATGTAGGGTGGTTTTGATAAAAACAGATGTGGTTTTACTTCTATGGAGTGTCCCTCATCATTTGCCGAATTGGAGAGACGGATAGTAAAATCATCCATTTTCGAAAATGGAGAAATTAGGCGAGCCAATTGATCTTTTAAATCCCCTATCTTTTCATCATCCCAATCATCCCGAAGAGATGTAATCCGAATTAACGTGCCATGCCCTTTTGGGAAAATCTCATTTGTAGACTGGTAGATTTCAATTTCAGATGAATCATCCTTTGCGCCATTCGCCAATTTATCCCAATCAACTTCTACTATCCAACTCTCATTATTAATTGTTTTTGTCATTAAAGAAAATTGTGAACCCAATCTAGACGCGCTTAATCTGCCGAGTCCTTTATCACCGCTTACTCTTCTACTATTTCCTTGATACATTTGAATTGGGTTTTCTAATTTGTATGGTGTGGCTACAACACACCATACATTTTCAATTACATCTCGAGTCATCCCCTGTCCATCATCAAATATTTCAATTATTTGATTCTCTTTTTGTCCTATAGTTTCTTGATATATCCTGACGACAACTTCATTTGCATAGGCGTCATAAGAATTTTTTACGAGTTCAAGTATTGCTACTAAATCATTCGTGACTAATTCAGTGCCTAACGCAGCAAATAACCTCGGGTGAAATTTGAATTGAATCGTCTCTTTACTCATCGGTTTTATATCCATGACAATCCTTCTCATGTTTTATCTCATTTAATTCATCAAGGAACACTTGGTTTCGTACTTCGCATTCCCAAACAATCAGAACTTTCCAGCCTAAGTTTTCGAGTAGTCTTTTATTATTTATATCTCTTGTAATATTCTCTTGTAGTTTTTTTCGCCACCACTCTGTTCGTGTTTTAGGAATTGTTCCTTTTTTACAACATTCATGTTGGTGCCAAAAACACCCGTTAATAAAAATTACTGTTTTGTACTTAGCCAAAACCAGATCGGGTTTTCCAGGCAGATATCCTTTTGAATAAAGCTTCCGCCCCACTTTTCCATTTAACCTGAATCGATAACCGTTTTTATGAAGAATGGAGCGGATTTTTATTTCCGGTCCTGTATTTTTTGAACCAATCCGGCTCATGTTCCAACTTCGCTGTTCAGGAGTAAGCTTTTCTCCCGGCATTATCCACCATTATTTCTTTTTGACTATGGTCAATTATATATTTAAATGTATTTATTGTTTGCTCTAGAAATATTCCTCTGTTTATTAGAATTCTTAAATTTTCTCAAAACCCTTGACAAACATAGAAATATTGTTCTATAATGTAAGGGTGACAAGATCTCATAATGCTAATTGTTCAATGATTACGTGTTCTCAGCTGATTATTCGACTTGTTTCTTTTTGTTCCCTGGATTCAAGTCCTCAAAACGAATTCCCTGCTTTCACCAGGGTTTAATCTCAACCCCGGGGCTGGAGTGTGTCTTTTGTAATTTATGGTTCAAATATTACTTACAAGTATTCGTTCCCCAATCGTTCCCACTTTTTAATTAATTCAAATACGAATAACCAATCCCCCCTACTCG
>DIEY01000011.1:44229-45673 GCA_002418865.1 Bacteroidales bacterium UBA5762 | reverse complement strand
TGAAGTGTCAATTCTACTGTTGTGGGCTGACAAGGCCCACACTGGCTGAAACAAACCACTGGTACAGTCATATTGCTCGTTCCAACTACAACTTCTCGATTATATCCACCCATTCCGTTAGACACTCCACAGGCTGCTGGAACCGTTTCTTCTCCAGCCCAAGTATCCCCATTGATAAACTTATACTGATAAGTAGTTGAAGCGTTTACCGTAAGTGTGGCTGAATAAACATTATTGCCTATCAACGTCATAGGCGTGGCCGTGGTACTCCAGTTATTAAACGAACCTGCCACATGAACCCCTTGGGGCGACACCGTCTGTTGACTCATGTCCACTTGAAGTGTCAATTCTACTGTCGTGGTCTGACAAGGCCCACACTGGCTGAAACAAACTACAGGTACAGTCATATTGCTCGTTCCAACTACAACCTCACGATTATATCCACCCATTCCGTTAGACACTCCACAGGCTGCTGGAACCGTTTCTTCTCCAGCCCAAGTATCTCCATTGATAAACTTGTATTGATAAGTAGTTGAAGCGTTTACCGTAAGTGTGGCCGAATAAACATTATTGCCTATCAATGTCATGGGGGTTTCCGTGGTACTCCAGTTATTAAACGAACCTGCCACATGAACCCCTTGGGGCGACACCGTCTGTTGACTCATGTCCACTTGAAGTGTCAATTCTACTGTTGTGGTCTGACAGGGGCCACACTGGCTAAAGCAAACTACAGGCACAGTCATATTGCTCGTTCCAACTACAACTTCACGATTATATCCACCCATGCCGTTAGACACTCCACAGGCTGCTGGAACCGTTTCTTCTCCAGCCCAAGTATCTCCATTGATAAACTTGTATTGATAGGTGGTGGAGGCATTTACACTCAATGTTACTGAATAAACATTATTGCCTATCAGTGTCATAAGAGTAGCTGAAGGGCTCCATCCATTGAAATCTCCAGCAATATGGACCCCCTGAGGCGAAACTGATTGATTACTCATATCTACCTGAAAGGTTACCGGTACCGCCTGAAGACTAACTGCCACCATTAACATAAATATGTAAACAAATACTTTTTTCATAGAATAACAGGTTATCAAGGTTTAAATATATACTCACAAAAACGAACCCCGGGTAATATAGTTTTACTTCCCGGGGCTCGTGAAGCATTATTCTTCCTTTTCTCTTTTGTTTTTGGAAAAGGTATACACTTTTCTGGCACCATAAGCCGCTCCCATGGCTAACAATAAAGCTATTCCACTACCCAAAGGAGCTGACCCACCACTTTGTTGATTCGTTGTCTGACCATGGTTTGCTGGTGGTGGCGGAGGATCTTGAGAAAAACCATTCAGCCCCCCTAACATTAGTAATACACTCAATAAAATAATCAATTTCCCCTTTTTCATCATCTTTCGATTAATGTTTAAATTTAATATGAATTGTT
>DIEY01000011.1:0-44214 GCA_002418865.1 Bacteroidales bacterium UBA5762 | reverse complement strand
AGATTAATTTTTTCATGATTTGGATATTTTTTTATTAATTAATCAGAATTTTACTCGACATAGTCTGACTGGGAGTTGATACTCTTACAAAGTAAATACCTGGAGTAAGTGGTAAAGTTGTATAATTTTCAGAAGTAACAAAATGCATGAGTATGCGCCCAGTTAGATCGAAAATCTCAACTCTCTTTTCTCCTGTTACGGTGAAATAGAGATTTTGATCAACTACATAAGCCAACGACTTAACGGCAGGTTTTTCATCCATCCCAACCGAACCAAATTTTAGTTTAAACCGTAGCGGGTCGTCACCTTCGGAAGAAGTAAATTCATAAATAGGATTCTGTTTTAGATTCTGGACAATGTCAGTTTTTAAATCATGGAGGTAAATGTTGACATCGAAAGGATTCTCTTTGAGCATTATACGATAGTTGTCGGTTTCTATCTTCTCGAAGCCATAGTTGAGTTCTAAGCCCGGATTAAAATCAGACAAGGATTGAGTGGAAAGTTTTTCGTCGTTCACCATGCAATAAAATGCCGGAGCATAACCCGCCATAAAACGCGCATCGTGTTCAAATTCGAATTCTTGAGTAGTCCCAGGAACTAATCGTATATAGGTTTCTTGTGCCGAGCTGCCATCTGCAGGCGAAGCAACCAGTACAATGCGTGAACCTTCGTCTGACTTGTACCAATTAGTTGTACTGTGAACCCTCGAAGCCTTCGGAATAGTAATGGCATTGGTAGTATTATTCACCTGAATGAAAAACCCCTGTGTAGCAGGTATGATGCCATTCTGCACGATGTCTATATAAGCCTTTTGAGTAGAATTCCATATTTTGGCAGTATTGGCAACATTAGTGAGAGCCCAAAACGTTCCCTCGTTCCATTTTAATGCACATGAAAAAGGATTGCCCAACAAATGCCATCCATTGCCCTGACCAGCATTATAGCTTAAATTCGAAAAACTTACATCGTTTAAATTAGGATTACCTGTGAAAGATTTAGTGCTTGCCTGTTGATAAGCCACAAGATAACCTTTACCCGTTTGGAATGTGGTAATGTTATTTGCAGCAACTTTTTGATTTAGCCATAAATTATCTGCTTCGCTCCATGCGTAAAAGTCATAATCACCTTCACTACCTGAAGGAGTCCATCCTCCGGAGATGGCTTGATCGGCTACTGGAGAGCTTAGTAAATGCCAGCCATCTGTGCCAACCGTCCATTCAGCTGCTGCAATATATCTTTCCATGGTAAAAGTGCCTGAACCACTATAAGCATTTGCAATTTTTAAGGAAGCCGTAGAAGTCGCAATACTTTTCAGGGTAAGAATTCCTTTATTAAGAAGATCATAGCAATCGGCCTGAGCATTAGAAGCAATTTGTACGGTTTTACCTGAGGGAATCATGACAAGGGAAGTTCCAGAAGGAATATTAGTATTGCTCCAATTGCCAGCCGTATTCCAGTCATTATCAGTTCCTGTAAACGAAGCTATTGTGGCATCCCAATAAGGAGGATCATTTGTATAAATGCCAGGCATGAGTATAAAACCATAATAATTTGGAATACTTTGACCAGGAACACTTTTACCATCTGTCCAGCCTTCTTTTGGCCAGGCAAAATACCTCCAATATTCACCCCATTGTTGCTCAGTAAATGTGCAAAACTTGATAGCATCGGGATTACCTATCAACGAACGTTTCACTTTCACCTCTCTATAATCTGTTCCAATGGCAAATTCCACAATGGTGTCTCCACTAACTACTAAACTAGTTGAGGAGGAAGATGCTATCTGAGACCAACTACCACTACTATATTGCCTAACCTCAATATAGTCCGCACCAGATTGGTTTTTCCATACAATAACATAATCCGCGTTAAAGGGGGTGTTAATATAATTTCCCAAAGTATAGGCATTAGTAGAACCATTTGAACCCGTAGGGTCGGTATCGAAATACATAAAAGTAGCCATATTACCATAATCGGCCTCGGGATCCGAAATTCCAAAATAAATATAGTCGGCATCCCAGCTAAAATAGCCATAATCAGCGGTCGAAACATTTGTAAAAGTTTCGCGGCTTGTCCAACCATCGTTAATGCCATTGATTACTATGGTATGGTTGGTTTGTGCATAAGACATCATTCCGGCAATCAATAAAAAAATAGAAATCAATGTTTTTTTCATAGGTCTTGGTTTTTAATTGTTTAACGTTTATTATTAATTAAAAATAAGATTCAATAAATGATAAGTTTTGAATAATAGGATGTTGCTTCTTTCTGAAATTTCAATAGATAAATTCCTTCAGGAAATTCATCAATGGGGAGAATTTCGAAAGATGTACTGAGTATAAGTTTTCTTAAGCATTTACCCTGTAGATTATAAATTTCGAGGGTATAATCTTGAGCATTGGTAATGCATATCCTTTTGTTGGCAGGATTAGGGTAGATTAAAATATTTTGGTCTTTGAGTTCATTCAAAGCATTGGGACCCCTCGTCAGGTGGAAGATAAGATTAGCATCCTGAGATGGGGTAAAGGTGGTATCAATGGGTAAATAGCCTTGTTTAGCCAAGCTCATATTCAGTTGTTGGGGTAAAACCGTAAAACTGGCATTGCCTGATTCACTGGTTAGGCGTTCTCCCCAAGGAGTAAGAGTAATATCAACGTTCGGCAAAGGTTGTTGGGTAGAATCTTCCAAAACGGTAATATTGAGGGTAAAGAAAGGACGAGGTAGAGGTTGGTTTGTAAACAAACGATATTCACCCGGGCCAAAATGGAATTTTTGGCCTGCGGGATTGCTAATGTTCACCTCCTCACCTGTAAAATAATCGTACCATACACCTGAAGATGAAAATCCAGGTGCGAAATCACTGTCATAAACATCCATATTAGCTGCGATGGTAATATCCATAGTTGGATGACTGATCCATATCTTTTTAGCTTTTCCGGCAAGATCGGAGTTAAAGCTGCCTAAGCGAAAGGCGTCACTTTTGCGAAGTTTTGCCATAGCCGTAGTTACCCGGTTAAGTCTTTCTCTTTCATACACATTAAGATAGTCCCAATGGGGGGGTTTAGGTGCGGTGCGCTCGCCTCCATAAAAAATGCTATAATCATAACCCAATTCACCAAACTGCCATATCATTTTTGGACCAGGTATACCCAAATGTAATACGGTAGACATTTCCTGATGTTTCACTGCAGTAAACATATTTTTTAAATTATAGTCAGGTGAGCTATTTCCCCACTGCAGGGCTGCTGCCACTACTCTTTCTTCATCGTGGTTTTCACGATAATCCACTAAGTTTGGATAAGAAAAGCCCCTATTCGCATGGTAGGCCCATGAAAGGTCAGAATTTTCGCTCCAGCCTATGCCCACCTGTTTATAAGGCTCTATCATTCCGCTCCACAGCAGCATGCCTTTATTGGCTAATTCGATTTCTTCATCGTTATTGGCAAAATGTTCGAGTATGACATAGGCCTTCGGATTGATTGACTTAATATGATTATAATAATCGCTGAGGATATCTATCCGGCTCTTATCGTATTGACTCCAAGCCGTAACATCGTTTCCCGTGTAGGTTTGGGTAAGACCCTTTGATAAATCGAAGCGGAAGCCATCTACCTTGTATTCGGTGAGCCAATACGAAAGAACATCTTTGAAGAATTGACGTGTATAGGGACTCTGATGGTTAAAATCGTATCCTATAGTGTAAGGATGCATTGAAAACTGATTAAACCATGGATTATTAGCCGAAGGTTTATCGTCATCCCAGTACATTTGTACCAAAGGACACTGGCCATAGGCATGGTTCATCACAATATCAAGAATTACGGCAATATTGCGTTGATGGCATTCATCTATGAATTTTTTATAGTTTTGGCGAGTTCCATAAAATTTATCAGGAGCAAAGAAAAAATTAGGAGCATAACCCCAGCTTTCATTTCCGTCAAATTCGGCAACAGGCATAAGTTCTACCGCATTTACTCCTAAATCTTTCAAATAATCGAGCTTTTCGATGGCCGAGTTTAAATTTTTATCTTCTGTAAAATCTCTTAGCAAGATTTCGTAAATCAGTAGGTCTTGTTGGGTATCATCAATGGCTGGAGGAGTAAAAGAAGGAATCTCCCACTCATAACTGGGCTGTTGAGTTTGCAATACGCTTACAATGTTTGTGGTAAGACCGAAAGGATAAGGTTTTAAGTTAGGATAATTAGTAGAAGGTATCCAGCGGTCGTTCCAAGGATCAAGAATCTTATCGCAATAAGGATCGGCAATGATGAGCGTTCCATCAATAAAATATTGGAAAGCATATTCTTTTGAGGGTTGGAGATTTTGAAGTGTAACCCAGAAATATTGACCATCGGGGGTTTTTTTCATATAGTTATCGTCGTTAGGGAGCCAATTGCTATAATCGCCTATGGCAAAAACGAATTTTTTTTGGGCTGGAGGGTCATTTAAAACCAATGTAACCGTATGATCATCGAGATAATTGATTCCATTTTTCACACCCTCAGGTAATTCGGCAATTTCTACAGGTCCTCTTAAATAAATGCTGACAGAATCGATGCTCGCTTGAGAGTTATTTTTAGCGATAGCCCTTATCCAGTAAGTACCAGGTGTATAGCCTGTAAGATCGAGAGGATAGGCGATACTAAGGGCAGTATCTTCTGTTAATAAAGTATTTCCAAGATAAATCGAAAGGGTATCACTTTGCAGGGCTTCTACGCAAACTGGCAATATTTCATTAGGGCTGGCTAAAAGTGTTTTACGGGTGGGGCTCAAAATCTTTACACTCAACTCGTCGGCATACACCTCTACAAAAATATCAGAGCCATCGGCATTTTTGTGTTCTGGAAAATTGCCATTAGCATCGGGTTCGCCTCCCCTAAATACGAAGGCAAGTTTTAGAATGTCTTCATTTTGGGGAACACCATAATAAAGCCGAATATCGGGAATGTTAAGACTGTATAAATTAGTCGAGATGCGTGTGAGTTTAGTTTCGGCTGTATTTTGCCCCCATTCTGTTTTTACATATCGCCAATCTGAAGAAAGAGTGCTCAAATTAGTAATAACTCCTGTGTGTGCATAAACATCTCCAGAATAATCGAGTAGGCCTCCATTACCTAATTCTGCATTAAAATAAATCACTATAGGTTTCCCTTCCATGACGAAAACAGGATCGGTGGTTACCACATCAATAGCTTGGCCACATTGTATGGTCTCGCCAACGGTATAAGAATAATTTTCACCTAAATTGTCATCTTTCAATAGCGTAAATAAATCAGGGTCGGGCAAAGGATTGCTCACAACCGTACTGAAAGCATAATAGCTCACTTTAGTATTATAAGGGAAAGGAGGGATAAAGGCAACACCCGTAGAATTACTCATTTGAAAGGGAACAAGATTTTGTGTAGTCCATTCATCATTAGAATAACATAAAAAGAACTTTTCTTCTGTAGAAGGAATATTCTGAAGCTGAATAATGATCTCGACACTATCTTGATCATTAACCATAAGTGGAGTTTGATTGAGAGAAATAATATTAACAGGTTTTGCGGAAGTTTCCATGAAAATAGCCGTAGTATTGGCGTAGCCATTATCTTTGAAAACAACTGTGTACCATTTGTTTTGATGCAGGTTAATTATATTGTTGGGGTCGGAAGGAGCGCCATAAGTAAAAACATTTTGGGCATTTAATGTAACATTGGTATTGGCCGCCCATTGGTTACCCCAGGGATCGCCAAAAGCAGTGCTAACGAATTTAAACTCATGAGTACCACTTATACCAGTATATTGGAAAGTGGTTTGCCATCTTAAGACTCCAGAATTTATTAATTGTAAATCATAAGGGCCTCCCATATTTGTAACGTTATTCCAATTATTCCAAGTCCCCGGAATGCGGACTCCATCGGGAATAAAAATCTGAGCAGAAATTCCGCTCGAATATAAAAGGGGAAGGAATAAAATAACTACTACAATTATAAAGGCCTTTTTGCTTTTTATCATGAAATTAAATTTTTATAATATTTTGATTATATACCACTTATCGCAATTTTACAGTTTGGTTTTCAATTGAAGGAACAAAAATAATATAAAAAATTCAAGGATAAAATACTAAATATTAACGCAAACGTTTGCATTAAAAAATTTTTTTTCACCTTATAATGGCAATCATTTTATAATGGCAATCATTAAATAAGCCATTATGAAAGTTTCCAATAACCTGTGAAAGGCTATGGTTTAATCATGCCAGATAGCCGAAGTAGATGGTAAGGGATGGACTTCAACATTTTTTGAATCTATGCCAGTACATCCATTTGCAGTTTGCGCAACGGTAACGGTTTGGTTTCCAATAACTCCAAAAGTAATGGAAACCTCATTTGTGCCTTGCCCTGTAAAAATAGTATTACCGGTTGTAACACTCCATTCATAAGTATTACCAGCAACTTGAGGGGTAGTAAATACATCTGTTGAATTAAGGCATGTAGAAGCCACTCCAGTAATTGAAGGTGAAGGAGTAGGGTTAACGGTTACAGCATAAGTGGCTTCTTCGGAACATTCTCCAATGGATTCGGTAATGCTAACCGTTGCATTTCCGGCAGAATTCCATGTTATAGTAACGGAACGGGTCCCTTGACCGCCAGTAATAGTTCCTTCTGCAGAAACACTCCATGTATAGGTACTCGAAGTGGAACCCACCACAGAATATACTTCAGTTGTGTTTGTACAAGCAGTGGCGGCACCAGAGATCACAGGAGTAGGTCCAGACATTACACTTACCGTAACCGTTTTGGGTTCACCATCACAGCTGTTTACATCTGTTTCGACTACACTGACGACATAGTCCCCTACTGGTCCTGTCCATTGAATGCTTATCTGGTATGTTCCCTGTCCGCTGAGTATAGTTCCACCCGATTCTGGATTTATTGTCCAGTTATACGTCGAGCCAGGAGTATTATCTACATAATAAATTTCGGTAGAACCCTGGCAAACGCTTTGGGTGGGGTCTTGATTCTGAGCAAAGACTGCAACGTTTATCATTGCTAAAGCGGTGAAAAGAATAAATTGTTTTTTCATTTTGCGTGATATTTAATTGTTAGTTAATAATGCCATATCATTAGATGTACTCGGAGAAGAAGGCCCTTCAACTATTATTTCGGTGTATGAATTCTGGTTATAAGCCCTTCCTCTGGCTTCATGAAAATTATTGCCCTTGAGGTCGTCAGTCGAAAAACGGAAAGCATAAATGCGGTAAAACATCAACCCATCACAAGGTGCGGGTATTGGATCAATAAAGTTGGTAATAGTTGATGAGGTAATAATACCTACCACCTTAGAAGTCCCAATATTATCTTCAACCTCATAAGTAAAACCGTCTTCAGGATGCGTAAAACTTCCTGTGGAACTCCTAAGAATGAGATACCCTGTTGTACTATCCTCAGAATATGCATCCTCACACGAATTCCAATTAAGTTGAATTTGAGTATTATTGTTTTGATAAGACCCATTCCCCGTGGGATTATTCCATAGAGGCTCACGAAGCGTTTTCCAGTATAATGTGTTTGCGGTAGATGAAGATGTGCAAGTATTTGGCAAACCCGGTGTAATTTCACCGGATTGTTTAGCTGTATAAATAGTGCCATTTTGAGGTTCATATACCCCATATTCATAAAGCTCACCACCAGGGCAAACCATAAGAGTGGTATTGCTAATTGGGCTTTCGGTATGATTGAGTTTAGGATAAGGAAGAGAATGAAATAAAACGCCTGCAGTACCTCTATGACCAAGGGCATGTACATGTTCACTCTCAGCATTTCTAATTTGTTCAATATCCCCCTCTCCTCCGATAGAAAGAGATGGACCCCCATAATTTGGATAGTTACCGAAGTTTCCTCCTGTGAAACAATAAGGATCGTTAGCATGCACTTCCAAATAACCATCAGCCGGGCTCAAATCCGGGGGATGAGGATTAGGAGAAGGATCTTGAGAATCAATATCCCTATGCCAAAGTTTGATAATAGTGCCCGCTCGTAAATGGTTCCATAAATTGATATTTTTAAAAGTGATACCTTCTTGCCAGTTGCTTTGATCTTTGTTATTATCTCTCAATGTAAAATTTCTTAAGTCGGTATTGTCTTGTGTTACCAGTAATTCGGTCCATTCATCTCTCGGATCGGCCGCATTGTAATAAGAATTGATGACCACGCATGGAGCCTGATAAGATAAACTCATCACAGGTAAGGCAAAAGCATTGGTACGTGCATCCACTCTGGCCTTAAACTTATGCATAGAACCATAATTATCGAAAGCCAAACCATCGGTAACAAGCTCGAACTGTGCAGTGCGGCCCATTACCAAAGTAGGAGAAAATCCTTCTATAACGACATAGCAATAAAGCCTCTCGCCTGCCGGAATTTCTATATTCAATGATTCATTCTTCCATTCATTGTTATATTTTAAATCGCCACCCCAGTCTCCCCATAAATTCTGACTCTGCTCTATTCCGTCAAAATGAAAAGAAGTTCCTGTTTCGTAATATAATTTTAGCTGATCATAGCCAATATCTTTGTCTCCGTTTCCTTCTTCTAAGGTTCCTAAATTCTTAACATGAACCGTATTTAGCCATCTGTTCCCCGAAACCAAACCAATATCGATATAAAACTGTAAAACTAATTGCTGACTCGAATTATAAATCACTCCAGAGGTATCTCGTTTCACTACGTTCATCAACATCATTTCATCATAGTAAGAATTTAAAGTCGTTCCATCTAACTTAAGGTGTAAATCTATAGGATAACCAGGCATATAACTTCCGGCAGGAAAATATTCAGAGCTAAGTTGTTCAATAGTACTTAAATGCTTACGACCATCCCAATCATGCATCCACATAGAATTAAAATCCCTTCCTGTTCCATAAACATCTATGTAAACCTGAGCCGAATCCCATGTGGCATGGTCAGTGCTCCAATGCACCCAAGTAGAATCGCTGATGCATAAATAATCATATCGTCCAAGACCTTCATCTTCTTCAAGTTGTGTTTGGCCATGAGCATATATAAAAATATCAAGAAATACTATAATTGCTATGAATACCTTTTTTTCCACTTTTAAATGAACTTAATACCCACGAGATATTTTTCAATAACAAATTTAAAAATCTTCTCAAAACAATATCCTGTGTTTAAATATGTGTTTAATATAATATTAAAAATATTAATGTGTTTAATATAATATTAAAATATTGGAAGAATTTTCCCATAGTAAAGTCGAAAATATAGAATGTTAAAGAGCAATATTTGCCCCCAACCTTTTCGTAATTTTGCCGACTAAAGATTGAATAATTATTCATGAGCCAGAAAGCCATAAGAGTGCGTTTTGCGCCCAGCCCTACAGGGCCTCTTCATATTGGAGGCGTGCGTACTGCATTATATAATTTTCTTTTTGCTCGAAAACACGGAGGAAAATTCATTCTTAGAATAGAAGACACCGACCGCAACCGTTTTGTGCCAGGTGCCGAAGAATATATTATTGAATCCCTTTCTTGGTGTGGCATCCAATTCGATGAAGGAGTTCATGTGGGGGGTCCTTTTGCTCCCTACCGTCAAAGCGATCGTGGGCAACTATACAAACAATACATAGATATTCTCATCGAAAAGGGGCATGCCTATTATGCTTTCGACACTCACGACGATTTGCAAGCAGCTCATGAAAAATTCCCTAATTTTCAGTACGATGTTTCGAACCGCATGAAAATGTGTAATTCGCTTACTCTGCCCAAAGAAGAAGTAATAAGAAGATTAGCCTCGAGTGAGCCTTACGTCATTAGAGCCTTAATTCCTGAAAATAGTGTCATCTCGGTAAATGACCTCATTCGTGGAGAGGTGGAGGTGGAAAGTACAACACTCGACGACAAGGTGTTATTCAAATCTGATGGTATGCCCACTTATCATCTGGCCAATATCGTAGATGACCATCTGATGGAAATTACACATGTGATTCGAGGCGAAGAATGGTTGCCTTCGGCACCCTTGCATGTGCTCTTGTACGAGTTTTTTGGCTGGGAGAAACCCCAATTTGCTCACCTGCCTCTTCTTTTACGTCCCGATGGCAATGGAAAACTCAGCAAGCGCGATGGAGACCGACTGGGATTCCCAGTCTATCCACTCGAATGGACTGACCCTAAGACAGGAGAAAAATACATGGGATATCGTGAATCGGGATATTATCCGGAGGCCTTCATCAACATGCTGGCTTTGCTTGGCTGGAATCCGGGAACCGAACAGGAAATCTTTACTATGGATGAACTCATAGACGCATTTTCACTGGAAAGAGTAGGGAAATCGGGTTCACGCTTCGATCCAGAAAAGGCAAAATGGTTCAATCAGCAATATTTAAGAAAACGTTCTGATGATGAATTAACCCAGGAATTTATTCCCATATTGAAAAGTTATGGCATAGATGCCCCTTTGGATTATGTGAAAGAAAGTGTGCACTTAGTGCGCGAAAGAGTAAGTTTTGTAAAAGAAATCTGGGATAATGCCTGGTTCTTTTTCAAAGCTCCAGAAAATTATGATGAAGAAGTCATCAAAAAAAGATGGAAGCCCGAAACAGCCACTATTTTGCAAAAATTTGCCATCACTCTATTACATCTCGATGTATTCGATCAGGTCCATCTCGATGAGTTGATACAAAATTTTCTTCGGGAAAATGCTATTGGGATGGGTGCACTGATGAATCCTCTGAGGCTTTGTCTTACTGGTGGCGCTATTGGTCCTCATCTCACCGAAATAATGGCCTTGATAGGCAAGGAAGAGACCTTGAAAAGAATAGAGAATGCACTGAAAAAAATAAATCGTTGAGCTATGAGCAGGATTGCCCTCGAACAAATGGAATTTTGGGCTTATCATGGTTGCTTTACCGAAGAACAAGTAATAGGCACTCGCTTCATGATAGACCTCTACCTCGAAACCGACACCTCAAAAGCCGAACTATCTGACAACCTGAACGATACAATAAATTACCAGAGCGTTTACAAAGTAGTAAAAAATGAAATGCAAATTCCTTCGAAACTTCTGGAGCATCTTGCTAGAAGAATCCTTAACAATATATTTTTTAATTTCCCTGGTGTTTTTTATGTTAAAATAAAATTATCGAAACTGAATCCTGCCCTCGGAGGAAAAATTGGCAGCGTGAGCATTACCCTCGAAGAAAAGAGATAAAAATGCTTTTTTAATAAAAATTTTTGTCCATTATACCAATTTCTACATTAGCAGGATAGGAGTCACTGGCTTATGTTTTTGCAAACTCAATCTGCTGAGACGGTTTCAATTAGTCAACAACAGAGCCAAATGCAGGGCTCTTCCTTTTTAGCCCAAGACAATCAAAAACACAAAAAGCTGTCTCATTCCGTTTTGAATCATCTCAATTCAGGGAATAAGTCAGCTATGAAAAAAATTACTCTATTTTGATGCGTACTTTTAGAAATTTCCTCTCAATGTTATTGAGAAATTTCTGCCTGGTGCACTGATTCCCGAAGCAAATACCCTATAATTCTGGTCGAGTATATTTTCGAGAGCCAGTTGCATCTCGAATCTGGGGTTGATTTGCCATGAAGTGCGCAGATTGAGGGTGTACCAAGCCGGCATGCCTTTTTCAGTCGCATAATTGATGTTGTCCTCACCCTTCAGATTATAATCTTTTAGACGTTTCCAGCCGTTATACATCACATAGAATTCGCCTCTAAACTTATTCATATTCAGGCGAAAACTTGTTTTGCCATAAACAGGAGGAATATGGTCGAGAGGATAATCGACAGTATCGGTTTTTATGCGGCCATAGGTATAGTGCAAGGTTGAGCTAATGATGAAATTATCGGTAACCTGAGCGGTTAAGCTGCCACTTAATCCATAAATATAGCCTTCATCGGCATTTACACTAGTAGTAACTCTACTCAAAACGCCATCGTACAAGATGCTATCTTGCCCGTTGAATTCAGAAGGCACTATGGTAAGGAGGTCATTTAGCAAGCTGTAATAACCCGTAAACTCCACATTAACGCAATTCATAATAAGTTTAGAAATACCCACTTCTGCATTCCATGTATATTCAGGTTTCAAATCGGGATTAGGTACTATAACCGAACCAGGTACTGATTCGAAAACCTTGGCCAAATCATCAACATTAGGAGCACGAAAGCCTGTTGATCCTAATATTGTAAAACGCCAATCCTTTCCGGGCATGTAGGTAAGCCCAAGATTTCCATTGAGAGAACCAGATTCTTGAGTAATCTCTTTGAAAGGAAATGGGAAAAATGTAGTATCGTTGAATTTGGCATTCAAATGAATATAGCTATAGCGCAACCCATCGGAGAGTATAATTTTTGGGCTGATTTCCCATGTATGGGTAATGTAAGCTGCCATTGTGCTCATATTGGAACCTCCATCGGGATATCGGGTATCCAATGGACTGATTTCGCCTGTATTGATGTTTTCAGCAAAGGCTTCCGAGTTCACATCGTTATAAGTTCCTTCGAGCCCGTAACGGATTTCCTGCTTTGCTATCTGTTTATCAAAATCGAGGTTTAAAGTAAAGACATCGAGTTTTTCGGTTCTATGGCTCAGTTTGCTTTTCCCAAATGAGCGATTATGACGGCTTTCTTCTATGTTTTGGTATCCGGCTATTAGTTTGGCCTTATCCCAGATTCTTGCCTTCCCCAATTCGAGTTGATAGGCGGCGAGTAAACGTTTTTGTGGACCATAATACCATTGGGCATATTTTGGTTGGCCATCAGATACCTCAGTTAAACGATCATAACGATTGATGTCGGATGAAGTAGAATATTGCAGATTTAATGTGTGAGATACCTTTTCCGAGGGTTTAAACAAAAACTTTTGCATAAAATCGTATTGGGTATAGGCCGAACCTTTCTGAATATTAGGATTTTCATTAGCTATTACGCTATCTTTTCCAGCAATGTGTTCTACATAGAAAAGACGTTTGCCCCAATCTCCATAAAATGGATTTCTTAAGTCGCCCTGTCGCAAATCGCCAAAATCAGAAACGCTAACCGAACTCAAAGAAGCAAATCTTCTTGTGCCGATATTGAAATCAACATGAGCAGTTTTTTCATTATAAGCAGTTGAATATCGGGTAAATGCATTAATCTTTGTCGAGGTTCTTCCATTCTCCGACAAGATGGGTTTTAGGGTATGGTAATGGATGACTCCGCCAAGTGCATCACTTCCATAAACTACCGAGCCTGGGCCATAAATCACTTCCACTTTTTCGAGCATGGAATTATCAATGGTTATGATATTTTGCAGATGGCCTCCCCGATATATAGCATTATTCATACGGATGCCATCCACTACCAAAAGAACCTTGTTGGCTTCGAAACCTCTTATGATGGGGCTGCCACCACCTAACTGGCTCTTTTGCACCAATACCTGACCCGAACTTTGCAATAACTCGGCCGAAGTGGGCTGAGAAAGAAATCCTATCTCCTTCTTTTTTAGAATCATGATTTGTTGGGGAATATCGGCTCTTTTTTCTTCGAAACGACTGGCCGAAACAACAATCTCGTTCAAATTGTAAGGCTTTTCAATCAGCATCACCTTATAATCAGTCTGCTTGAGTTCTCCTATGCTTATTGTCAGTTCTTTATAACCTATGGCAGTTATATGTAAAGGAAGATTAGATATGATGATTTCAGAAATATCGGCTATGCCTTTTTGATTGGTAACTACACCAGCCTTTTGTCCATCGCGAACCACGAATACCGAGGCTCCTACAACTGGCTGAAGAGTGCTTCTGTCGATCACCTGAAGCTTCTGCCCCATAAGCCAGCTAATATTGAAAGAAAATAAGATAATTATAGATAATTTTCTCATATCCAATAAGTTAAATTTAAATAAAAATAATATATACATTGCAATATCACCCCTCATTTCATTATTTATGGAATGTGGAAGAATGAGAGTGATAAAAAAACCAGCGAATAAAATTCAAATAAAATATCGAGGAGGTGGAGAGAGTACTTCTTCAAAAGTCTCCGAGAGTGTGATGCTCAGAAGGAAAAAAGTAATTTCCTCTTCTGGAATAAAAATTGGGAAAATTCGGTTTTGAAGGATAAAATTAGCATTTAAAAGTAATTTCAGTTTCAAAGTAAGAGAGTTACTGCTTGCGTTTTCGGTATGGTTTCGGAGCCACTGATGAAGGTTGGTTTCTTCTATGTCTTCTACAACGGCTATTTGGATAATACTGTCGTTTGCCCAAGTTAAACTAACTACATCATACATTTTACCCTCTCTAATAAATTCTTTTCCCTTCTTTATCCAGTGAATAGAACGAAAGGCTGGCAGAGAAAACGACAAGGTATCGAACTGGTTAGTAGCAAGCATCAACTCCTTCATCTCATGCTTAATTTCGGCACGGCGAAGAAAAAACAAGGGATAATTAACAACATTGTATATCAGAAAAACACCAATTATCAGTAGAAGCCAAGATTTGCGCATCGAAGCCCGAAAAAGTTTGGATGTACAAAATAAACGATTTTTTATTTTTTAGCATCCGATTGATCAATCCAAAACGAAGATTGAAGGATACAAAGACGAAATTTCATAATAACAACATAGGGAAAAGATGGTTCGATTATTATAGAAATGAATAAGCATATTTCTATAGCAAATCAATGGCGTTTTGTTTAACCTAAAGTTCCGATCATTTTCAGAAGGCTGGAAAAATTTATGTTATTCGGTCCTCATCCTTGGCCACAAATGCAATTGTTTCATGCCTTCTCGAAATAAAAAAACAGGCAATGAGGCCTGTTGAGTATGCTCCCCCTGCTGGACTTGAACCAGCGACCCTCTGATTAACAGTCAGAATATATCTCTTATTGATATTATTCGTATTTTATTTAAATGCTTTGTTTACAACATTTTTAGAATTTTTTGTTAATCGATATTTATTGTCTTTATGTTTATNNGACCCTCTGATTAACAGTCAGATGCTCTAACCAGCTGAGCTAAGGAGGATTTTATTTTAAAGAGGATGCAAAATTAATAAAGATTTCTTACTTTGGCTACATTTGCAAAAATTTTTGCAAAAAATCACAGATTCATGAAGCATATACTCGGCATTGGAAATGCTTTAGTAGATATGATTACCAATATACCAGCTGATGAGGTTCTCGACAGATTATCCTTGCCCAAAGGGAGTATGACCCTCGTAGATGCTGCATCAGCTCAGAGTATTACGGAAGCTACTTCGAAATTCTCACGTAAATTAACCAGTGGAGGTTCGGCTGCCAATACAGTATTTGGTTTAGCTCATCTTGGATTACAAGTGGGATATCTCGGCAAAACGGGAAAAGACGAATTAGGCGAAGTGTACGAGAATGACCTGAAAGCCTGTGGCATTACAACTCATATATCAAAAAGCTCAACTCCCACAGGCAGGGCAGTTGCATTAATTAGTCCCGATTCTGAACGCACTTTTGCCGTTTACCTTGGGGCTGCCCTCGAGCTGTCTCATGCCGATATAATAGAAAGCATTCTGGCTCAATATGCTCATATACATATTGAAGGTTATCAGGTACAGAATCACGAAGTATTACTAAAAATATTGCAAACGGCTCAAGGCTGTGGTTGCAGCGTAAGCATGGATTTAGCGAGTTACAATGTTGTGGAGGAGAATCGTGAATTTTTACGGTTTATTTTGAGTCATTACGTTAATATTGTATTTGCCAACGAAGAAGAAGCAAAAGCCTTAACCGGCCAAGAACCCATAGAAGCTCTCGACGAACTTTCGCAGATATGCCCTTTGGCAGTTGTAAAGATTGGGAAAAATGGTTCTATGATCAAAACCAATGGAAAAGTTTGGAAGATTAATGCAATAGAAGCTAATGCAATTGACAGCACAGGAGCAGGTGATATGTATGCCTCTGGATTTCTTTATGGGCTTGTACATCACTATAATATAGAAACTAGCGGAAAGATTGCCTCATTGGTAGCAGGGAAAGTAACCGAAATAGAGGGCGCAAGATTACCCGATAGAGTCTGGGATGAAATACATCATCAAATTGGACTCTTGATTTAAAGACTAAGGATTCTATCGAAGAGAGAAAATTTTTCAAGAAATTAAATAACCTTTGGCAATCGGAGGCTTTTTTATAATTTTGCCGCTCAATTGCAAACACTTAAATTATAATCATTTAAACAAATGAAGGTTTATCAAACGAAAGAAATCAGGAATATTGCCATTATAGGTGCAGCGAAGACCGGGAAAACTACTCTTGCCGAAGACATGTTATTCGAAGGTGGTGTCATCAATCGCAGGGGTTCTATCGAAGATAAGAGTACCGTTTCCGATTATCGCGATATAGAACTTGAACGTCAAAATTCGATCTATTCAACAGTTTTATATGCCGAGTTGAATGGCAAGAAAATCAATATGATAGATTGTCCGGGTTTTGACGATTTTGTAGGAGAAGTCTTGGCTGCTCTCAAAGTTACAGACACGGCTCTTATGCTCATTAATGCTCAAAACGGCGTAGAAGTTGGAGCCGAAATCAATTTCCGCAATGCTTCTAAAGCAAATATGCCTTTGATTTTTGTAATCAATCATTTAGAACATGAGAATTCTAATTTCGAAGAAACGATTCGTCAAATGCGGCAGAGCTTTAAGGGTGGAGTAATGATTTGTCAATATCCTGTAAACGAAGGACTTGGTTTCGATGCCGTGATCGACCTTTTGCAAATGAAAATGTTGAAATTTAATACATCGGGTAATACCGAAGTTTTAGAAATACCTGCTTCAGAGAAGGCAAAGGCAGATGAATTGTACGCTGCTATGGTGGAAGAATTAGCTGCAAACGAAGAATCGCTGATGGAGAAGTTTTTCGAGAATGGCTCATTGAGTGAAGAAGAAATCAGTGAAGGCCTAAAAATTGGTTTAATCAATCGTGGAATCTTCCCGGTTTTTTGTGTACATGCCAAGCAAAATTGGGGAGTTCGTCGTTTGATGGAATTTATCGTCAATACGGTTCCTTCGCCTGATGAAGCCCCTCGAGCCAAAACTGTTGATGGAAAAGAAGTTACATACAACCCAGCCGATCCGGCTTGTGCTTATGTATTCAAAACCACTATGGAACCTCATCTGGGAGAAATGAGTTTTTTTAAAGTATATGCTGGAGAGATCGTCGAAGCCATGGATGTAGTAGATGCTGAGAATGGTTCGAAGGAGCGACTTACTCAACTTTTTATTGTGGCAGGCCGAAATCGACAGAAAATCGAAAAAGTGATGCCGGGTGATATTGCTGCTAGCATAAAACTTAAAAATGTACGTACTAATCACACTTTAAATTCACCTAAAGCTCCTGATGTGAAGATCGAACCCATAGTTTTCCCGGCATCTAAAATTTCATTTGCAATAAAGGCAAAGAATAGTGCCGATGATGAAAAACTCATGGGCATTCTGAATGATCTGGCTAAGATTGATCCTACCCTTGTGGTAGAACAATCGAAGGAACTTCGACAACTTATTGTTGGCGGCCAAGGCGAGTTACATCTTAACATTCAAAAATGGCTCATTGAGAATGTATATAAAATCCCTATCGACTTTTTACCTCCAAGAATTCCTTATCGTGAAACCATAACCAAACCTGCTAAAGCCATGTATCGCCATAAAAAACAATCGGGTGGTGCAGGGCAGTTTGGTGAGGTACACATGATGATTGAACCTTATTATGAAGGCATGCCCAATCAAACAGAATTCCCTGTACGTTCGCAGGAAGTATATGAATTGGAATGGGGAGGAAAACTCGTTTTCAACAATTGCATCGTAGGGGGTGCTATAGATGCACGATTCATGCCCGCAATTCTCAAGGGAATCATGGAGAAAATGGAGCAAGGGCCTCTCACGGGCTCTTATGCTCGCGACATAGTAGTTAATATTTACGATGGAAAGATGCATCCCGTCGATTCCAATGAAATTTCTTTCAAATTAGCTGGTCGTAATGCTTTTAAGGAAGCTTTCAAAAATGCTGGGCCTAAAATATTGGAACCTATCTACGAAGTAGAAGTCCTGCTTCCTGAAGATAAATTCGGTGATGTAATGACAGATCTCCAAGGACGCAGGGCTATTATCTTAGGAATGGACAGCGAAGGAAACTACAAAAAAATCATAGCTCGTGTCCCATTGGCCGAAATGAACCGATACTCAACCGCTCTCAGTTCAATTACATCGGGTAGAGCCACATATTCACTGAAATTTATCGAATATGCTCAAGTACCACCCGATGTTCAAACGACTCTACTAAAAGCTTACGAAGAACAAGAAGCCGAAGAATAAATCACAGTTTAAATTGCTCGTTTGCATTTGTTAAACTTTCCCTTTCATCCCATTGAAAACTTACCTTTCGATGGGATGATTTTTTATTTGTATTGTCAATAGACAAAAACCATTACCTTTCTTTTTCCCATTTCCCCCAAAACATAAAAGTGCGCCTGACTAAGATATTAAATTTGCAAAACTTTTTTTTGCAATATTGTATTGATTTTGATTTGTGCCTATATTTGTTGAATACAATCTTCTATTCCCTTTGGAATGAGCAATTTTCTTTTAAAAAATAAATGGTTCATCCTTATTTATCTTGTTTTGGCAATTATTATTTATTGGATTGCAAAAATTACATTTAATGATGATATAGAGAAGTATACACAAAAACAGGCAAAAGAGTTCAGCATCGGGTTTAAAGCGGCAATTCAAAAATATCAGGTCATTTCCGACAATTTCTATGCAGAATTCATGGCCGATACTCCGATGCTCGATAATTTTAGAAAAGCTTCAGAAGCTAACATTATAAATCGGACCATATTACGCGAAAAAACACACAATGCTCTCCAACCCTTTATGTCACGTTTCAAAGACAATAAGGTGGCATGGTTCAATTTATATTTACCTGACAATTATTCTTTTTTACGCCTTTCTGAAATCGACCTCTACGACTATAATGCAGGTTATTTTCTGAGTTGGGTTGCCATAACAAATCAAACCAGAAAATTCGTTTCGGGATATGAGACAGGACCTGCCTCACCAGGATACCGTTTTGTCTATCCCATATTTTACGACAGTATTTATTGTGGATGTCTGGAATTAGGATTCTCTCTTTCGGAATTGAGTAATGGATTAAAAGAAATATTCCCTTATGAATTCCGCTTCTTAATTCCGCGTGATATACTTATTTCGAAAACTCCTGCCCAGTTCCTGAGCAATTACAAATTAAGCGATCTGAGCGAAGATTATCTTTACGAAAAAACATTTCTTTCAAGCTCAATAAATGATTCCTCTTCAGCTGGTCTTGAAGATGCAGAAATAATAGAATTTAACAAATTGAACAAGAAAAACATAAGAGATTTATTGGCTCAAGGTGAAACATTTGGGCAGCCAGGCAAAGTTGGAAAGAACCAAATTTTTGCCTTGTTTTATCCAATTTCTTCAAGAGAAATAAATGATCATCTGATAGTAATTTCGTACAATAACGACCCAACCATTGGAGGTTTCCGCCAAAAGTTCAATATCATTCTTTTGGGCGGTTTCTTAGGTTCTGCTGTCATCATCATTTTAATTGCCTTTTATTTGAATGAAAGGAAACAATTGAAGCAAAAGAGTAGAGAGCTTCAAAAGGCAGCCGATGAGTTAAGAGAACTCAATCAGATGAAAGATAAATTCTTCTCGGTCATTGCTCACGATTTGCGCAATCCATTTCATGGGCTGGTAGGTTTGTCGCAGGTATTAGTAGAAGAATTCGATACTATGGACAAGGATAAGGCCAAACGTTTTCATGAACTTTTGTATCAATCGGCACGTCAGGGCTATCAGCTTGTATTGAATCTTTTGGAGTGGACACGCTCCCAAACTGGAAAAATCGTTTACAATCCAGAAAAATTAAACCTTGCCCGGATGGTTGAAGAAAACATCCAATCTAATAAAAATATAGCCCAAGCTAAAAACATCAAGATAATCAGCCACCTCGAGCCAAATTTATGGATAATGGGCGATTATAATATGATTCATACCATCATTCGAAATCTACTTTCAAATGCTATAAAATTTTCCTATCCCGGAAATGAAATCATCGTCAAAGGGGAGAAGAAAGAAGATTATATAGACTTGTCGTTTATCGATTTTGGTATGGGAATGGACGAAGAAACCGTGAAAAATCTCTTTAAAATAGATATAGCTCAATCGTCAACTGGAACTGCCGGTGAAGAAGGTACGGGTTTAGGCCTGATTCTTTGTAAGGAATTCATCAATTATCACAAGGGCAAAATTCTGGTAGAAAGTAAAAAAAATAAAGGGACTACATTCACAGTTTCATTGCCGGCACTGGAATAATTTAAAAAATATGAAAAAACAGAGGAAATAAAAGCACCCTAATTCAAAAGTAGATAAAAACATTCCTTGCTAACCGATGTATTTAAAGCATGTTCAAGAATAGAAAGTTTTTAAGCCTCTCAAAATATATGTTACTGACTCTTTTAAGTGTAACTAAGTAATTATCGATCAAAATAGATGGGAAAAGTTAAGGAACTTGCCGGACAAACTGCAGTATATGGATTGAGCAGTATAGTGGGAAGGATATTGAATTATCTTCTAGTCCCTTTATACACCAGGGTTTTCCTTCCACACGAATCGGCCATCTATGTCGAACTTTATGCCTATATGGCCATTCTGGCTGTTGTTCTTACTTATGGAATGGAAACCGCTTTTTTTCGCTATTCCGAAACTCACTCCCATCCACAGAAAGTTTATAGTACAGCATTCAATTCAATTATTCTTACTACTTTCTTATTCCTTTTACTCACACTTACATTTAAAGATTCTATTGCTTCATGGCTGGGTTATGAAGGTAAAACAGAATACATCATTTACTTTTTATTGATTTTGGGGTTCGATGCTTTAAGCGCCATTCCTTTTGCATGGTTGAGAGAGCAACGAAAGGCATGGGCATTTGCCGGAATAAAACTAGCAAATATCTTCATCAACATTGCCTTAAATCTGATTCTCATTTTATTACTGCCTTATTTATTTAATAATTACGGATATACTTGGCTGGGGATATTTACCAAAGGGAAACCCGAAGTAAGTGCAATATTTATTTCGAACATGGTGGCCAGTTTTGCCACTTTGCTAATGCTCTGGCCGACTATCAAAAAAGCAAGTTTTAACATCAACCTTAAGCTATGGAAGGAAATGTTTTTGTATGCCTTACCTCTTCTAGTTTATAATCTGGCTGGGGTTGTCAACGAAACTATAGACCGTGTGCTATTAAAACATTTTCTTCCTCCCGAAACCGCAATACATGACCTGGGGGTTTATGGGATGTGTTTTAAATTCAGTGTATTTATTGTTATTTTTATTCAGGCATTTCGTTATGCAGCCGAGCCTTTCTTTTTCCGACAAGCCAAAGAAAAAGATGCTCCCACCACTTATGCCATGGTGATGAATTATTTTATCATTGTATGTTTTGGCATGTTTGCTGGCATCATGCTATTTATGGATGTCATTAAATTTTTCGTTGGTCCTATGTATTATGCCGGCTTGCCTATAGTTCCTCTATTATTGATGGGACATATCTTTTTGGGGATTTACTATAATCTTTCAGTTTGGTATAAAATTACTGGCAAAACCATGTACGGAGCATGGTTTAGCCTAATTGGTACTGCTGTTACTATTGGATTAAACATTTTTTTAATACCCAGAATTGGATTTATGGGTAGCGCTTGGGCTAACTTTAGCTGTTACCTTTTGATGATGCTTCTGTCTTATATTTATGGCCAAAAACATTACCCTATCCCCTACCGTCTCGACAAATTCTTCTTATACCTTACTCTTTCGGTTGCATTTTGGTTGATTGGGGCTCAAATTCATCTTCCATGGCTAGGGCTTAATCTTGTAATAAAAGGATTACTTTTTATCTTATTCTTCATCATTGTTTTAAGAAAGGAACCCGAACTACGCCAAGCATTGCAAACAATACTACCTTTAAAAAAATAAATCTATTCCAACCCGAATAAAAAAACTTGGTACAGATAAGTTAATTTATAAACTACCAGAAACAGAACAAATCATATTAGTGTTTTGTTGAAGTTTCAGAGATTTGGTTGTATTTTTATAAATCTTGAACTATGAATTATGAGAATTTATTACAATATAATCCTATCCTACTGGCTTTATTAGCTACATTGTTCACCTATCTCATGACAGCGATGGGTTCGGCCATGGTGTTCTTTTTTAAAACCATCAACAAGAAAATTCTCAATTCTATGTTGGGATTTGCTGCGGGAGTAATGATAGCAGCAAGCTTCTGGTCGCTTTTAAAACCTTCTATTGAAATGGCCGAAGAAATGAATATGGTAGTGTGGATGCCAGCCATTTTAGGATTTTTAACAGGAGGTGGATTTTTATTTGCCATTGATAGAATTTTACCGCATTTGCACATGGGTTTGGCAATAAATAAAGCCGAAGGCATAAAGACTACATGGCAAAGAAGTGTATTACTGGTTTTAGCTATCACACTCCACAACATTCCCGAAGGGCTTGCAATAGGAATAGCCTTTGGAGCGTTGACTAATAATCCTGATTTAGGAACGTTAATGGGTGGATTAATATTAGCATTAGGCATTGGGATACAGAATTTTCCTGAGGGAGCGGCTGTTTCTATTCCATTGAGGCGAGAAGGTTTCTCAAGGTTAAAAGCTTTTAATTATGGTCAATTATCGGGTTTGGTAGAACCTATAGCTGGATTGTTAGGTGCCTATCTTGTGTTGGTCATTACACCTATTTTGCCTTATGCTCTTTCGTTTGCTGCAGGGGCGATGATTTACGTAGTGGTAGAGGAATTAATTCCTGAATCACAATTAGGGGATGAGACCGATTTATCGACCGTAGGTGCTATGATAGGTTTTGCCTTGATGATGCTTTTAGATGTAGCTTTAGGGTAAGGCGAAAAACAGCTAATGTGGGAGGCGGCCTGCGGCCGCCTCCCACATTAGCTCGAAAAATTATTCTATCTAACAGCAATAACCATCTGGTATTTATTGCTTATACAGTAGCTTTTCACCCGCTTTCTCAACGATGTATCGGTACCATTGCTCACCATACCCAGGTTGACTCACTTTAGGATTTTTCTTATTCCCATCTTTTACCTTAATATTCCCATCCATATATTTTGTAAACAAATAAGCATAAAAATCTTTCCATTGCATCACAAGGTTATTACCAGTATTTACGCTATAGTCAGTAAGAAAACCAATGGCTTTTGACTTGTCGTTTTCATAGAGTTTCAGGGCATAGGCATCTACACTGGGCGTAAAATCGATATAAAAATTTTCGAGTTTATCCTGCATGTTTCTCACCTCGGGATGTATATCTCTATACCGTGTATAGACGAAATTGCTCACCTGATTGAATACCCAGAAAGCGGCATCGTCTCTAAATTCCATCATATTCCCATAGCCGCGGGCATATTTATCGGCTGCGCGAGTCGACGAGCAGTAAACGGGATAATAAATGCTGTTTGCAGCGTCGTCGACACTGAACCATAATATTCCACCAATTTCACGCGGAAGCCATGAACGCATTTGTGAAACAAAGGAAAACCCAGTTTGTTGTGTAGCTGTAGCTCTTTCATTCAAATAAGTTTGCCCATCAACTGTAAAAGTGAGAGGACGCCAACGATAAGGATTACCATAAGGTCCTGCCCCAATGTCTTTGCTCATATCAAGCTCAGTGCCTTCTAAATGGTCGCGCATAAAATCCATCATATCTCTCACGCTAACCTTCTTTTGGGGTTTTATCCAAAGAGGCATACGATTGCTCCCATAACCTGTAACTGGATCAAATTTTATGTTTCCTTTTACATATTCCCAATATTTGTCCATACCTAGAGCTACTTTATTGAACATTGACCATACTCTAATTTCGGAAAAACGTGCAGCTTCGAAATTAAGTGGGGCATAAGTATCGCTGAAGCTAAATTTCTCGTCGGTGACAGCATCAGTGATATAACCACGCTGGCGGGCAAACGAAATCACATCGTAAGCATAAGCACATTCCACTTGGGGATCTAATATCTTCTCGAGGTTTTGAGATGTTATTGAGGTGCTTCCATTGGCCAGTGGAAAAGTAGTTATACGTGCTTGATTAGCATGACCCGATACCATTCCATCGGGAATTTTTAAAGCCACCCACACCATTCCTTTTACCCCTTTTTGATATTCTTCTATGAGTCGCTTACCATGCTCATCAGCAAAATTCTTCCCGGCTATTTCTTCTAAATTTTTTAAAAAATCGTGATCATTGTAAAATACTTTGCCCACCATGGGTTTTAAAGTCTTTTGAAACTCCTTACTTTCTTTGCGCAAACCATCAGCATCAATTCGAATCTCCTTGCCTTTTCCTATCACCTCGAAAATCCATGCTTCGTTGGCGTCGGCTACCGAAAATGATTCACCTTCGCTCACATAGCCATATTTCTCGCTTAGCTCGACCATGATTTTTATGGCTTCACGGGCCGAGCGCGAACGTTGCAAGGCAATATAAATCATGCTGCCATAATCCACGATTGAACCTGGCTGATGCCATAACTCTGAACGACCTCCGTAAGTAGTCTCACCAATAGATACCTGATATTCATTCATATTCCCAATCACATTGTATGTTTGAGGAGCTTGTTCTATCTTCCCCAAATATTCACCCGTATCCCATTCATACACATCCAGCATACTTCCCGCTGGCCAAATGGCCGCTTCCCAGTGATACAATTCTCCATACAATACATGCGAATCGGCCGAGTAACTAATCATCACACTTCCATCAACAGATGCTCCTTTGGTAATGATATAATTAGTGCATGCATAACTGCCTAAAGTAAAACCTAAGGCTAAAAAGAGCGTAAGCCAAACTTTTTTAGTCATAAACATCAAATTAATAAATGAATAATTAATTAATAAAAGGTTAATTTTAAGGCCTAAAATTAGAAATTATTTTTCAGACATCGCACCCTCTAACTTCAACATTTTTCCTTTTATCTAATAAAGTGTTGAAATATAGTTAATTATAATTATATAAAGGTATCATTTTTCTGTAGGGATAATTTCATCTGATTTTTTTAAAAGTAGGATTTGTTCATCTTTCAAAATATTTTGAACCACATAAACATACGTTAGGCTACTAAATCTTGTGCTAAGCAAAATATCGGCATCGTAATAATTATCATCGGTATTAAGATGAAATTTATCAATAGTGCCAATAAGAATGCCTTCAGGAAAAATCAAAGAATAACCACTTGTAACTACACTATCTCCTTTTGAAATATTGACTTGACCAGGAAGATTGATTAAGCTAGCTTTAAAAGGATTGCCTCCCTTCCACACAACCGAGGTAAGCTCATTATTCTTTTTAATTTTTGCACTAATCATAGTGGCACTATGTAATATAGGCATAACTGAGGCAAAATGGTCAGAGACAGCTACTACGATACCTACCACGCCCATAGGGCCAATAACTCCCATATCAATGTCTACTCCATTTTGTTTCCCTTTGTCAATCATTATGTAATTATTGCGTTTACTAATACTATTGCCAATCACATGGGCAGTAATATACCTGTAACGCTGATGGTATAGGGTATCATTATGCCAGAAAACATTGGTATCTATAGCAAGGAAACTCGAAGGAAGGGAAGTACGCAGAATGGAATTTTCGATGGCAAGTTCTCGGTTTGTGGTCTTTAGCTTATAGAAATCGGCAACAGAAGAAGTAATTTGGCGAGCTTTCCCATTGATAGAGGTTGCCACTCTGAAATAAATAGCTTGAGGATAATAATTAAAAGTAAAAATGAGCGCAAAGGAAATGATCTCGAGCAATAAAAAGAGGAAAAAGAAATGATAACGGCCAATGAATCTCAGGATATTGTACATGAATCTTCATTGAGTTGTGAGAAAAAGTCTTCTAATTATTTGATGAGGAAGGTGAATTTATCGAAGTTTTTGAGGGCTATACCAGAGCCACGGGCAACAGCACGCAAAGGATCTTCGGCCACGTAAACGGGTAATTTAGTTTTCTGGGATATTCTTTTATCCAATCCTCTTAGCAAGCTACCTCCTCCTGCTAAATAGATGCCGGTGCGGTAAATATCGGCAGATAGCTCAGGAGGGGTCATTTCGAGAGCATGCAACACAGCAGCTTCTATTTTGCTGATAGATTTATCGAGGCACTGGGCAATTTCAGCATAATTCACCTTAACTTCCTTTGGTATTCCAGTGAGCATGTCACGTCCATGAACAGCATAATCTGCTGGGGGATTTTCCAAATCAGTGAGCGCAGCTCCCACTTCAATTTTCACTCTTTCGGCCGTTCGCTCACCAATATTAATATTATGTTGTTTTTTCATGTATTCTTCTATATCATCATTAAAATCATCCCCTGCTATGCGTATAGATTCGTTGGTTACGATTCCCCCCAGAGCAATGACGGCAATTTCGCAAGTTCCTCCTCCAATATCCACTATCATGTTTCCAGTAGGTTCCAATACATCAATGCCTATTCCTATAGCAGCAGCCATAGGTTCATGAATCAAACGAATTTCTTTTGCTCCTGCTTGTTCGGCCGAATCTTTTACAGCACGTTCTTCCACTTCAGTAATGCCAGAGGGTATAGAAATAACCATGCGTAACGATTGTGGAAAAACACTATGATTTTCGGGTATCATGCGGATCATTTCTCGCATCATGACCTCAGCTGCTTGAAAATCGGCAATCACACCATCGCGCAACGGACGTATGGTCTTGATGTTTTCATGTGTTTTTCCATGCATCATTTGCGCTCTTTTGCCAACGGCAATCACTTTGCCTGTAGAACGTTCGATGGCAACAATACTTGGTTCGTCCACTACAACGCGGTCGTTATGAATGATAATGGTATTGGCCGTACCCAAATCCATTGCAATTTCCTTGGTTAAAAAAGAAAAAAGACCCATAAAAAAATCTGTATTAATGTTTAAAATGTCGAATACCAGTAAAAATCATCACCATATCATTTTGGTTGCAAAAATCTATGCTTTCCTGATCCTTGATAGATCCTCCGGGTTGAATTATAGCATCTATGCCTGCTTCATGAGCTAATTCAACAGAATCGGCAAATGGGAAGAAGGCGTCAGAGGCCATTACCGCTCCCCGAAGGTCGAAGCCAAAATTACGGCTCTTTTCAATTGCAAAGCGCAATGCATCCACTCTTGAAGTTTGCCCGGCTCCCATACCAATAAGTTGTTTTTTCTTTACCAAGGCAATAGCATTCGATTTTAAATGTTTTACTATCTTATTGGCAAACAACATATCTTCTATTTGGGCTGCAGTGGGCTCGTTATGAGTTTTGCATTCCCACTGCTGAGGGTCATCGGGAAATTTATCTCTGTCTTGCATTAAAAAACCTCCTGCAGCCGTACGGTATAGATGATCGGGCAAACTTTTTCCAGTAATTTGCAAAATTACTCTGTTTTTGCGAGATTTTAACATTTGTAGCGCCTCATTTTCAAATGCAGGAGCCATAATAACCTCAATAAATAAAGAATTGATTTGTGAGGCAGTTTCTTTATCAATGGGCTTGTTGCTCACTACCACACCACCAAAAGCCGAGACTGGATCACCTTCCAAAGCCCTTTCCCATGCAACCCTCAACTCTTTATGCGAAGCAATGCCACATGAATTACTATGTTTGATGATGGCAATGGTGGGTTCGTCAAACTCTGAAATTAAACTCAAACCCGTATCTATATCGAGCAAATTGTTATAAGAAATTTCTTTCCCATGTAGCTGAGTAAAATAATCATTTAAACGGCCAAAATAAATACCTTTTTGATGAGGGTTTTCGCCATAACGAAGCATTTTATAATGATCTTCGGCAATCCTAAGGTGATAGCTTCCGGTCTGTTGGCTAAAATAAGACAGAATAGCTGCATCGTAGCGAGAACTGAGGGCGAATGCACGTGTGGCAAGTACCAGCCTTTGTCCATCCGAGAATGAACCATTACCTTTTAAATACCACTCGAGAGCTTCATCCATACTCATAGAATCAGCAATAACAGAGACATGCCTGAAATTCTTAGCTGCCGCACGTATCATCGAAATACCCCCAATATCAATCTTTTCTATAATTTCTTCTTGCCGATTTGTGCTCATCATTGTCTGTTCAAAAGGATACAAATCGACCAGAACAAGGTCAATGGGTAAAATTTCGTTCAACTGAGCTTCTTGTATATCTTTATTGTTGTCGGGTCGGAAAAGTATCCCTCCCATTATCTTAGGATGAAGTGTCTTTATTCTGCCTCCAAAAATAGAAGGGAAACCCGTTAGCGATTCGACACTTTTCGCTTTAAAACCTTCTTCATTTAAAAATTGATAAGTTCCATCGGTTGCCAATAACTCTACATTATTTGCAGAAAGTGCTTCGGCCCAAGGCAGGAGCTTATCTTTATGGTAAACAGAAATCAATGCTCTATGGATTTTCATGATGAATTGAATGATTGAAAGAGCTCATAAAGTTATATTTACTATCAATGCAATAGGGTTGCAATTATAGCTAAAATGCCTGCATGCAGCAAAAAATCCATCTGAAATTTCTATTTTAAGTGATACGATTTGGTAGAGGATAACTGCTTTATTAGTAGGTTTGCAATGTCATCATAACAAAAAATTTATGTTGATTCTATTCAAGCTCATCAGAGAAAGCTATCTTATGGCTGCGGCCGAGATTAGCGCAAATAGAACGCGTACTATTTTGTCTCTGCTGGGCATAACCATTGGAATATTTTGTGTGGTTTCGGTATTTACCGTTTTTGATTCTATGGAGAGATCAATTAAATCGAGCATAGAATCATTGGGAAGCAATGTAGTTTACATTCAGAAATGGCCGTGGTTATTTGTAGAAGATTATCCATGGTGGAGATATGTAAACCGCCCCGAGACCAAACTGGAAGAATTGAAAAAACTGCAGGAACGTTCACAAACTGCAGATGCCATGGCATTTCTAACCGGTACAAACCGAACAGTAAAAAGCCTAAGACACAGCTTGAATAATATTACAGTGTTAGCAGTTACGTACGATTATTTCAAACTGCGGAATATAGAAATAGCCGAAGGTCGCTATTTCTCGCCTCTCGAAACCAATAATGGAAGAAATGTAGTGATATTGGGAAATACCATTGCACAAAAATTATTCGATGGTGAACCTGCGGTTGGACAACAGGTTAAAATTTATGGTTTAAAAACCGAGGTGATTGGGGTATTAAAAAAGGAAGGAAACAATATGGGTGAAAGCCATGATGAACAAGTCATCGTACCTTTACTTTTTGCTGCCAATTTTCTCAACATCGATCGAGATGGTTCTATCGCGGTAAGTCCTAAAGAGGGTATCAGTAAACAAGAACTTATTGACGAACTTACAGGAATCATGCGCTCGATACGGAAATTATCACCTGGAATGGAAGACAATTTCTCCATCAACGAAATAAGTACCATTAGTACGCAATTCGAACAATTCTTTCGCATAATGGCTTTCATTGGCTGGATAATCGGCGGTTTCTCACTGCTTGTGGGTGGATTTGGTATAGCCAATATTATGTTTGTATCGGTTAAAGAACGAACCAGTATAATAGGAATTCAAAAAGCACTCGGTGCTAAGAGTTATTTCATTCTTCTCCAATTCCTCTTCGAAGCAGTCTTCTTAAGCCTTTTAGGTGGCATTTTGGGCTTGCTCATCATTTTTATATTTACGTTAATCAGTACTTATGCTTTCCAATTTCAACTCGTGCTTACCTTGGCAAATATTGTGCTTGGAATCACGGTTTCTATCGTTATTGGATTGATTGCAGGTATTGTTCCGTCATACTTAGCGGCACGTATGGATCCTGTCGAAGCTATGCGTTCTACTTTCTAAAATTAATGAGAAAGAAAATATCAAGATTTTAATTTGCCTTTTTTCATCAAACCGTACGAAAGGGTAAGAAGAAGGAACAAGATACTAACTAAAACAGAAATGCGTCCAATATAATCGCCATATTTTGCATAAAAAGTTAATTCATTGTTCAAATGAACTTGTCCTTTAATAGCTCCTTGCGTCCAGTAGGGAATAGGTTGCAAGATATCCCCTTTTTGATTGACAAAACACGAAATTCCAGTATTGGCAGCTCTTACTACGCACCTTCTCGTTTCTATAGCTCTTAGAGACGAAAAGGTTAAATGCTGGCGATGTCCTTCTGTATTACCCCACCATCCATCATTAGTCATTACACATATCAGCTGCGAACCATTTCTGATAAAACCCGTCATAAATTCGCCATAAACCGATTCATAACAAATAGCCGCATTGAATCGAGCTCCAATTTTTTTATGTGAAAAGACCATACGCTCTGAAGAAGTTGCCAGGCTGCCCGTTGTACCTCCAAAATTCAGAACCACCTCTTGAAGAGGACGTGTAATCTTGGGGAAAGGAAGTTTTTCAGGGCCGGGAACTAATTTCGATTTGTGGTAATAGCCAAGTTCATCAGCTGTATCTATTACAAGAGCAGTATTATAGGCATCATAATAGCCACTGCCATCAGTAAATTTTCTTGCCGTTGATGAAAGGGGTTCGCCAGGTTCAAACTTTCTAAAGGTGGATGCCCCTATCAGAATTGACAGATGAGGATGTTGTGCCACAAATTCTCTTAAAAGCTGAATGCTTTGAGCATTCCAAGGATGATTTTGCCAGATATTTTCCTGTATAGCCGATTCAGGTGCTACTAAAAAATCTACACTCGAATCGATAAGCGGAAGTACCAAATCGAGGCTACGACGCAATACTTCTTCTACTGGCATCTCAAACTGCTCATTCCATGGATCTAAATTGGGCTGCACTATAACCACCTCAGCTGTCGTACCTTGCTCACTATAGTTCTTATATCTCTGAAACGAAAATACCAATGGAATAGCAATCCACAACACAATGATAACCCCTATCACACTTATTCCTAAAGGCGATATCGTACGAGCAAAAATATTCTTCAGTAAGATAAATATCAATAAGTTAGAAAATAATACCCAAAACGTCCCTCCTAATATTCCGGTGTATTCATACCATTGTATCCATTGTATATGCGATGCAAAGCCATTCCCGAGGCTGAGCCATGGCCATGAAAAATCCCAGTTTAGGTGAAGGAATTCCCAGGCAGGCCAGTAAAATAAGATAAGCCAGCTAAATTGTTGCCCCTGTCTTAACTTTCGACGCGTGATGTGATAAAGATTGAATACAATAGCCATAAATAAACTATTGAGTATAATTGCAGCAATACTTCCAACTTTGGTAGAGTTCCAAATCCACCATGTTGTGAGGGCATTCCAGATGAAAAAGGCTAAATAAACCCAAATGAACAAACTCCAATTCCCATTTCTATCTTTATGCTCGAAAAAATATTGTTCGATAAAAAACAAAGGAACCCAGGCTATAAATAGTAAACCAGGGAAACCTTTAGTGGGCCACGAAAAAGCAAGAAGAAGCCCTGAAAGTGAAGCCAATAAAGCCAAATGCCATTTCCTCAGTTCCATCCTTTCGATTTTGGGTTCAAAGATAGAAGGTTTTGCAGATTGAAGGAAGATGATGCAATTAGTTGAATGTGGTTCATTATTTTTGTGCTTCATGATATTTTCATAAAAATTACTGCAGTATGAATAGTCTCGAACAACTTAGACAGTTTAGCAAAGTAGTAGCCGATACTGGCGATTTTGAATCTATTCTCGCTTATCGCCCCATAGATGCAACCACAAATCCCTCTCTGATTTATGCAGCTGCCAGCCAGGAAAAATATAGGTATCTGTCAGAAAAAGCCGTTGCTAAGGCAAAACAAAAAACATCCGATCCTTATGAGCAGCTTCAGTTTTGTTTGGATGAGATGGCTGTTCTGTTTGGGATAGAAATTTTAAAGATTGTCCCAGGTAGGGTAAGCACTGAAATAGATGCGCGTTTGTCTTTCGATACACAAGCAAGTATAGTTAAGGCAAGACATTTGATTGATTTATATGAAGAGGCAGGCATAGATCGATCTCGCGTTTTAATTAAGATAGCGAGTACATGGGAAGGCATAAAAGCTGCCGAAATTCTCGAAAAAGAGGGCATTCATTGTAATCTTACCTTGCTTTTTTCGAAGATTCAAGCTGTGGCTTGTGCTGAGGCGGGTGTCACCCTTATATCGCCTTTTGTAGGACGCATCCTCGATTGGTATTTAAAAGAAAAAAAACTCAGTTCAATTCCGGTAGAAGAAGACCCAGGTGTAAAAAGCGTTACCGAGATATTCAATTATTATAAGAGATTTGGATATTCTACAGAGATTATGGCCGCCAGCTTTAGAAACATAGATCAGATAATAGCACTCGCAGGTTGTGATCTGTTGACTATATCACCTGCTTTGCTGCAAGAACTCGAAAACTCCGATCGCAAAGTGGTTTGCCAACTCGACCCCCAAAAATCTGCTCAACTCGATTTTGTCCGTTTACCGGCTGACGAAAAATCATTTCGCTGGTATCTTAACGAAGATGCCATGGCAACCGAGAAACTGGCCGAAGGAATTCGACGATTTAAAGACGATCTAATCAAACTGGAAAATTTCTTAAAACTCCATTTTTTCTCCTGAGATTTTCGATGTTTGTCATTATAAATCATCATAACGGGTTTTGTAAGGATAGCGATGGCGATATATACAACGCACCTCCTCCACGAGCATATCTTTCAAATCCTGAGTTCCTTGCTGCTTGGTAGCCGAAATAAGTAAACAAGGTTGATTATTATCGATTATCCAGCGGGGAAATGAATTCGAAATAACTCCAAAAGAGGTTTGTTGTGCTAAAAGGTCAGCTTTGTTGAGTAATGTAATCATGATTTTTTCAGCAGCACCAATTTCCATTAGTGTTTGTTTTACAACGTCGATTTGTTCTTCTATAGCTGGATGCGAGACGTCGGCAACATGCAGCAAAATATCGGCTTCCCTCACTTCATCTAAGGTTGATTTAAACGATTCGATGAGGGAAGGAGGCAATTTTCTGATAAATCCGACGGTATCGGAAAGTAAAAATGGTGTTTGATCGATGACCACCCGGCGAACCGTAGTATCAAGGGTGGCAAAAAGCTTATCCTCAGCAAAAACACTCGACTTGCTCAATAAATTCATTATCGTCGATTTGCCCACATTAGTATATCCCACAAGAGCCACCCTTACCAAACTGCTGCGCGATTTGCGCTGGGTTTGCTTTATTTGGTCAATTTGTTCTAACTGACTTTTTAGCAAAGCAATACGTTTTCGGATCAAACGACGGTCGGTCTCTATTTCTTTTTCACCTGGTCCCCTCAGACCAATTCCCCCACGTTGTTTCTCGAGGTGAGTCCACATACGTGTGAGGCGAGGTAACATGTATTCATATTGCGCTAATTCTACCTGAGTAATAGCATCAGCAGTGCGTGCCCTACGCGCAAAAATGTCAAGAATTAAATTATTTCGATCCAATATCTTGCATGGAAGTTCCATACTCAAATTCCTCAACTGGGAGGCCGATAACTCATCATCGAAAATAATTATATCTATATGATTATCCGTAACATAATTAAAAATTTCCTTCAATTTCCCTTTTCCAACAAAGGTCTTGGGGTCGGGATAAGGAAGACGTTGAACAAATCTTTTCTTGACGACAGCCCCTGCAGTATCGGCCAAAAATTCAAGCTCATCTAAATATTCTCTCGATTTATCAACAGATTGTTCAGGTGTAATCAATCCTACAACAACGGCAGATTCTTTTTTAGTGATGCTTTCAGTCATACAATATTTTCATCTACTTATCAAGCATGCTGCAATTTTAATTCCATTTCGAAACTCAATACAACTCCCATCGAACTACGGTCAATCATACTAAAGTTTATTAACTCCACCGCATAGGCATTTTCTATGATTATCTAATCATTAACGATAAGTGGCTCTTAGTGTTGAAAATAGATACAATAAAAAGGCGGTTTGCTAATTTTCGTGTACACAGCTCGAGATTTCGTCAATCAAGTTAAAATCTTTTTCAATGGCATTACCAACGACAATGAGGTCAGCTCCAGCTTTTCTTGCCTGATAAGCTTTTTCGGGAGTATTAATTCCACCTCCCACCACTAGTGGAACCTTAATTGCCTCTTTTACTTTGCTTATCATAGAAGCCGACACCGGCAAAGTGGCACCACTACCTGCGTCTAAATAAATCATTTTCAAACCAAGCATTTCACCAGCCATAGCCGTATTTACAGCAATCTCATCCTTGTAATGAGGAATGGGGAAAGTGCCACTCATATATAAAACTGTAGTAGCAACCCCGCTCTCAATCAACATATATCCTGTAGGTATGATTTCCAATTTACTCTCTCGAAGATACGGAGCGGCTATTACATGATTCCCAATCAGCAAATCCGGATTACGACCCGAAATTAAACTTAAAAACAAAATTGCATCGGCAGCTTTGTTGATTTGAAAAAGGCTCCCTGGAAAAATAATAAGAGGAATTTCTGATTCAGCTCTTATCTCACGCAAACATTCATCCATGACATCGGCACTTAACAAACTGCCCCCAATTAAAAATAAATCAACTTTGGCATCATTGGCCTTGCGGGCTATGGTGCTAAAACCATTATGATGCATCTTTTCTGGATCTATCAGTATGGCAAACATGCCTTTGCCTTCTTCACATCGGGCTATAATTCTCGAATAAACCTCCATGCTTCTCTTTTCTATGATGCAAATATAAAAATTATATTCTGTTCAAATAATATTGTTTACTACAAAGGACACAATGGTTTTATACAAAAAACCAAAACATTATGTCTACTTGGTCTTTATGTCGTATTTTTCTTCATGTTCTCTAAAGTTGATAATTTACCTCTATTGTTTAACGATTAACCTAATAATGATAAAATTATTTATTACGAATAAGTTCCTCCCCTCTTGTATTTTTCAAATGTCTCTCTATTCCTGCTTATTAATAAAATGAGCCCCGAATCACAAATACTTTAATCTAATTCTTTTTCTTAGCATCATAAAAAATAGGATTTCTTTATATGTTTGCTATATCAAATCATCGCCATATCTATCATGGAATTATGATAATCTTGCTATTTATAAATAAATGAAAATGATTATCTTAAATGTTATCATTCAAAACCCAAACCATGAAAAGAGAACAAAATACTAAAATGATCCCTATCCAAATATTTGATAAGTATCATAAAATCTTAGATTGCACAAATTACAGAATTTTTTTAAACCAAATTATCTCAGGGTTTTGTTTGAGTTATTCAAAAATCTAACCTTTTTACTAAGAATACGAAATGACAAAACTAAATAAAAGTGTTTTAAAATTTTGGATAATACAGCTCAATATATCTTCTATAATTATTCATTCTAAATGCATCAATAATACCGATTTTGCAAGGCAATGATGATTTATTAGAGCACATTAATAATCAATGCGATACAGCTTTAAATTTAAAAGAACCTAACCTCTAAACACTTAAATAAAATCCCATGAAACAAAAACTCTCTTATTCACTTTTCGGACTTCTGATGCTCATAGGGATTCCCTTATGGGCTCAAAAGGAGAATGATACCATTCGATACAATCAGTATGGAGTTCGTGTGGATCGGATTCCACTTATTGCTGAACGCAGGAATGGGACACTTGTCTTCGAAAGTCGCGACCAGAAGCAAAGAATCTGGTTCGATACGCGTGTTCAGGTAGATGGTGCCATATTTACCGGTGATACTTATAATGAGATAGGTAATGGCACAGCAATACGCAGGGCAAGGCTCGCTATGAAAACCGAATTAAACGAGAAATGGTATGGCGAATTGGACCTCGACTTTGCTAATTCCGAGCTTGAACTCAAAGATGCTTACCTGGCATATTTTCCCAATCAGCATTGGATGATAAGAGCCGGTAACTTCAAAGAAAGCTTCTCAATGGAATCTACTACTACTTCACGCTATTTGACCTTTATGGAAAGGCCAATGGCTGTTTCGGCTTTTGCTCCTTCTCGCCACATCGGTTTGGCCTTACAATACAACTACAACTGGTTATTAGCTATTGGAGGCGTTTATTTTCAGAACGTCAGCGATTTGGAAGAAAGAACTTATTCCGTTGACAACAATAAAGACTTTGGCACTGACGAGGGCTATTCACTTACGGGTAAGCTTGTTTTCATGCCGCTTTACAACAAATCCGGTTATGGAATTCATATTGGGGCCGCAACATCTTACCGGACGCCTAAAACCGACGCTGAGATCCCTGGTAGTGTGCGTTACAGCACGCGCTCTCTTACTAACATCAATCGAAAAAAATACCTCGATACTGATAACATCCTCAATGTAGACTATACATGGCAAAATGGTTTCGAGCTGGCAGTCTATTATCACAATTTCAGACTACAAGGTGAATATTTATTGACCGATGTTTATCGAAAAAATAATTTACCTAACGAAAACTTCAACGGATTCTATATTATGGGTAGTTGTATGCTTTTGGGAGGTGAATATCAATATAATCAGAGAGATGGCGAGTTTACTCAACCTACGAGAGGAAGAAAATGGGGAGATATAGAACTCGCTCTTCGCTATGATATGTTAGACCTTAATAGTAGCATGGAAGGCTTGATGGGAGGAGCCGGAGAAGGAATTACAGCAGGTATTAATTATCATGTTAATTCCAGTGTGAAGGTTATGTTCAACTATGCCTATCTTAATCACGACAGATACGCCAATGGCAAAGGAAAACTTTTTGTAGGACATGATGTTCAAGGCAATCTTACAAAAAATCCTTTCGAAGTCATTGAAACTGAAGGGAAAGCCGGAGAAGATTTTTCGATGTTTTCTATTCGTTTTGAAATTGATTTTTAATTGTTTAACCCTTTTAACTTTTTTGAAATATGAAAAAAACTTGCTTCTTGTTTTTAATAGCAGCCCTGATAGGATTTATCCAAGGCTGTGTAAAAGATGAAGTATTTCAAGGACCACCCAAAATTGAATCGTTTGCACTAAATCCGGCCTCACCCAATGAAGGACAAGCAGTTAGCGTTATAGCGAAAGTCACCGACATTGCCGGAATTAAATCGGTTAATCTTTATTATAAAACCGATGCCGATTATATAAAAGTTACCATGCTTGCTGATACGGCAAATTTTTATATAGGGCAAATACCTCAGCAGAACAAAGGGGTTACCGTATCTTATTATATTGAAGCTGAAAACATTAATAATTTAAAGTCGTATTATCCTTCGAGCGCACCTCAAATCCCGGCTTCTTATACTGTAGGAGCTCCTGCAATCTTAATCCTAATCAACGAGATATATACTCGTGGAGTACCCGAAGATCCCGATTGGGTAGAAATTTACAACAATTCGGATGTTCAGGTGGATATAAGCGGATATCTGATTTATGATGCGAGTGGTCAATCAGGTGCAAAACCTAAGAAGGCTTTTCCTGATGGTTCAGTCATTGCGGCCCATGGTTTTCTGGTAATGGTTGTAGATGATGCATCTGAGAGTGGTTTTGGCTTGAGCAGCGGAGGCGAAGAAATATGGCTCGAAAACATGAATGGAGCAATTATTGACGACGTATCCTTTCCAGCATTAGAACCCACACAAAGCTATGGACGTTTTCCGGATGGCAGTTCCAACTGGCAGATACTCAATACTATTACTAAGGGAACTTCAAACTCGCCGGGAATTGGACCAATAGCAAATCTAAAAATAAATGAGATTTTTTCTACAGGCGATGCCAATACGCCCGACTGGGTTGAAATCTTCAATGCCGGAAATCAGTCGGTCGATCTTTCAGGTTGGAAAATTTATGATAATGGTGGCCAAAGTGGAAGCAAACCCAAAAAAGAATTACCCTCAGGTACAATTATTCCTGCCGGAGGATTTTTTGTAATTACTGTAGATGATGGCTCAGCAAGCGGTTTTGGATTGAGTAGCAATGGGGAAGAAATTTGGCTTGAAAAGCCCGATGCAACTATAGGAGATGATGTAAATTTCCCTGCCCTCGAAACCGGACAGTCGTATGGCCGATATCCCGATGGAAGCGATAATCTTCAAATTTTGTATGTAATTACACCTGGAGCCCCTAACGATAATTCTGCTCCCCCATCTCCTGTTGTTCTTAAAATCAATGAGATCTTTTCGAGAGGCGATGACACTAATCCCGATTGGATAGAAATTTACAACGCAGGGAATCAAGATGTTGATCTTACGGGTTGGAAAATATACGATAATGGAGGACAAGCCGGGACGAAACCTAAGAAGGAATTTCCTTCTGGTGCAACTATTGCAGCTGGTGGATTCTATGTAATTGTTGTGGATGATACTACCTCAAGCGGTTTTGGCTTAAGCAGTAGTGGAGAAACCGTGTGGCTCGAAAAACCCGACGGCACTGTTACTGACGACATTGCCTTCCCTGCCTTAGAAACTACCCAATCGTATGGCCGATATCCCGATGGAAGCGATAATCTTCAGGTTTTATATGTGATTACACCTGGTGCTCCAAACGATAATTCTACTCCACCAACCTCTGTTATTCTGAAAATTAATGAGATATTTTCAAGAGGCGATGACACCAATCCCGACTGGATTGAAATTTACAATGTAGGGAATCAAGATGTTGATCTCACAGGATGGAAGATATATGATAATGGTGGTCAAGCAGGAACAAAACCTAAAAAAGAATTTCCTGCAGGTGAAATCATTCCCGCAAATGGATTCTATGTAATAATAACAGATGATACTACTGCCAGTGGTTTTGGATTGAGCAGTAATGGCGAAACTGTTTGGCTTGAGAATCCTGATGGTACAGTAGCGGACGAACTTACTTTCCCGGCTTTAGATGTAAGCCAATCCTATGGCCGAAAACCCGATGGCAGCGATAATTTTTTTATATTTACCGAAATTACGCGTGGCAGCTCGAACAACAATGCAACTACATTATCAAAACATAAATAATAAACTAACCCACTTAAATGAATCACTATGGCTGAAAACCTCGAAATTGGAAAAATCTCCAAGCCAAGGTTCGAATTTCGCAGCTTCGGACAAAATTTCGATGTAGCTGCCTTTCGTATGTCGCGTTTGTCGGTACCCGTACCCGAAAATGTTTGGGAACGACACTCCGACGAAATCTATATCATTTCACGCACTAACGACGTGAACAATACCAAAATCCGCGATGGCAAAATGGATATCAAAACCCTGGTCAATACTTATCAAGGCTTGGAGCAATGGAACCCTCTGATGAAAGGAGAATTTCCTATGCAAACCACAAAACTTCTTTCCGAAGTCTTCACTGCCTTTCAGGTCCCTTTGCCCAATCTTACTAAAGAAGAATATACTTACCAAGAGTTTATAGAAATGATCTATAAACATCCCGATTTGAGTGCAGTGCGTGTACATAAACAACGTTTTGGTTATATGGTTAACAATACCATCTGCGAATATGCCGTTGTACTCATCAATGGGGCAAGAGTGGTAAGCGTAAGTTCAGAATCAACTGAAATAGCTGATATTCTCAAGACCATATCCGATTTAAAACTTGAAGGTGTTGAAAACATCAATTATCTTCAAGCCATCAAACGTGTGATAGGAATGATTCATAAACCTCTAGCAAACGAATAAATTATGTCACAAGAAATCGAAAGAAAATTTCTAGTAAAAGGCGATTTTAAACCTTTTGCTCATAAAGCCACACGTATCACTCAGGGTTATCTCTCTTCTGTACCCGAGCGTACAGTAAGAGTAAGAATCATGGGAGATAAAGGTTACATCACGGTAAAAGGCATTGGCAATGCATCAGGAGCCAGCCGTTTTGAATGGGAAATGGAAATCCCCCTCAAGGATGCTGAGCAATTGATAAAGATTTGCGAGCCAGGCGTAATTGATAAAACTCGCTACCTTGTTAAAGTTGGCCAGCATACCTATGAGGTAGACGAGTTTTATGGCGAAAACCAAGGATTAATATTAGCTGAAATTGAATTGCAAAACGAGAATGAACCCTTCGAGAAACCAGACTGGATAGGAGAAGAAGTAACGGGTGACACTCGTTATTTTAATTCCATGCTCATGAAAAATCCCTATTCACGTTGGTAAAAGCGTGTTCTTTCATCAAGATTCAGTCCGGGGAAATCCTTTTTCTTTCGGACTGAATCTTTACTATTGAAAAATCTTTGAACTTGGATGTTTGATGTTTTATTATCACTAAAATTCTGCAATGGATAGCAAAGAAAATGTATTCGATCCGCTCGACATGAGCCAGTATAAGATTGATAAACTACCCAAGCGCGAAAAAAACAAAACTGAAAAATTTCTAACTCTATTAGGGCCGCCTTTGGCGGTGGTAGCATTTGTTTTGCTGGGTTTTATTCTGCAGCCTACTTTTCTGCACAACTTCGACCCGGAGAAACTTACCAGTGGAGCCAAAGAAGTTTTCGATAGGGTAGGAAGTAATGTATTTTACAGAAACAATTGTTATATGCTGGCCATTTTCATTGCCAGTCTTATTTTATGGATCACTGGGGCTATTCCAAATTATCTTACTTCTCTCATAGTAATAATTTCTTTAGTGCTCACGGGAGTTTTGCCCGAAAAAGAAGCATTTGCTCAACTGGGACATCCTGTCATGTGGCTTAACATCATGTCGTTTGTTCTAGCCAGTATGCTTGTAAGTACAGGAGTTGCCAAACGTTTTGCGCTATGGTTTCTTTTGAAATTTGGACGAAATGCCTCGAGTATATTTCTGAGTTTCTTAGTAATCAATGTGGTTCTATCTGCTTTTATTTCTGCCACTACCGCCAAAGCTGCCATTTTATTGCCAATATTCATGGTCATAGCTGCCATTTATGGAGCTCGAGGTGGAGATAAGCGCAATAACTTTGGGAGAAGTATCGTATTACAAAATCTCTTATATATCAATATAGGAGCAAGTGGTTTTCTAACTGGGTCGGGAGCTAATCTACTGGCTGTTTCTATCATCGCTGGAGCAACAGGCTCAAGAATATTCTTTTCTGATTGGCTCATGGCAATGTTTCCTATGGCTATTGGTTTGATGCTGATAGGATATTTACTGGCTATGCGGGTATTTTTCCCTTTAAAACCTGAAGAACGCCTTCCTCATATTGAAGGCGGAATGGATCGTTTACGAGAAGTATATAATGAAATGGGCCCTATGAGCCGTAAAGAAAAAAAAGCTGTCATTCTCTTTGTGACCATTCTGGTTTTATGGTCAACCGACCGACTGCATGGCATCAGCCCAACTGCAGTTGCATTTTTAGGAGCCATTATTGCCCTTTTGCCTCGTATTGGCATACTTAATTGGAATGAAGTAGATATTCCTTGGCATCTGATGCTTTTCTCGGCAGGAGCTTATACTCTTGGGGCAGGATTTGCAGCTACCGATCTTCCTTCCATTAGTGTAAATGCTTTTTTCGATCATTTGGGTATGACTCAATCTACTCCTTTCTGGGTTCTTTATCTTTTGCTGACTGCTGTTATGGTATATAGCGCGCTTTTATTCGAATCGAAAACCATGAGGGCTATGATTTTCGTTCCTATCGCAATTGGTGTAGCAAGCCGCTTTGGATACACCATCGAAAGCCTTGCTCTACCAGTAGCCTTTATGACTGAACATGTTTATGTGCTTCCTTTTAACTCAAAACCTGCTGCTTTGCTATATGAAACCGGCCATTATAGTATAACGGATACTTTCCGCTATGGCATAACCATGATGACTATTGCATGGTTTCTAAACATTTTGGCGGGTGAAACCTGGTTTAAATTGATGGGAATTACTCCCAATGGCCTTTTTGGCTTGTTCTAAGCATTCTGGCTTCTGAATGTTTTTTATTACTTTAGCTCTTGTGTTGTTTCATCAAGCTAACAATTTTCCCGAATAAGATGATTGAAGAACAAATAAAAATTCATGATAAATTCTCAATTGAGATAAAATTACGGCTGGCTGCTCGACGCAAAGCTAAAAAAAGTGAATTTGCCGTAAACACATGGTTATTCATTCCTGCAGCCCTCGATATCAACCATTCTACTTACAGTAAAAATGATTTTTATCATGATTTGAAATCCAACATCAGGCTTATTACACCTGTATATTTACTGCGTGATATTGCCGCCGGTGAAAACTCTCCTTTAGCTTTTCTCACCACAGTTTTTCAAAAAGTGGCTTCTTCACCCACACGTACCTTGGCAGCCGAATATGAATATCATATCAAAATGTTCCTTTCTGTTTTAAAAAGCTCCTTAAGAGAAGAAATTCAGCATATCCTCAACAATAAATTGCCTGCCGATACTGCCTATCTCATTGATGAATTTTGTAAAAATATCTCGCAAATTAGCAAGCGCTATCGTGAATTGCATTTCATTATTAATGCACCTACCATTAGTGAAGAACTGATGAATTATTATTCCTTCGGCGATGAGTTTATGAGCAACCTTATAGAGGAACATACTTTCAAATTATTGGCAAGCCTCAAGCAATCACATCCCAGCTTCAACAAAACATGGCAAAAACAATTGCTTTCTATCGTTCAAGACGAAATCAAGTATAAAAAGGAACACAACTATCCAGTAGTAGAAGAAAAAAGCCCAACACGTAATAGGGAATTGATATCCCATTTCAATCTTTTGAAAAAATTTGCTGAAAGTGAGCTATTTCTTACAGGCGAAAAAAAGAAAGAGGGTATATTGGTAGAACAAATCTATTTTAGTATTGCCGCAGGTCTTTCAATGGTTTTTGCCACAGCCGTAGCTTTTACTTTTCAATTGAAATATGGCAGCCTGACTATGCCTTTGTTTGTAGCCTTGGTGGTCAGCTATATGCTAAAAGATAGAATAAAAGAGCTTTTTAGATATTACTTTGCCTCACATTTGGGGCACCGCTATTTTGACCATAAAACCGAAATTTCTCTTAACAATATTACGATTGGCATAAGCAAAGAAGGAATGGATTTTATTCCAGAGAAAAAAGTTCTGTCTAATGTAATGAAAATCAGAAGTCGTTCGCCTATTCTGGAAGTCAATAACCGTTACGATACCGAAAAAATAATTCTTTACCGTAAGATACTTTATTTAGACCGGCGAAAACTCAACGAATTAAGCCTTTACCTTACTCCAGGCATAAATGAGATTTTGCGGCTGAATGTAGATAGCTTTATACAAAAAATGGATGATCCTGAGGTGCCCTTATTCATACCCGACGAAAATAAGGGCTATGCCATTATCAATGGCGAGCGAATCTATTATATCAACCTAATTATGCAATTGTCATCTGAAAATGAGACGGCTTATCGTCGTTATCGTATCTTATTGAATCGAAAAGGAATAAAAGCCATTGAAAATTTATCCTAATCTTCAGGAACTACGAGCCGAAAACCTACTTTATGGCTGTTGATGATTTGCACACGACGATCCTCCTGCAGATATTTCCTCAATCGTGAAATATAAACATCCATACTGCGAGCCGCAAAATAAGAATCGTCTTTCCAAACATTTTGCAGAATAATACTTCTATCGATAACTTCATTGGCATTTTCAACCAAAATCTTTAATAATTCTGACTCCTTGGCGGTAAGGTTAAACTCAGTATCTCCAATCTTTAAAATCTGACTGGTAAAGTCAAAACTATAATTGCCGATTTTATAAATCTGATGGGTTAAATCTTCTTGAAGGTTAGGAAGAGTTCTGCGCATAATGGCCTTTATACGGGCCATCAACTCTTCCATGCTGAAAGGTTTGGTTATATAATCGTCGCCTCCGGCATTGAAGCCAGATATAATATCCTGAGATTGAGATTTTGCGGTTAAAAATAGAATAGGAACAGATTTATTGGATTTACGGATTTGTTTTGCCACGGTAAACCCATCCTTCAAGGGCATCATTACATCTAAAATACAAAAGTCGAAATCTTCTTGATAAAAAGCCTTTAAGGCTTCTTCCCCATCCATGGCTAAAATCGTATCATGGCCTTTAGCATCGAGATATGCTTTAAGCACTGTTCCCAAGTTTCTGTCATCTTCGGCCAATAAAATCTTGATCTTTTTCATTTCTTAGTTCGCTTGTAAT
>DIEY01000016.1 GCA_002418865.1 Bacteroidales bacterium UBA5762 | reverse complement strand
GGGTTGGAAAGGCAAAATAGCAATAGAAAAGCAACTCAAACGGACTTTCATATTCAAGATTCAAAAATATCTCAGCCAATCGCCTGGGAGCAGGACGCTCCTCCTGCAGACTGAACCAACCTGCATCCTTCATTCCCTTCCAGAAAAAACTCTGTCTCCCTTTGACCGATGGCGACAGGAACATTCCCTTCTGGATCAAATGCGGATGTGGATTCGAGAACAACAGCAGTATCCGCATTCTATCGCTGGCAACTGGAGGTATCAACCTCTCAGAGGTGAAGGTCAGTGTTTTCTTCTCATCGTTGAAGAAGTAAATGGATGAGTCAGTATAAAAATCACCTAGGATTTCCAGTGCGCGGGATTTGATAAAGTCGTATTGACGGGAGATGTCGTAGGTTGTTTGGAAATGGATTGCAGACATAATTTATTTTATAATTATTAATTAAATATTACATATATCCTTGATTCAAAAAAAGACAAAAATCTTATTATGAAAAATTTTCTAATGAAAAAACAAAAATATAATTGATATCTAAATCAATTATTTTCTTTTGCCCATAACCGCAACCATTCTGATTCGTCTAATCCAATGCGAGACAATGATGTTGAAATATTATGAGAGAGTCTTTGTGCATGATTTTGTTTCAATTCACCTAACCATTTATATTCATTATTTTCTTTATCAAGGAAATAAATTGAAACATCATTTTCTTTTTTAATTCCAATTACTAGTTTTCTCTCAGGACAATTACTATCAAATTCGATAACCTTAAGAAAGTGTGCCTTTTTTCCAAATTGGTAACGATTATAAGTTCCATTGTCTTCAAGCACAATACTGAAAGCTTCATTGTTAGGTTGTAATTTTAAAAAGAGGAAGTTCTGGCTGAAATTAATTCTAGTACTATCACATCTAGGGGTTAAGCATACTATTATGTCCTGCGTACTATTTGATAATTTTTTAAGAATAGTTCCCTGTGACAAAAAAGGTATTGATTCCTGGTAATGTGAACGAAAAGAAGATAAATGTGCAAAATTTTCATCCAATGAATTCGAATCTGAGTTGTGCAGCCTAAACATTCTTGTAAAAGGCAATTTGTGAATTTTCTTTTTTAAATTATCTTTTCTATTATTGCCGAAAGACTTATCGGAAATATATTTAATGAATCCTTTACTTAGTAATTCTAAAATGTCTTGGTGTGAATTTATCAAGCTATCATTTCCTTCACGCATTGAAAAATTAACACCCGTGCTTTCTTGCGCAATAATCCACTCTTCAATTGCTGTTAAATTTACTTCTTCGCAGACCTTTGCTTCTTCCAAAAGGCCATTTAATTCTTCAGTGATTAATTCAGGTATAAAATTTTCGGCGTCTTCAGGGGAAGGTAATAAAACCCGATGAGTTAAAAAGGGAGCATCCATTATGGGAGAAAATTTATTTAATATTTTATAAGCATTTTGGTGAAAAATTGTAAGCGATTTTAATACAACATTTGGGACTAATCCCGCAATCATTTTAGTGAACTCTATTATTACTCTATCAGCTAAGCAATCAAATTCGACTAATCTATCTGGAAATTCTTTAAATGTTTTTTCTGGTTTCAAAAAAATAACAGTTCGGATGCCTTTTGACGTTAAGGTAAATCCATCATCATCAATTTTTGGTTCACAAATTAATGACCGCAATTTTTCTTGAAGAATTTTCGAAATTTCAAGTACTTGTGAGCTTGCAGTAGTATATACAACCAATAAGGATAGTTGATTAGTTCCATTGGTTTTTTGTTTGATAATTTCTTCAAAAATTTTTAAAGTGTTATTCCCACTTTCATCATGAATATACCAATCAAGAATGATTATGTCTGTTTTAAAAGCTAAAGAACCAATGTTCTCAAAAAAAATGTCAATTTCGTCTTTAGAAGGTTCTATAACGGAACAAGCAATCCCCTTTTTTGCAAAACTACTAACAAGTATTTTTGGATCAATTTCCTGAGTGCCAATCTCACCCTCAGTACTTTGTGGTTTCAGTTCCATTTCTTCAAATTTATTTGACAATTCTTTATCTGCCACCCCAATTAATGGCATTTCTGTAGGTGATATCAATTCACTTGTCTCTTGCCCATTGAATTTTCGGAAAATATAATCATCAATTATCACAACTGATTGTAAAAAATCCTCCGCTATTGACTTAGATCGTTTAAAAAAAAGTGAGTTAGTATCCATTTATTTAGCTCTCGGGTTATTAAAGGGTTCCATTTGTTGTTTTTTGTCCTATTCTAAATGTTGCACCACGACCACTTGGTGATTTGATCAGTTCGAGATCTAGACCTTCTTTGTTTAGCACTCTTTTAGAGATATAAAGACCAAGCCCTCTTCCTGCTGGTTTTCTGGAAAAGCCATAATCAAATATTCTTTCTCTAATTCGGTCCGATATCCCTGGACCATTATCCGAAAAAATTAAATCATCATTATCACTTTCCAAGTAAATTTCTCTTGGAAAATCCTTTTTATCTCTTAACCAAAATATAGCGTTATCAATTAGGTTAATAAATACCGGATAAAAAGTGGAAGGATAACCCAAAAAAACTTTATCACGAAACGATTCTGTTACTATAAGATCAATATTATACAAACTTAAACTATCCAGAAATAAAGATCGAAGAAAATTCTCAATGTTCGAACCTTTAATTTCTGTTGATTGTCTATATAATCGACGACTGAGTGGAGAGAGCAATGTTAAATAAGCATCTAAATGTTCAAAGCTAGTGCGCAAATCTTGATAATGTGGAAGTAATTTAGGGTTCTTGTCAGCCCAGCGCTTTAAACCATTGAGGTTTATACGAATATTTCTGACGGTTTGGTTAAATTCATGGTTAATAACTTCAATCGCCATACCAAGCTGTGCCAACTCAAGGTTTGAATCGAATTGTTCTTGTAGCCCTAATAATTCAGTTTCAAGCGCAGCGCTTAATTCCGGCTCTCCGATTAAGTAACCATCCTCATCACGTTTCCAATTAAGATGGATTAATTGGTTTCTGATATGTCGAAGAATTTCTTCAGACTGGTCTGTGTTATCAGAAATTCCTTTTTCCAATGCATGCCTTATTTCTTCTAATTCTTTTTCGCTTGATTTCTCTGAAAGCATCCGATCAACTTTAATTTCAGCTTCGGTTAATATTTTTTCTTCATCATGATTAATCTCATTAATTAAATGAAAAAATCTTTTTTCTAATAGTTTGAATTCCTGTTGGGTCTCAGTGATTTCATTTTTAATCTTATTCTTATTGGTATTTGTTATATCTTTAATCAATTTTAAAATCTGATTTCGCCGATCAATTTCAATATTCGATCTCTGATTAAAATCTAACATGATTTGAGATATCTGATTTTCAAGGGGTAGAAAGAATTCGCTTTCCAGTTTCTCGATTTCTGATTCATACGCTCGCCAATCGTGTTCCAATTCATCGGTTAAACCAATTCCTGATGGTATTTCTATTCTTAATTCCTCTCGCATTCGATTAAGGTGTTGTCTAGCTTTAATTTCAGCTTTAACCAAGTCCGATTCTAAATACTCAGGGAAAATTTGATGGCTAGCTTTATCAAGATCGTTTTTTAAGGAGTTTATTACTTCATCCCGGTTTTTTACCAATATATTTGATTCAGAAATAGAAAAGAAATCATTAAGAGATTCTGCAAAAATTTTTCGTGATTCTTTTCGAATTTTTTCTCCTTCTTTTCTTGCTTTCTCCAATTTCCTTAATTCTTCTCGTTTCTTATTATGTTCTGAATCTTCGCGAAAAAAGTCTCCAGCCAATTGAAGTAAAAAGTGGATAAGAATATCCCGAAATTCTCGGTAAGCTCTATTTTCTTGGAAACCTTCTCTCCCGGCTTTTTCTAATAATTCCTGATTTTCCTTATGAGAAATTGAAATAGCACCAAACAGTCTGCGATAAGAAAAAAAGTAATAGCTGGCTCCTAAAGTTCTGCGTTTTTCCACTTGTAGCCAGTCAAAATCCGAATCGCCATACGGTAAAATTCTTAAACCATCTCTATAAATGTATAACCCCCCAATTCTGTCACACTTATTTTTTATTCTTGCATAATCTTCTGGAGGAAGCTTTGAGTCGATTTGTTTTCCGGGCAAATACGCAAAACCTATTTCAAATTGACCACAAGAAGTTGGTTTATCTTGATTTTTCCAAGGAAGAGAATATTTTTGTTGGTCTCCGTATACATCTACAGTTCCTGTAAATGTTCCAAATTTGTCAAATTTTCCATAAACTCGGATATCAGTTGAATTAAAATCATCCGGTGTAAAAAACTCCCTTTCGCTTAATATGTCAATAAAACTATAGCTATCCTTCCAATATCTAAATGAAGGAAGAATCTTCGGTTCATTTAAATTGGGTAGCATAGTATTGTTGAAACCAAGAAGAAAACGTTTTATCTTAGAATTACCACTGTCTGAAAAATCTTTTTCAATCTCAGACAAAAGCGCTTCATTAGTCGGAAGTACATAAAAATGTGTTCCAAAACCACCTTCTGAAAAAGATAAACTTTTTTTATCAGAGTCGTTAGTTGCTTGATTCAAAAATAATTCAATTTCTAAGGGATCAAACTTGAAATTTATCAAATCGCCCATGATTTTTGTTACTAGGTTTTTAGGAAATTTATCAATAAGATCTTGAACGTTCTTTTTGACGACATTGGTCATTTCATCAAGATCTTTTCTGTTAGGCAGTGTGCCATCTTTAAAAATTCGAATAGGGATCTCAATATCATTTAAATCGATTCCAGGACACTCAAAAAGCCCCCAATTGATAAATGCTGCTACTAAATCACCTGGGTTATTATTTATTTTTGCTCTTGTCAGAATCAGCATTTGAGAACCAATCAATGCAATTGCAAGCCTACCAATTCCTTTTTCCCCCATTATTGGGCGATATTCTTTTCGAGTATCAATACGAGCAGTAGAGATTCCTTTTCCTTTTCCTAGTTTACTTTCTGTACCTATGACTAACCAACGGTCTTCAAATTCATCCAGAGTCATACCGAGACCATCATCTCTTAATACAAACAATCCACTTTCACGAAAAAAATCGACCTCAACTAAATCCGCATACGCATCATAAGCGTTCTTAAAAAGTTCACTGATGGCTGTCGGAATTCCTGCTATCTGTTGTCTACCTAACATATCCAGAGCGCGCGCCCGAGTTTTAAATGTTGCCATTTTTCTCCAATGGTATAAATTTAGTTAGGTGCTGATTGAAATTTTCTCCAAATCTCTTTGCAAGTAATACAGGAACTGCATTTCCAATTTGTCGAGCCATCGAACTTAAGCTTCCATAAAATATATAATCTCTAGGAAATGTCTGAAGAGAAGCAGCTTCACGAACACTTATAGCCCTATCCTGCTCGGGGTGGCCAAATCTCCCATTTGAAAGGCTTATACAACGCGTGGTTAATCCCGTGGCAGGTTCATTCCACCGTAAGCGGCCATAAACATCTGTATGTCCTTCGTATCCGCTTGAGTGACAAGACAATTTCAGTTCTGATGGCCAATCTAGACGACTACCACCATGAGGAGTTGATTGAATTCTAGTTAAATTAATTTCAGAAAGGTTTGCAGCTCTGTGATTAGGAATATTAAGGTGAAGTTCTCCAGCCTTAATTGATGGAAAATCTCCAATCCATTCAAAAACTGTTGAATAATCGGGATTATGGGTACCAATACCATGTGTCTTTGTCGGAAAATCTATTGGCCCCAACCTACTTGCAATTAACACGAACCTTCTGCGCCTTTGAGGTACTCCATAGTCTTGTGAGGCGATAACATTATATTTAAGAAAATACCCTAATGAACTTAACGTTTCAACAAAATCAGAAAATGGACCATCTCTGTTTTCAACTCTTTGTAGACCGGGCACATTTTCAACAAACACATATTCAGGACGAAAATATTTCACAAATCGCTGAAACTCACTCAACAAGAAAATTTGTTTTTGATCAGTTGATCGTTTAGTGTTTTGTTTGGTAAATGGTTGGCAGGGAGCACATCCAGAAAATAAAAGAGGGGAGCCTTGATATTTTTTAATTATTGGAATAAGAATTTCTTCTTTTATGTCAACAATATTTGACTCCAAAAAATACACACCAGGCAAATTAGATTTGTAGGTATTAGCAGCTTCAGGATCATTATCCAATGCAAAAACCACATCCATTCCAGAATCGAGAAACCCTTTGCTAGTTCCTCCACAACCTGAGAAAAAATCAAAAACTTTAATAGGTAGTTTGTTACTCATAATTTAACATTTAATTATATAACATACTTATTATTTAAAAATTCGGTAGTCGTTGAAAATTGATATTTTAAGTATATACTCAATTCTAATCGCTAGTATTATTTTGATTTTCTAAAATCAGATGCAGCTTCAATTATTGCAATACAATTTTCTAAATTATTTTTTATATCATTACCCCAAATCCTAATGACTATCCAACCATCTTTTTCTAATTTCTGATTAACCTCATAATCCCTTTCAATATTTCTTTGGATTTTCTTAATCCAGAAATCCTTGTTTGATTTGAAATCATTTTTCCTGTTTTCCCAATCATATCCATGCCAAAACTCACTATCACAAAAAACAGCTATTTTTAAGGACATAAAAACAATATCAGGCTTGCCAAAAACCTGCTTATAATTCTTTCTATATCTATAACCCTTTTTCCAAAGGGCTTTTTGAAGGCGGTTTTCAATTTTTGAACCTGAAGCCTTCACTGCTTGCATATTTTTATTTGGCTGTTTTTTTGTTAGCCTGTCTGATTGCATCGATATTAATTTGATCTTAGATTAAATTTTTCAAGAGACAAATTTTAATTTCAAAAATTTTGAGCAACCTTTACAAATTTTCCTTCAGCATATCATCCAGAAATTCGGAAGCTGGATTTACTCCAGTTATCAAGAGAAAATCGCGAGCACGCGTACAGGCCACATAAAGCAAATGTCGTTCGGTGTTATACACTTCCTCTAAATCAGAATTATCTGTTACAGTTTCGATTCGTTCTTGAAGCGGGAGAACCTCATCATCACATGCCATTACCACCACAGTTCGAAATTCCAGACCTTTTGCCAGATGCATGGTGCATAAAGAAGCATAATCGGATTGAGTTTCAACTTTTTGATCAAGAATCCGATAATTTAATCCAGCTAATTCAAGCGCTGTTTTAGCTCTTTGAATTTGATTTTCAGATCTGACAAAAACACCTATTTCTTCTGAAACAACACCTTCTTCTGACCGATGGGTTAACCAGGTTGAAACCGCAGCAATTTCATCTTCTTCGTTTTCATAGGTCACAATTTCTGGGGATGGACCTGAAAAGACAGAAATGGTTTCGTTGCGCTTTTCAACAATTCCATCAACATCTGTTATTTCCGGGCCAAGTAATTTGTCTGCTTGGGAACGGATCTGATGAGAAGTTCTGTAATTTATTCGCAATGTCTTTGTTCGTCCGCGAATGTCAATACCTAAAGATAACCAGGAAAAAGGTTGCTGAAAAATACGCTGTCCCAGATCACCTGCAAAAAATAAGCTGTTGGGTCGGTTTGCTCCCAGAGCTGCCAGAAATTTTAATTGAGGAATGTTAATATCCTGGGCTTCATCCACAACGATATATTCAAATGGTGAGCGTTGCCCACCTGAGTAAACTTTTGTCAGGTATCCAAATATACCGGCATAGGTAATCAAACCTGCCTGATCCAGTTCGTTTTGCACCCAAGAAAAAATGGACCATAACATATTTCTTTGAGATTCTGACAATCGGGTACGACGGCCAAGTCGGGACACATCGCGGTACGCTTCCCATGAATTCAACTGCCAGGCATCAACCACCTGTTCCCATTCAGTCATTAGAAACTGTTGCCTGAAGGAATGCCCGTTTACCTGAGATGAAGCTTGTTTCAATAATTGATAAATAAATTCTGAATCAGCGACTTTATTTTTGCCTCTGTTGGACTTATAAAGATGTTCTCCGATTTTATTCATTGCATATACTTCAATTTGTTCACCCAAATGTGGTTGATTGAAAATCAGCGTGCGCAATTTATTGCGTAATGAATTGGCCAATGTTTCAGAAAAGGTTGCCAGAAGTACACGGGATCCAGGATTATTTTTGGCCAGATGTACAGCTCGATGTAAAGCCACTACCGTTTTTCCTGTCCCAGCTGACCCGGAGACACGGGCAGGGCCGTTGTAATCAGCAGTAGCGATACTCCTTTGGTCCGGGTGCAGAAAGACAGCCCACTTTTCCCATGGATATTCCAGTGCCATTTGTAATTCTTCCACATCGCTCACCATGCGGAATCGTCGTTTGGCATCAGGATGTTCAAAAGGATCTGTAATTGTTTCGGTAGCAATTGTAATTGTTGGTGTTCCACCGGTGGCTAATTCCAATAATGCTTCTGAAGCCTCTGCCGGTAAATGATCTGCTAATTCAAGAAGGGTATCTTCCGTAACTTCCTTTACATCCTCTAACCACTCGGGTGGTACCCCATATCCTAATAATTCATCATCTGACCGATTCTTAAACAAAGGTGGTTTTAGTCTTTCTTCAGTAATATATGTGGGGACGATAATTTCTTGCACAGTTTCACGAACTTCTACCATTTGGGCAGCACCAGTTTTAGGATGTGACTCTAGTTTTCGCCGCCTTGCCCATTGATAGGCATTTTCATGATGATC
>DIEY01000077.1 GCA_002418865.1 Bacteroidales bacterium UBA5762 | reverse complement strand
AATTTTCATTTCCCCATTCTTTTATGTGAATCTTCCGCATTTTGGAATGGAATTGGAAACAGCCGAGTTCAATTTTCTACTGGCAGGTATGGTATTCCTGATCGTTGGAGTGATCAGCTTGCTGCTGGTGATCATTCAAATGGGAAAGCAAAGAAGAAAAGCAGTTCAAACTTCCATTTGAACAATAATAACTAATCCTGTATTTTCCATGGACCAGAGAAGACTGATCCAATAGCTGGTATATGAGAGTTAATTAGTTTTAAAAGGTTTGCATATTCTTTAAAATAATTAACCAAATCTACAGTTAACCATGGATGTGTTTGAAAGAATATATCTTCACTTACACTCCACTCTGCATGGTCAAAAATGGATTCGTCTATCCCATATTTATCTACTGTAGATTGAAAAAGAGAGTTACCGGGTACGACTATCCACCAATTTATTTGGATTATCCCATCATATTTGGTAACAATTCTATAAGCAAAATCTATTGTAGCTTTGATCTCATCTACTTGTTCCCAAGGAAAACCGATTATATAGGAATAACGTATCCGATGCCCAATTCCCAGTTCATTTGCCCGAATGCATAATTCTTTAACATCTTCGATATTTAGCCCTTTTCGAATTTTCCGCAGTCCGTCATTATATCCACATTCGACACCTACCTGGATAACTTGCGAAGGGCTTTCTTTAATCTTCTCTAAGAAACCTGGTCTTAATAGGTCACGAACACGGGCTTCCAAGTTTAATCGCACATTTGGGAATTTCTCTTTTACTGCTTTCAATATATTTGAGGCAATGGCCATATCAGCAGTAAAACAATCATCCGCAAAAACAACAGATTGTAGACCATCGCCCGACATTTTTTCTAGCCCTAATTCTAAAGAAGAAAGGATATGGTGAAGGGGAAAAGGGCGCCAGCTATTTCGAAAGGGTATGGAACAGAATGCGCAATTCATTAAACATCCGCGTGAGGTTTGCACGGCTAAAAATCTGATTTTATCGGGATAATCATCCCACCGTATGGGTGGTATTTGGCCAAGCTCTTTTGTGTTGAACAGGGGACGTTTTTCTGTCATGATGATTTGACCGTTTTCTTGATAGCAAATACCCTTTATGCTTTTTCGGTCTCGTTTGCTTTGAAGGTATTCCAAGTATTCGACAATAGTCTCTTCGCCTTCACCAATCGCTACAGTTAAATCAACGGGAGAAGTGCGAACCAGATAATCTGGAACCAATGTTGGATGTACTCCCCCAAGCAGAATTGGAGGATAGGAATCAGGAGATAACAATGTTAAAAAATCTCTGACGTAACCCCAACTAAATGAGCTTGCAGATAGGCAAATAAAGTCAGCGTGCAGCGCACGCTGAACTAGTTCTTGGGGAGATTCTGCAAGTTTTACATCCAGATTTAGTTCAATCTCTACCTCACATTCCTTTGAGCGTAGAATTTCTGACAATAGAAAGATACCTGGAAGAGATTCAAAATAATGCACTGACCTTGTGTCAGTGGTACGAAAAAAAGGTGAGGTAGCAAAAAATACTCTCATAATATGTTTTTACTATAGAAATCCTGCTGCTGAAAAAAATTTAAAAGGATTCTTGTTTTTTCTTGAGAAGCTAATCCATTCAGAATTTCACGAGTGTTTGGAGACGAAAACATGGCAAGGCATTGATGACAACGGTGTTCCATTTTTTCATCCAGAATCTTCACTCCTGATTCTTTTTCAACGAATCTTGCCATGATCTCAGGGCCATCGATGGCTAGCCAAAGATGTAAGAGATTATTAAAGAGGAAGTTTTCAAGCTCCCTTTCATTTTTATTTGCCAGCAGATCATCAAGATTCCCTAGTTTGAGATCGGGGATTTTTTGTATGGTTAATCCACAACAAGCATAGACTTCCCCCGTGGGGAGCAAAGACAAATTAATACAAATATTCTTACATCCGTACTCTTTCCTGGTTTCTGTATTTGAGGGCAGCGTTTTATTTTCAAGATATTCCAGATCGGTTGGAACAAGGATATTTTCTAAGACTCGGATGGGTTTAGAGAGTTTTGTTTCCCCTGCGATATTTTTTATTTTTTGGACGATAAATTCTTTATTGATCTCACTATCTGGATGATGTTCAACGGCAATCATCGTGTATATTCCAGCAAGCGCTGAAGCAAATGCAACTTCACAAACTTGATCCACAGGCACAAATTGTTTATGGAAGTCACCAGTAGATATATTTAGCTCATGCAAACCTGCGGATAATAATTTATCGATGGTTTTCTGTTTCTGTTGGACTGAATTTCCCCAATAAGCGCTTGTTACAACTCTTGTTCTCAATCCCCTGCCTACTGCATGGGCAATTAGTTCATAGAGCGTTGACCCCAGCAATAATGGCTCTCCACCTGTGAATGCAACGCATTTTATGCTGGTCATTGATGAAAGCAGATCAATGACTTTCTTTACCTTTTCGGCGTCTATGACCCCAGTTCTGTGAGGTCCACAATCAAAGCAACAATGCTCACACTGCAGAGGACACTTGTAGGTTGTGATGACACCCAGAATAAGTGGGAACAATGAAAGATACCGGTTTAGACAATAGGATCAGCGACTGCAATCGCAGGTACAGCAACTACAACTGCCACATCGATCGCAACTACAACATCGGCGGGTTCAATTTCATCCCCTTTGCGAATAGATTCTGTTGCGGATCGAGTAAGCTCCGGGTATTTTTCTGCCAGGTATTTTCGGATTTCAATGTAATTATTTGATTGAGCAATGGATTTAAATTCCTGATCATCCATCAAGCGGAGAACCGGAAAATCATCTGGTATTAGATCTCGAGAAATCGAAGCTCCACTTTCTTCAAGAATTTTTTGAGGATTTGCGAGGAATTCCTGGCGGAAGTCTTTATCAGAAAGCAAGCGTTGATTGATTTGCTTATAGGCAAGTAAATCATTACCAACATCAATTCGCAGAGTTTGCTGCGGTAAATAAATTTTTTCCCCGACTTCCAGGGATTTTGATAAATCTTTATTATTTAGAGATGCTAATATTTCCGGAGTGCTATTGAACTTTTTTGCGAGGTTTTCCCAATTATCCCCTGTTTTGATAATATATTCTTGTTTTGACATCATCTCCTCCTTTGTCACACTAGTTACATTTTAGCATTTTTGGTGGCGAATTCAACCTAGATAAAAAAAACATGATCATCCAAGCATGGATTGTTATTTACCTATGCTTGGAAATCTTTTCTAATTAACGTAAACTGATGCTGATAGGCTGGTATCTTACTGAATCGGATCACATATTTCACTTTGTGGGAACAGGGCGCTTTCTCAATTGGACCCTCTGCAGGAGAGATCGAAATCAGATAGAGTACAGTAGAGCGACAAATTCTATACACGGAACCCAAACAATAATTATAAAAGATACCGCAAATAGCATTATCTGAAAATTACTCTTGAGTGATGAGCCAATTAGAAAATTCTGGAACACCCAAAACAAATTCATCTTTATTAAAAAATGCGTGAACATTTTTCATAATTTTCTCACTATCGTCTAAATATTTTTGAGCTTTTTCCAAAGATATGTATTCTTCCATTTTAGTATTTGGTAATACTGGAGAGTCCTCTTTTGTCAATTCGCCATTGAATTGTATTATTTCAGTTTTTCCATGAACAATGAAATTTCTAAATGTAAATAATTCAATAAGGCTCTGATATGGTCTTTTCCCGAAATCAATTGCTTTATTCGCTCTTGATGCAATTAATATTAATTTTTCTTTTGGACTTAAGCACCGTTCAATTAATGACCATTCTGATATTTTAATAGAGCCTATATGGTTGAGAAAAGCTTCGATAGAAAAACATGCAAACACTTCAGAAGTCATTAGATTATAGAATCTACCTTTGTTCGTATTCTTAGCAGTTTCCAGACTATAAAAACTGTTATGCCAGAGATAATCATAAGTCAAAACAGTACGTTGCCCAGAAATCTTCTTTTTTATCATGTATTTTCCTCCCAAGTGAAATTGATTTGCTTTATTATATGTTGAGAAAAAAGTATTAATTTCTATAGAAAAATAAATTGGAATTTGATAATTTAAATTAGAGTTACATTATCTAGTATACAAATTTTGAAAAATGAATATACTCATCGTAATATGTAACTAGATGCTGATCTAGAGAATTGAGAGCGAATTATAATAATAAATATCGATAGATTAATAATGGGGTAAGGAGGGATTATGTTTAGTTTAAGAAAAGAAATAGGTGGAAATAGGCAATGGGATTCTGCATTTATTACAAAATTAGTTACCGACTTACAAGAAGCAGGTTTTAATAAAAGTACATTTAAAATTCCAATTGATAAGGATTTTTTTAATACAAGTCTCGATCAACAAAATTCACTTGAGGAAAAAATAACGCATCTAGAAATTCCTTATAAAGAGTTTATAGATCAAGAGCGGAACTACCCGGCAGTAATTTTTGTTGCGATTAATGAAAAATTAAAAGATCAAATAAAGATTCTTTTTGTTAATACATCAAAAGAAACAAAATTCAACGATAATACATTTCCAAGTGGTCATAGTGTTCCCTCCCAGATTTATGTGCAGTCTCCAGATCCTTCAAGAGTATATGGATTAATAAATTTTTTTTATTCTTACCTAACATTAAAAGAATCATCAAACCTTAAATATTCAATAACGGGGTTAATTGCATTCTTTCTTCTGGGATTAGAAACAATACATTTCTTTGCACAAAAATTAGGTTTTCTTCAGAAAACATTAAAAATATCACCCTTATTTGACTTTGGTATTATCCTGTTATCAATTTACTGGTTTTATCGATTCTTTTCTACCCCAACAGGATTATCGGTTAATAAAAGAGAGACAGCAACATTCCTTTCATTCATTAATCGGGCAATAAAAGGTGATTTACGAGATAATCCTCTAGTAAACATTTTAGTTGTTTTTCTTATTGATTTGATTGTAGCGGTAATTTTAAAAATTATCGGGCTAAATTAATTATCAAAATAAATTATCGATCAAGATTGAAGTAAAAATTTCCTAAAAAATGTGCAGTTTGATCACTGCACCCTATGCATTTACGGTTTCCACACGTTTTGTGCG
>DIEY01000005.1 GCA_002418865.1 Bacteroidales bacterium UBA5762 | reverse complement strand
CTACAAAATAAAAGTCTTCAGTTGTCACGTACAACGTATCTACAGGTTTTAGATTTTGTTTGATGTATTGCAGTACCAGGGTTGTTTTACCTACACCTCGCGGACCAATCAAACATATCATGCGATTATTCCAGTTAATCTCATCATACATATAACGGAAAAAGTTGGTATGAACCTCATTTACCAGCTTATTGGAGTATTCAAACAGCTTATTCATATCGATGTTTTTTACAAAGATAATATTTTTGCACTATAACAGTGCATTATTACGGAAATTTTGCACTATCTGAGAGCAGATAATAATTGATTCATTTATCCATCAAGTAGTGGCACTAACCAGTTGGGTAGTAATACTAACCAACTTCCTCAAATTCTTTAAAAGTAAGCAATTTATTTCTGTAATACTCATACTGTTTGCGCCTCGCCTCAATCTCAGCCTGAATACCAATTGTAGCATCATTTACTAAAGCATCAAATTTATCTAAAATTGAAACGATGCGCTCTTGTTCTTGAAGGGGAGGGATTGGAATCACTATTTTTCCCAAATTATAAATTGAGACCCTAATCACCTTAGTACCTGTAGTATATTTAATTTTTTGATCATTAAAAAATGCCGATTGAAAAAAATATGAAATATATTTTGAATTTTGATCATGAGTAAAAATAAATGCATCACCACTAATCGCAATTTCGTCATCTCCTAACCAAGCAACGGCCTTACAAACATCTTCAACATTTTCGCTTGTGCCTGCAATAATTAAATCACCTTTCTTCGCTTTTTTTAATTTATTAGCGAGTTCTGGAGTCACAAAAGATTTTGTTTCAACGGCAGAAATACCATAATGTGTATAAATTTGACCATAATGAATGCAACCTACTCCTGTTTCCGTGAAGTCTTTTTTCTGAAGTCCATTACCTCTAATAAACTCACCAACCTCACCTAAGGTCTTCCACTCAACTTCACTACATCAAAACCCATCAATTGGTTAAGATAAAAATTATACTGTTTACGCCTTGCTTCAAGTTCTGCATTCAATTCTTCCTCCAGCTGATTGAATTTTTCAAGAATATTTACAATTTCTTGTTGAATAGGAAGAGGAATGATTGGAATAGTAAACTTTTCAATCATCGGTTTACGAATTGAACTAACAGTTGCGTTAACGGCTTTTTGTAAGATAAATTTTTTGAAGTTAGCCATCATATAATAATAGATGAACTTCGCTAAAATTTCCTCAGTAAAAATATTAATCCTATATGCTCTTTGATGCAGTGCATATTTTCCGTTTACATAATGGAATATTTCACCAATCCCACCCTCTCCAGGAATTATTATTGCTTCCTCATCAAATTCATAGGTGTCAATCATTTTAACAGTCTTAGAACGCACAAACAATGGATATTTTCCTTTCTCAGTAGCTTCATTTCCGTTGGTACTGCCTGTACCTATATATGCCACTTCTTTCAGCTCCCTATACTTCACTCCATCTGGACAATGTTCCTGTATCAGTTTTTCTATTGTATTCATTCTATACCATTTTTGAACTAACCTACATGATTGTTCGGAGTTACCGAACAACCACTGAACTATTCGGAAATTCCGAACCGTTGGATTTTATTATTCAGCACCCTCCAATTCCGCTACAATCGTATCAACCTCTTTTCTTAATATCGTCTGCCGTTCTACTATTTCAGCTATTTCAGCATTTAACTTTTCAATATCAATAACCTCACGGGTATCCTCCCTCTCTACATAACTACTCACCGACAGATTATAATCGTTTTCTCCAATCACGGTAATATCCACCAATTGACAAAAGTGGTCGATATCTTTTCGGTCAATATAGGCGTTTAAAATGGTCTCTATATTCTCCTCACCCAACTTGTTTTTATTGCCGGCCGGTACAAATTCATTCGATGCATCAATAAACAAGGTTTTATTTTCTTTTTTGCTCTTCTTTAATACAATCACACAGGTGGCTATGCTGGTACCAAAAAACATATTGGGCGGCAGTTGGAGTACTGCATCTACATAGTTGTTGTCGATCAGATATTTTCTGATCTTTTGTTCTGCACCGCCTCTGTAAAGCACTCCGGGAAATTCAACAATGGCAGCTGTTCCGGTCGTGGACAACCAACTCAGAATATGCATGGTAAAAGCAAGGTCGGCCTTACTCTTGGGAGCCAATACTCCTGCAGGTGAGAAACGAGGGTCGTTTATCAATATCGGGTTGTCATCTCCCTCCCATCTGGTGGAGTAAGGCGGATTGGATACGATAGCATCGAAAGGTTCGTCATCCCAATGTTTTGGCTCCCTCAGTGTGTCGCCATGGGCTATATCAAATTTCTCGTAATTGATATCATGCAGAAACATATTGATCCTGCAAAGGTTGTAGGTGGTGATGTTGATCTCCTGTCCGAAGAATCCCTGACGCACATTTCCCTTACCCAACACTTTGGCAAATTTCAGCAACAGCGATCCGGATCCGCAGGCAGGATCGTATACTTTGTTAACTTGCTTTTTACCGACCACAGCTATTTTTGCCAGCAAATCGGACACTTCGGTAGGTGTAAAGAATTCCCCACCCGATTTACCTGCATTCCCGGCATACATGGTCATCAGATATTCATATGCATCACCAAAAGTATCGTTGTTGTTGTCCTGGTAGTCACCCAAACGTAAACCAGCAATGGAGTCCATGATCTTTACAAGCAGCTCGTTGCGTTTCTTTACAGTAGCCCCCAACTTGTTGCTATTCACGTCAATATCGTCAAAGAGACCCTTCATGCTGTCTTCGCTGGAAGCACCCTTGGCCGAATTCTCTATATTCTTGAAAACTGTACTTAGCGTTTCGTTCAGGTTGTCGTGGTTCTTTGCTTTGCTATTTAGATTCACAAACAACTCCGAAGGGAGGATAAAGAAACCCTTCTCTAAAACGGTTTCATCTCTTGCATATTCTGCATCTTCATCCGCGATTTTCGTGTAGTCAAAATCAATATTCCCTGCACGTTGCTCCTCCTTGTTGAGATAATTTGTCAGGTTTTCAGAAATAAACCTGTAAAACAACATTCCCAGCACATACGATTTAAAATCCCAACCATCCACGCTTCCGCGCAGATCATTCGCTATCTTCCAGATGGTTCTGTGCAACTCATCTCTCTCCTGTTCCTTTGTCATTTATTTTTTGTTTGTAGTCAACACCTGGTGTTAATCAGATTTGAACCCGAAGTTAGTTAATATTTATTTGAACACAATGCTGCCTTCTGTACGATTTACGAATCAAATATCTTGACTATTCTGACCTCTTTGTTCGACGTCCCAATTTTCACTATCTCTCCTTCTTTTTTGCCCAACAATGACACACCTAACGGAGATTGAGAATTTACAATCTGTACACCATTTACTGTTTTCAAATCTCCATTGTGATTTTCGACCAATTTAATACTTAATTGTAAATCATTATGCAAGTAATGTACTATAATACACTTATTTACTGTCACCTCATTTTCGTCATTGAATAACTCTGCTTGGAGAGTATGATTTATGAACGTTTTCTCCACCTCACTTTTATTTATATTTTTATCATCGCGGAGATATTTCTTAATAACAATCCATTCCTTGTCATAGTAGGTATTTTTCATTGATTTACCTTTTGCTGTAAAACTTTGAAAAACCAGTTTTTCTATATTTTCATATTCACTAATGGGAATTATATGATATTCCAGATTGTCAAAATCATTATACAACACCTTGATTCCTTGCAAATAAGGAAGTTCTCTGCTAGAAATATTTTCTATTAGATGTGATTTAAATAACCTGTCTCCATTTTCATAAAATATCAAGCCCAATATTTCGTCTTTCTCAATTATAATCAATTTATTTATGGATTCGCTTCTGTTAATTCCGTTCATATATTCTTTTCCTATTCTTCTAGACAATAGTCTGGATATTAGAACTTTATTAACATTTCCAGAGTCATAACATTGAAGTAAAAAACCCGATTCTTGCGATTGTCTGATAGGAATAGAAAAAGCAGCATCAGTTATTATCCGATCGGACATAATATAATTGCCTGTATCTAATAAATTGTAATACCGTATGATAGGATCTGAAATATTCCCTTCTGTATTAGCCCGTAATAACCGAG